>JAENZF010000068.1:7147-10862 GCA_016841385.1 Methanobacteriota archaeon | reverse complement strand
CCCCGGTGCTCCGTCACCCGGGCCCCAAAGCGCATCTTCACTTTCTCCCGGGAGAGCCCGCCCATCACGAAGAACTCCCCGGGCTCGAGCTCCGCGAGTTCGCCGACCTCTTTGCGGGACGAGAAGAAGAGGCTGACCGCTTTTAAGTCGTTCTCGATCGAGAGCTTCCCGATGATCTGGTTGTTGCACTGCGAGAGGACGTTCTTTGCCACGAGCGACGGTCGCTGGGTCGCGACCAGCAGCCCGAGCCCGCGCTTGCGCCCCCGGCGGGAGATCTCCTCGACCTTCTTGATGGAGTCCCCCGACTGGGGGATGAACTTGTCCGCCTCCTCCACGATCAGCAGGAAGGGCTTCTTTAACCCGCTCTCCAGGTCGTAGAGGATCTCGGCGAGGAGTGTCACCTTCTCGCGCATATCGGCCTCTGATACGTCAAAGATCACCGCAGTCCGGGAGCAGATCGCGTTCTGCATCAGTTCCCGGAGGTTCGCCCGCCCGATATCCACGTCGCAGCCGTCGCTGGAGCCGATCCAGAGGAGGGGGAACCGGTCCCTGAGCGAGGAGTATTCCCCTTCCGTATCGATGAGACAGAACCCCACCCGCGCCTGCAGGAGCTGCTCGCAGAGGACCGCGATGCTCCAGCTCTTCCCGGCACCCGACTGCGCGATGATACAGGTCCTTCCCGTGACCAGCTCCTGGGCATCGACGGCGATCTCGCGGTCGCCGTCCTTTCCGATCACCAGCTCCATCCGTTCAAAAGATCACAGGATGCGCTGAGTTTTAACGCTTCCTCTTCGCTCCAGAGAGGTTATTTCCAGAATTCTCGTTCCTTATGTCAACATTTATTCCTGCGGAGCGAGAGAACGACGCCGAAGGCCGAGAGGACTGCGAAGGCAAGGAAGATCAACTGCACGCTCGCGAGGAACTCCGGGAATATCGCCGGGGTAACGGTAGTCGATCCCATGATGACCGCAAAGACCACGAGGACCGCCCCCATGCTCAGCATCATACCAAGCGACCGCATCATCGCCACCATCGCCGATGCGCTCCCGAAGAACTGCCTCTCCACGCAGCCCATGATGGCGGCGGTGTTCGGGGACGAGAAGAGCCCGAGTCCCAGACCCAGCAGGACCAGAAGAGTGAGGATCACGGCGATCGGCGTCGTCTGACTGAGCATGGAGAAGCCCAGGAGTGCCACGGCCGAGAGCGCCATCCCCACCGAGGCGACGAGCCCGGGCTGCATCCGGTCGGCGAGGCGGCCCGCCACCGGGGCGACGAAGACCTGAACGATCGGCTGGACCAGAAGCAGGGTGCCTGCGGCGACGGGTTCGTAGCCCCTGATGTACTGGAGGTAGAGGGAGAGGAGGAACGCGACCGCAAACGTGGCGCTGTAGTTGATCAGGGCGGCGACGTTCGAGGCGGCAAAGACCCGGTTCTTCTCGAGGAGCGAGACAGGGAGGAGGGGGCAGGGCTGCCGCCGCTCCACCCGGAAGAAGACCGCCCCGAGCACGAAGGCTGCCACGAGGAGGACTGCACCGGCCGGGGTGGTCGCCGAGGCCAGGCCCAGGAAGAGGCAGAGGATCAGGGCGGAGGAGAGGACCAGTCCCGGGACGTCGAAGTGCTCGCGCTGCCACTCGTTTAAGAACGCCGGGAACTTTCCGGCGTAGAAGAGGACCGGGACGGCGAGGAGTGCGGTCACGATGAAGATGCTCCGCCAGCCGAAGAACTGGGTCAGGGCGCCCCCGAGGAACGGCCCGAGCGAGAGCCCGGCATAGACAGCGGTGGTGTTGAGCCCGATCGCATAGCCCCGCTCTCCCGGCGGGTAGAGGTGGGTGATCAGGGCCACGCTGTTTGCGTAGATCATGGCGCCGCCCATCCCCTGCAGGAAACGGAAGATGAGGAGCAGGCCTATGGTGGGCGTGAAGATGGTGAGGACGGCCCCGGCGGTGTAGACCACGATCCCGATCACAAAGATGGTGACCTTCCCCCGGGAGTCGCCGAGCCTCCCGGCAGGGAGGAGGAAGATGACCGACGAGAGGAGGTAGGCGCTGGAGATCCAGGCAAGCGTGGCGGCGTCGGCAGAGAACTCAGCCCCAATGGCCGGCAGGGCGAGGTTGATCGCGGAGCCTGTGAACGGGTTCAAAAACGTGGCGACAGTGACCAGTAACAGGATGAACCTGCGCGAATACGGTTGGTGGTCTCCCTGCTCCACGGTATCCCTCATGCCTCCCGGAACAGCCCGATCCGGTTCCGGGTGTGTGCTATGAGGGTATTCACCGCGAGCACAAATAAGGGCACTCCCGCCGTCCGTGCAGTACTTAATGAGAACGGCCCCCCAAGGCTCCCGGGAATATGCCCGATCCTTTCCCGGACACCCGGCAGGGGGTCCGCGATCTGTCGATCCGGCTCATCCTGCTGCTCGGTGTGGCAAGCCTCCTGGGGAGCCTGGTCTCGAACGGCGCCCGGAGCGTCACCGGCCCCTACATCCTCCTCCTCGGGGGGAGTGCGGCCGTCGTGGGGCTGGTCGCCGGGTCCGGCGAGTTCATAGGGTACGCGCTCCGGTCTGCCACCGGTGCTTACGTCGGCCAGAGTCACCGCTACTGGAAGGTGGCGATGACCGGCTACGGCCTGCTCGCCGCCATCCCGCTCCTGGCGTTCGCCGTCCGGTGGGAGGCTGCGGCTGTCCTCATCATCGCCGAACGGATAGGAAAGGCCGTCCGGACACCGGCGCGGGACACGATCCTCTCCCACGCGACGACGGCCGTCGGGAGAGGGTGGGGGTTCGGGGTCCACAAGGCGCTCGACCAGGTCGGTGCGGTCATCGGCCCGCTGGTCATGGTCGCCGCCCTGGCCTTCACCGACGGCTACGCCGCGGGCTTTCTCCTGCTCGGCATCCCTCTTGCCGGTGTTGCGATAGTCCTCTTCTTCGCCCAATCAGAGGTGCCGAGGCCTGGACGCCTGGAGGCAAACGGGGGGACCAGAGAGAACGGGGATGATCCGCCCGGGATCATGCCGTATGCCGCGTTCATCTTCCTCGGCATGGCCGGATTCGCCAACTTCCCGCTCATCTCCTTCCACTTAAAAGCCCAATCAATCATCCCCGATGCCGCCATCCCCCTCTTCTACGCCTCCGCGATGGTGGTCTCGGTCGTCGTGGCGCTGCTCGTCGGGCGGATCTTCGACCGCATCGGCACCCACGTTCTCCTCACCATCCCGGTCCTCAGCACCGCGACGGTCCTGCTCGCCTTCTCGCTCAACCCGGGCACGGCGATCGTGGGATCGCTCGCCTGGGGGGCCGGGATCGGTATCTTCGAGACCTCTCTTCGGGCGTCGATCGCAGAGTCGACGGCGACGGCCCGGAGGGGCCAGGCCTACGGCACCGTGAGCGCGGTCTTCGGGACGGCGTGGTTCGTAGGGAGCGCCGTGATGGGTGTCCTCTACGACGTATCCCTCGGGCATATCGTCGCGTACGTCGTCATCGTCGAGACTGCGGCGGTGGCCGCCTATCTCTGGATGTACCGCTCCCGCATCGTGGTGCGGTTCCAGGGGGGGATCGGGGACCTCATCCTGTAACCCTGCGGCGCGCCACCGTCCATGCCTTCAGCGCCCCGCCGATCGCACCGCCGACAGCACCGAGGATCCCGAAATAGAGGGCCAGGACGAAGAGGAGGACGGTGATCCCGAGGCCGATGAGGGTGCCGGCAGGGCCGAGGAACGC
>JAENZF010000068.1:0-7047 GCA_016841385.1 Methanobacteriota archaeon | reverse complement strand
ACGATGATGACGAGCGACGTCCCGAGGCCCGCGATGAACCCGAACGCCCCGAGCAGGACCGTGCCGCCGACGAGAAGCAGCACCGCGATGACGATGGCACCGAGGATGCCGGCAAACAGCCCGGCCTTTGCGCCGTTCCCTATTCCCCCTCTGACCATCCAGCCGGCGACGAACCCGCCGACCAGCGGTCCGATGACCGGCAGCAGGAAGCCGAGAATGAGCCCCACGAGCCACCCGACGATGACACCCGTCCAGAAGTTATCAGCCATATACTTCCATCACCGGCCGGAATTCGGGGATGTAATATATAAGTGTTGGGGCGGGGCACCGGTTACCGGCGGATCCGGGTCCCGGCCCGCCCGGCAAGAGCGGCGGCGGCCTGCTCAAGCGATGCGATGGTTACCCGGCCCCCTTCGGCGTCGAGGAACCCGGTGGCCGCCTCGATCTTCGGCCCCATGGTCCCGGGCGGGAATTGCCCCGCCGCAAGGTGCTCTCGCGCCTCCACAACCGTCATCTCGTGTATATCCTGCCGGCCCGGCCGCCCGTAGTTTAAGGCAACACGCTCGACGTCGGTCAGGATCAGCAGATCGCCGGCGCCGACGAGCCGGGCGAGGAGCGCCGCGGTGTAGTCCTTGTCCACCACCGCCTCGACGCCCCGGAGGGTGCCCCTTGAATCCGCGACCACCGGGATGCCTCCGCCGCCCGCGGCGATAACGACCACCCCCGCCCGGAAGAGCCGGACTATTGCCTGCCCCTCCACGAGGGCGACCGGGCGCGGCGAGGGGACCACCCGCCGGTAGCCCTGCCCCGGTATCTGCACCATCCGCCAGCCCTTCTCGTTTTCGAGCCTCTTTGCCTGCATCGCCGTATAAAACGGGCCGATGGGTTTCTCCGGGTTCCCGAACGCCGGATCGTCGCCGTCCACCAGGGTCTGGGTGAGCACCGTCGCGACCGGGCAGTCGAGCCCGGCCTCCCCGAGAGCCTCCTGCATCGACTGCTGGAGCAGGTAGCCGATCATTCCCTGGCTCTCCGCCCCGCAGACGTCGAGCGGCATGGGGGGGAGGGTATCCTTCGCGATCTCGTTTTTGAGGAGGATATCCCCCACCTGGGGGCCGTTCCCGTGGGTGATGACGACGGCGTAACCGTCGTTCGCAATCTCCGCAATGTGCCGGGAGGCCCGGCGGACGTTCGCGAACTGTTCTTCAGCCGTTCCCGTCTCCCGGTGCCGGAGAATGGCATTCCCGCCGAGCGCGACCACTACGGCCTTCCCCGGCATCCCGCTACCCCCGCTCCAGCGTGCAGGTCATGCAGTGGGGGCCGCCGTAGCCCCCCGTCAGGTTCTCGAGGTGGAGTGGATACACCTCGATATCGTGCCGGTAGAACTCTGCCTTGTGCGGGAAGAACTGCCCCTCGTTCCTGATCCGGCGGTAGTCCTCCTCCGCATGGCAAAGGAGCCGCCCGTAACGTTGCGGATCGTGTGCGGCCTTCCGCTCCAGGTTCAGGAGCACCGTCTGCATCACCCGCTCCCCCTCCACCGCAAGGATGCTCCCGTCCCGGACGCAGAGGATGTTTGCGGCGTAGGAGAGCTGCTCCAGGATCGAGAGATCGATCACCGCAAACCCTTTCGACCGGATGTAGTCGTAGAGGCTCGCTGCCTCGCCCGACAACTCGTAGCCCCCGCTCGCCCGGGAATAGATATCGACCTGCGCCCTCCGGAGAAGGACTACGGATCCGATCACCACGCCGCTTCCCGCGACGTTGAAGTAGGTGTCGAGGTGCATATCGACCATCGGGTCGGGCCGGTCACTCGGGATGAGCGGGTGACCCGGCTGGTGGACGACGCCGATCTCGTCGTACCCCGGGGCGCAGCCGAGGAACTGGCATACCCCGGCATGGTTCGTCCGGTCCCCGGTGCCGACGAGGGCGAACTCCCCCATCGGCATGAAGTCGCCGCCCTCAAACGTCCCCGACTCCTCAACCGTTCCAACGACCGGGATACCGAGGATCTCCCAGAGGAACCGGGTTATCTCGGGCTCCCGGGACCGCTGCCGCTTTGCCGGCCGTGCGACAACGAGGCCGCAGTCGGTCACCGCCTGCTGGTCGCGCATGAAGTAGAGGTTTGCAAGCGGCTCCTTCCCCATGATCCGGACGTCCACCCCGCGCCGGGAGTGTCCTCTTCCGACCTCGATGACCGGATTTAAGAGGAGGAGGGTGAAGAAGTGCAGCGAGTCCAGGGCGTCGGCGTTCTGCTCCATGCTCCGGCGGGCCTCCGCCACCTCTCTCCTGTCGCCCCGGAGGGTGACGGTCTCGTGCGCCCAGTCGACGAGCCGCCGGCGCACCGCCGGGTCGCGGTCGGCGGCATCGAGGATCGTCTCCTTGAGCCGCAGCACCCGGACCCCGAACTCCTCCCGGAGGGTGCGCTCGAGGCGATCGTGCTCCCGGCGTGCCTCGTAGCGGCTGAACGCCCGTTCGTAGAGCGCCCCATACGGCTCCAGCAGCCCGAAGAACATCTCGATCCCCGGCCGGTGGACGGCCACCCCCCCGAGCTGCTCCCACTCTGCCCGCACCCCCGCTGCCATCTCTCTCACCTCCCCCGCCTGAGAGCGGCAAAGAAGTACGCGATCATCGCCCCGGCGGCCGTCGCTGTCGCGAGCGCCCAGTTCACCCGCCCGCCGACGGCGAAACTGACGCCGGCGAAGACGGCGAATGCCAGCAGGCCGTAGAGAAGGATTTTTGCGTATCGATGCATCTGTAGGGGTCCCTCGCCCGGAGAACGGATAAACCTGTCGCGGGCCGGGCTCCGGGGGCCAGGTCTGGCTTCAGCCCCCAATCCGGGATCCAGGTACACGGAGTTGCCGGTTACCCACTCAGGAGCGGCTGTCCCTGAGTGCAAATCACAATAATTATTATTCCGGGAAACAACCAACGACACACAGGAAATATTATCCACACGGCACGAGGAGGTGTTCACATGAGGATCAGACGGTATAAATCTCCCATCTCGACGACAGCAAAACCGTTTCGAATAGTGCGGCGACTGCAGCGCAACCCGACCTACACCCCGCTCAGGACAGGTCCGCTGGCGAACGCCGCCGTGCTCGCGGCCCTCTCGGCGACATCCTCCATGTCGGGGCTGACCCTCGGGCTCTGCATGCGCCTCGTGGGGCTGTGAGGCCGGCACCCATCAACAACATCTTTTTGATTCCTCATAGCCCGATGATGTCCATCACGCGGAGCCCGAACCGGACCATCCCCGACCGCAACGTGCCGAGGAGGTTGTTCCCCTCGATCGTGGCCGTGCCGTTCCGCATCGCCGCCCGGAACGTGTCAAACGGCTGGTCGGAGACCATAACCTCCTCCACCGTCGCAGAATCGGTGGTCACCGTGACGATCGGGTCCGGGCATCCCTTTGCGTCGAACTGGACGATCTTGCGGTCGTGAAAGGTGATCCCGATGACCAGCACGCCGTCGGGGGACCTGACATAGAGGTTGACCTTCTCGTCCTCGAACGGCCCGGTCACCCATCCCGGCAACCGGTCGGCGTACTCGTTGTAGGTCAGGGTATACTCCCGCATCGCAAAGAGGAGCTTCACCTCTGCCGGGGTCAGGTCGGCGTTGTCGACCACGAGCCCGCCTGCCGTCGTGACGGACACCAGCGCTACGAGGAGGAGGGCGAAAACCGCCCGGAGGGCCGGGGTCACCGCCGCCCTCCCGCCCGCTCCTCACCCTCCGGCGCGCCGGTGCTGGGAGTGATGCTATACGCGGATAGAGCCCCCTGATCGCCTGTAGAGGTGAACAAATAGCAGCCGCACATGCCGTCTCTGAGGATGGATGGGAAGTTCCGGTATTTTAGAATGTCTATCCGGACCGGCCGCGGAAGGGGTGCCGGAGTGCATTTACCGCCCGGGCCCACACCCCGGGATGCGACGGAGAGAGGGAGCCGCGGATCGTGCGAGCCTCCGGGCGGCCCGCCGCATCACGGCAGGGAAAGGGAAATATGACAGCACCGTGCATGAGAGTTAAGACCGCGAGAGCGGATGGTGATCGATGGAAGGGGAAGATATCATCGAGGTGCAGGACCTCGAACATACGTTCGACGGCTTTGCTGCGGTTCGCGGCATCAGTTTCACCGTCCGGAGAGGCGAGATCTTCTCTTTCCTTGGCCCCAACGGCGCGGGAAAGAGCACCACCATCAACATCTTAACGACGCTTCTCCCCCTCCAGAAGGGTACGGTGCGGGTGGCCGGCTACGACGTCGCACGAGAGCCCGGGAGGGTCCGGGAGGCCATCGGCATCGTCTTCCAGGACGACGTGCTCGACCGCGACCTCACCGTCTGGGAGACGATGGAGTTCCACGGGCGGCTCTACGCCATCCCCCGCGACGAGCGGCGGCGGCGGATCGACAACCTGCTCCGGGTCGTGGAACTCGGCCCCAGACGGGACGAGCGGACGAAGAACCTCTCCGGAGGCATGAAACGGCGGCTCCAGATCGCCAGGGGGCTGATGACCCGGCCGGAGGTCCTGTTCCTCGACGAGCCGACGCAGGGGCTCGACCCCCAGACACGGATGCGGATGTGGGAGTATATCCGGGGGGTGAATGTGACCGGGACGACGATATTCCTGACGACGCACTACATGGAGGAGGCCGATATGCTCTCAGACCGGATCAGCATCATCGACGGCGGGAAGATCATCGTCTCCGGCACCCCGGAGGAACTGAAGAACACCCTCGGCGAGGACGTCGTTTACCTGGAGACTGAAGACAACACGAAGGCCCGGGAGAGCCTCCGGGGGATCGGGGAGATCCGGTCGGTCACGGAGTCGCCCCGGGGCATCTCGATCACGATCTCGGCCGACGGGAGCCACTGTCTCCCGCGGATCGTCGATGCGGTGCGGGGCGCCGGTATCGGGATCTCGAGCGTGAACCTCAAGAAACCGACGATGGACGACGTCTTCGTCCACTACACCGGCAGGGAACTGCGGGACGAGGGAGCGTGAGCGTAGGTGGCGTGGGAATTTCTCACCGTCTACTGGCGGGAGATGATCCGGTTCGTCCGGTTCAGGACGCAGCTCTTCGCGTCGCTCCTGCAGCCGGCGCTCTGGATGGCGTTCTTCGGCGTCGCGATGTCCTCGAACTTCAGCCGGTTCGCCTCCGCCATCCCGGCCCCGGCGGGCGTCGTCCCGGTCGACTACCTCACCTTCATGGCCGCCGGGGTGATCGCGATGACGACCCTCTTTACGAGCCTCTTTGGGGGGATCAGCCTCCTCTTCGATAAGAACTGGGGGCTGATGCGGGAGATGCTCGCGAGCCCCATGCCCCGGACCCATATCATGCTGGGGATCAGCCTCTCGGGGATTACGAAGTCGTTCATCCAGGTAGCCATCATCATGGCGTTCGGGCTTCTCCTCGGGGTGCAGTTCTTCCCCGGGTTCCCGGCCGTCCAGATCGCCCTCTCGGTCCTCGGTATATTCGCGTTCGTCGGCGTCTTCTCGCTCGGGTTCCTCCTCTTCTCCTCCACCATCTCGATGCGCCTCGAGAGCCCGGAAGGACTGCAGGGGATCATCACGCTCCTCACCCTGCCGCTCTTCTTCGTCTCGAACGCCCTCTACCCCATCCAGGCGTTCCCGCCGCTCTTACAGGTTCTCTCGATCTACAACCCGCTCACCCACCTGGTCAGCGGGATCCGCTACTTCGCCCTCGGGAACGACTTCTTCGCCGTCGGCGCCCGCTACTCCTCCACCACGGCCGACGTCCTCGGATCGTTCGCTTACCTCGTGATCTTTGCGGCAGTGATGTACCTCCTCGCCCGCCGGACGTTCCAGAAGGCGGTAGTTACATAACAGGCGCCCACAGAGAGGAACGATCATGCAGGGAACCGTATATGCAGCGCTGGCGCTGCTGGTCCTCATTGCCGTTCTCTCCGGGTGCACCGGGGTACCGGGGCTCGAGGCGACGGAGGAGTTCAACCGGACGGTCACGGTGGAGCCCGGGAGCGAACTGGTCGTGATCAACCGAAACGGGGGCGTGAACGTTGACGTCCGGGAGGGGGACACCGTCACCGTCAGTGCGGTCAAACGGACGGTCTACGGCCAGGGCGAGCTGGACAAGGTCCGGATAGAGGTGGCGGAGGGCGACCCCCTCCGGGTTGAGACGGTGCATACCGGGGTAAACCCGCAGGTAAGCGTGGACTACACGATACACCTGCCGCCGTCCGTGGTCCTGCAACGGATCGAGAGTTCGAACGGTCCCATCGATCTTTCTGGGGCGAGGGTGAACGGAACGGAACTCCGGACGTCGAACGGCCCTGTGCTGGTGGACGGAGCACCGGGCGGCGATCTCGCGGCTGCCTCCTCGAACGGCAGGGTCGAGGTGCGGGGCGCCGAGGGCTACGTCATGGCGACGACCAGCAACGGCGCCGTCACGGTGGAGGACTGTGGAGGGATTCTGGGAGTGCGGACATCGAACGGCCCGATCTCCGCCGAAGTTCCTGCCGTCCGGGGGGACGTGACGATATCGTCAAGCAACGCCCCAATCACGCTCCGGCTCGCGGAGAGCCTGGATGCCCGGGTGGTCGCCACCACGTCTAACGGCAGGATCGCGGCTCACGACCTCCCGCTCCAGCTTGACGAGTCGTCGGGAACCCGGGTCTTTGGCACGCTCGGCGACGGAGGGCCGACGATCACCGTCACCACCTCGAACGGGGGCATCGAACTCACCCGGCTCTGACCGGCAGGCCCCCGTAACCTTTTATCCGTCGGAGATCAACGTTCGAGCAGTCATGAGCCGTCAACGCCTCCCGTTCTGCACCGTTGCAGGGGTGACCTGTGTGCTCCCCCCCGGCCGCAGCCCGGCAGGCCGTCGGCACGGTGGCGCTGCGCCCGGACGGATCTTCCCGGTGCAGGCAAAACCGCAACTGCAGGTGCTTCCATGAACGTCGGAAACCCCCTCGCCATGTCCTTCTCCGGTACCCGGAACCGGGTCGCCCTCATCACCGGACTGACCGTGCTGACCCTCGGCGGGAACCTGCTCGGCCTGGTCCTCGGCGC
>JAENZF010000067.1 GCA_016841385.1 Methanobacteriota archaeon | reverse complement strand
AATCTCAGAAAGGGGCATGCGTCCGGCAGTTCCTCGATGCTGCTCTCATCCTCGAAGAGAGCAATCTTGTCCGGGTCGACCCGCACCTCCTTCACATCCCCGCTATAGGCGTTGTGCACGACAAAGGTGTAGTTGCCACGCTCTTCGATAGTCGCGTGAACGTTGCGCATGTGGCTGCAGCAGCTGCCGCACTGACAGCACTTACACGCCATGGTGACCGCCTCCCCAAACACCGGGCGGTTGGTGTATTGGCATGCTCATTATCCGGTAGTACTCATCGCAATAATGAAATACCTGCCGGAGAACCGCCCGGATCACGTCTGCAACCGGGCCGTTCCGGATCTGCCGGAGCCACCCGGGCATTGGTAGGCCGCCTGGTTCTCGGAAAGAAGAAAAAATAAAGGAGGAGGAAGCTTCTTCCGTTGTATGGTACTGATATACCGTAGATTAAATTTTTCTTACTTTTTCAAGGCGACTATAAGGACTTAAATTGTCTGGGTTGCATTAAACCTTTCCCTATTGGGGCAACAATGATCTCACAACAGCCAACTTTTCGTGTCTTTGTAAGGGATATTTTCAATTACTGGGGCATATTCGGCTTTTTGTGCCCGAGGGATTCTGCTCATCAAGTTCAAGTCAAATAGCATGTTTCGGTTCCTTGACAGGGTTCTTCAGGTCTACTCTTTCACTCTTCTCAGTATCAGTACCCCGAGGAGCATAACTCTGGCATAGTCTTCTCACCTGTCCACGACCGAATCCCCCGTTGATGCTAAGACGGAGTCCAACGCTCTGCCGGAAAGGTGACCCAATTCGGTTACAATTTGGGGGAGGTTAACCGAAAATCATCGGTTGCATTTTTTGAGTTAGCTATAACCCTGAGGAAAAAAAGTACGATGAATCGGATTTGAATCAGTGAATTCTTCCAGGAAGGACCCATAGCCTGGCGCCTTTGACTATCTGGACTGCCCTGGCACTGAACCCATCCTCGATCCAGTTCGAAGGAGTCGAAACTGATCTCTGGCTCACGGTTTGTATGTACTGAGTAACATAAGATCAGATTCTCGATCCGAAGACTGCGCTGCATCAAGAAAGATGCAGCAAACGGGAGCCGTTTCTGCTAAATAGAGATTGGGTCTTATTACTTCGTGAAAATCGAACCCTGCGTGACTGGCAGGTCTTTCCGTTACAGTTATTATAGCCTGAGTAAATTCACTTGCATACTTTAAACCGGAGTTTCATTTTCCGATGTCCACATCCCCAGGTACCACAGAGAAGCGAACTAGTCTCACCAGCCGCGACAAGAAGCAGGACAACGCCGCCGAAGTCGAACGGCTCATCCGCGAGCGGACTGCAGAGATCCGGGAAGAGAATGACGCGCTTCGGCGGGAGAACGCAGAACTCCGCCAGATCGAGATGATCTATGCCTCGGCGCCGGTCGGTCTGTGTCTGCTCGGCACGGATACCCGGTACCTGCATGTCAATCAACGGTTCGCGGAGATGAACGGGTTCTCCGTCGAGGAGCACATCGGCAAGAGAGTCCGCGAGCTGGTGCCGGACCTTGCGGATGCGGCTGAAGAGCTCGCCCGGGCGGTTGTTGCGACGGGGAAACCCGCGCTTGATATTGAGGTACGGGGGGAAACACCGGCACAACCCGGGGTGCAGAGGCACTGGAACGAGTCCTGGCGGCCGGTAACCGATAGTCAAGGGCGCGTCATCGCGATCAGCATCGCCGCCGAGGACATCGCCGAGCGGAAGCGGGCTGAGGAAGCCCTCCGGGAAAGTGAGGAACGGTTCACAGCGTTCATGGACAACAGCCCCGCAATTGCATTCATGAAGGACGAACAGGGGCGCTACATATACTTGAACAAATTCAACGAGAGTCATTTTAATCTTCGACAAGGAGACCTGCGCGGTAAGACGGACTTTGAGCTATGGCCTTTGTATGTCGCCGAACAACTCTGGAAGAATGACCAAACTGTCCTCAAGGCAGGCAGTGCTATTGAAGTCGTGGAAGAGATGCCCAACCCGGAAGGAGACATTACCTATTGGTGGGCTTGCAAGTTTCCCTTCAAGGACGCGTCCGGGAAGAGGTATGTTGGAGGTATCGGAATCGATATCACCGACTGGAAACGGGCTGAAGCGGCCTTGCAGGAGAGCGAGGAGAAGTACCGGAACCTCGTGGAACTTGCGCCGGAACCGATCGCGGTCCATCGCCAGAGTAAAGTTGTCTACGTCAATCCTCCCTGTGTCACTCTTTTCGGGGCAGAAAAGCGGGAGGATCTCGTCGGCAAACCGGTCCTCCAGTTTGTCCACCCGGACGACCACGAAGTATTCAGGGGACGTAACCGCGAGATGACGGAGAAGGGTACGACCGTGCCCCTGCGCACAGAGAGGTTTGTGAAACTTGACGGTCAGGCAGTCGATGTTGAGGTTGTTGCTACCCCCATCATGTATGAAAACCTGCCTTCGGTGATGGTCCTCTTCCGGGACATCACCGAGCGGAAGCGGGCTGAGGAAGCGTTTCAGCGATACGCCGAGAATCTGGGCCTGCTCCACCGCGATCTGGAGATCTCGAACCGGGAGGCGAACCTCTACCTGGACATCCTTACCCACGACATCGGCAACACCGAGAACGTCTCGAACCTCTACGCCGACCTGCTTATCGAGTCCCTTGACGGAGAGGCAGCCGAATACGCGAAAAAACTGCAGCGCAGCGTCCAGAAGAGCATCGAGATCCTGGGCACCGTCTCTACCATCCGCCGGATCCATCGGACAAAAACCGAGCTCAAACCAACGGACCTTGATGCAGCAGTCCGGGGGGTGATGGAAGACTATCCCACCAGTATCTTCCTCTATAACGGGGCAAACTACCAGGTTCAGGCAGACGATCTTCTCCCTGTGGTCTTTGACAACCTTATCGGCAATGCAGTCAAGTTCGGCGGTCCTGACGTCGAGATCGTCATCCGGATTGAAGAGGATGATGGGTTCGTCCGGGTATCGGTCGAGGATGCCGGTCCCGGTATCCCGGACGATGATAAAAATGAGATCTTCCACTGCTACGAAATGAAGAAACGGGGCGTCGGCAAGGGACTTGGACTCTATTTGGTGAAGATCCTGGTCGAGCGATACGGCGGGACGATCTGGGCCGAGGACCGGGTGCCGGGCCGCCCGGATGAAGGCGCGGCGTTCAAGTTCACACTGCAACCTGCCTCGCAAACCCGTTGAGCAGACTAGCGTCAACGGTTGATGCCGGCATGACATCCGCACACCAAGAACATCAGAGGGATTCTAACTTGACCTTCGGCTCCCACATTTTTGTCTGTTATCTATAACCCAAATCCGCATGCGGGGTTATAGATATCTCGAAAAACTGCAACCGATGATCTACGATTGACAGATCGATTAAACGATTTCAGATGGTCCCGCGCCACCGTCTCCGCACCAGCAGAAGGAGAGCCGGATCGCGATTGGTGCTGGCTTTGCGGGACGTCCGCCTCGAGCGTGGTCCCGGGCACGGCCGTCGGCGCCGTCGCCGTGATCTCGGCGCTCACGCCGGCTCGTGCCGCTGGAGGAAGTCGCGGATCTTTCTCGACTCCATCCACCCGATGTCCAGCTGCCGTATGATGTCGTTGATCCGGTCGACCTGGTCGCGAATGATATCCATCTCCTTCCCGCCCTCGGAGAGTTCCACCATGCCGAGGATCACCTGCAGGGGCTGGCGGACATGATCCCCGAGGATCGCGAACTGCTCGATGTTCTGCTGGATCTGCTCGTAGGCCTGCCGCCGCAGGATATCCTCCTTCACCTGGGCGGTGATGTCCTGGACGAGCACGACGTAGCTGCCCGGGGACGCCTCTTTCGCCTGCCGTATCCCTGTGATGAGCACCTCCAGGTACCGGGTCCCGGAACGCGACGTAGCGTAGAGGTTCTGCCGTTTCACCAGTTCGAAATCGAACTCCGACGTGTAGTGGACGGTCTCGCCGCTCTTGAGCCGAACCAGCTCCTGTTCCGGGATGTTGGGGTCCAAAAACAGATTGAAGCCCACGAGTTCGTCCCGGTCGAGGACGCCGAATATCCGGAGGGCGGCGGGGTTGATGTCGATGAGGTTTCCTGCCGCGTCGTAATACTCGATCCCGATGGGAGACTCATCAAAGATGCTCCGGAACCGCTCTTCGCTCTCCCGCAGGGCTTCTTCGATCTGTTTACGCTCGGAGATATCCTCCACCATGCTGATGGCACGCAACGGTTTCCCGACGGGATCGCGGATGAACGTGATGGTTAAACGCCCCCAGATGACCCGGCCGTCCTTCCTGATATACCGCTTCTCGAGCTGAACGCCGCGTTCCCTCCCTTCAGCCATCAATTCGTAGAGTGCCAGGGTCGGGGGAAGATCTTCCGGATGCGTGATATCGGCGATGCTCCGGCCGGCAAGCTCCTCCGCGCTGTAGCCCAGCATCCGGTGGAGGGTTGCGTTGCTCCTGATAATAACGCCGTTCGGGTCGGCGATCAGGATCCCGATCCCTGCCTCCTCGAATATCCGCCGGAACCGCTCTTCGCTCTCGCGGAGGTCCTGCTCCACCCGCTTCTGCCCGGATTGGTCCGCCATGTTGAAGACGCGCAGGATGACCCGGCCACGGCTGTCATAGATGGGCACGGCGCTGTAACTGATGTATTTCTGTTCCCGGCTCTCGCGCCTGATGAGGATTACGTCGTATCCGCGGACGTATTCGCCACGCATGGCCCTGGACGTCGGCCAGTCCTCCAGCGGTATCGGTCGCCCGTCAGGATAGCGCAGCTCGAACTCCTCCACGTACCTGTCGAGCTCCGCAAACATCTCGGCCTCCGATGAAAAGCCGTGAATCCGCAGTCCTTCCGCATTCATCGACAGCGTGGTTCCTTCCGGATCGGTGATGCCGATGCCGACGTTGACGTTGTCGATCACGGCTCGCAGCTTGTCACGCTCCAGGCGCAGGGCCTCTTCCACCCGCTTCTGCCCGGTGATATCGTAGACTGTTCCCTGCAGGTGGGCCGGGACTTCCGCAGTGCCGGGGACGTTCTGGATCATCTCGCGGAGCCAGCGAACCTCCCCGTCCTTTCTGATGATCCGGTACTCTCTTTCGGTCGCATAGCCGGGGACGGCCCGCACCTTCCGTGAGGTCTCGGCGAGGCGCGGGCGGTCGTCGGGATGGATAATCTGATACCATTGCTGCCGATCCCGGAGGAAATTCTCCCTCGAATAGCCGGTGATCTCCTCGACCGAGCCATAGATGAAGGTGGAACCGAATTCGAGGTCGGTCCGGAACGCAATCCCCTGGAAGTTCTGAAGGAAGAGGCGATACCGCTCCTCGCTCTCCCGCAACGCCTCTTCCATCTGTTTTCGCTCCGTGACGTCCCGGGCGATGCCTTCGATGGCAATAAGCAGCCCCTTCTCGTCGCGGATGGGGACGTTCTGCGATTCCACCCAGATTACCGTCCCGTCTTTTCGGAGCCATCTGAGCATGAGCGGCCTGTCCGGAGCGAACTCTCCTTGAAAAACCGCTTCCAGGAGCGGTAGATCGTCGGGATGGACAAAACGCAATGCGATGTCCGGATCCGCATAGACCTCTTTGGGGGTATAGCCGGCGATCCGCGTAACGGCCGGGCTGATGTAGGAGAAGCGGCGAACAGGTACGAGCTCGATCCGATAGACGATGTCGCGGGCGTTGCGCAGCATGAGGTTCAGCGTATCCGTGCCCGGCCGGCACTCCTCTTCTGCCAGCACCCTGCCGGTGGCGTCAACCGCCGTGCCTGAGATGCCGACGATCCCTCCGTCGGCATCCCGGAGCGGCTCCAGCGTCATATCCAGGACGTGCCGCGTGCCGCCGGGGGTGACCGTCACCTCTTCCCGCAGCACCTCCCCGGTCTCCAGCACCAGGTGTTTGAGCGAGGCCAGCCTGCCGGCGTCCTCGGGCCCGAAGAGATCGGCATCGGTCCTGCCGACCACCTCCGTATCGGAGAGTCCGGACTTCCGGTTGTACGACCAGATGTAGCGCAGGTTGTGATCCTGGACAAAGACGACGACCGGGGAGTGGTCGAGGCAGGCCCGGAAGAACCGGGCAGTCGTCTCACCGGTGCTGTCGTGGAAATGGAGGATCCTGTACCCGGTCACTGCATACGTCGCATTCCGGTCATAGACGAGAGAGAACCAGCGAAGGTCCCCGGTGCGCTCCCGGACCCGTATCGGCGACCGGTGGATGCTCCTGTCGTTCTGCAGGTCTACAGCGACCTCCTGCAGGGATGCCGTATCCGGCGACAGCGGCGCCACGAGCCTGCGTATGAAGTCTGAAGCGCTCGCTCCTCTCTCCTCCTCCGGGGTCACGTCCAGGAGAACGGAGAGCGTCCTGTTGAGCCAGACCACCGTCCGGTCCTCATCAAACACGAGGATGCCGTCGGCTTCTCCGTCGAGGGCGGTGAGAAGACGCTGTTCTTCGATCTGCTGCACGGAAGTCATTGTTCCCCTGTCACACGAGTTGCACTGCTCTCCGTTCCCGTCCCCGATCGACCGCTTCTGGCGGGGACTCGCTGATCATTCCACGACCTCCTTGAGTGTGAACCGGAACGCAGCGCCCGCTTCCGTGGTGCCGGCCACCCGATCCTCGACCCAGATGCGCCCGCCGTAACGCTCCAGGAGCGTGCGGCAGATGTAGAGGCCGAGCCCCTCCCCCTGTGCCCGGGTCCGCCCTCGTTCGAACCGATGGAAGATCGTCTCCTTCAGTTCATCGGGAATGCCGGGGCCGGTGTCGGCCACGGTGACGACGACGCTGCCGTCGAGCGTCTCGACCGAGATGGCAATAACGACGTCGGGGCCGCCGAACTTGACGGCATTCCCGATGAGATTGTGGAAGACTTCGGCAAGGAGATCGTCCGCCCAGACCATGCGAGAGACTCCCCCGTACCTGATCTCGGCTTCGGGGAAGTTCTTCCGTTCGCTGACGATCACGCCGTGAAGGTCGATCGGCTTCAACGGCGCATGTTCCAGATGAATTTTGCGGATCATTGCGACATTCGCCAGAATCTCCGTGCTTTTATCGATGCTCCCCTTCATCTTCCGGACATACATTTTGGGCTCCCCATCGAGAATCTCCACCAGCAGGTCGGTATACAGGATGGCGACGCAGTTGGCGTTCCTGATGTCGTGCGTGAGGATGTCCAGGTACAGGTTCGCTTCGCGATTTGCCGCCTCCAGCTGCTTATAGAGCATCCCGCGCAGGATGCCGGCCCCGATCTCCTTGCTGATCGCCTCCATGAGCCATCGGGCGTTCGGGGGCACCCGCTCTCCTGCCGAACTTCCTATTGCCAGCGCTCCCACGATTCTCGACTCGGCCACGAGCGGAATCCAGGTGAGGGCGGAAACCCCGAAAACATCCAGAATAGCCTTCTCCGCTTCATCCGTCTGCGCCCCGGCGGGGATGGAGAGTTGTCTGCCTGCAACGAAGACCTCATCGAAGGGGCGCTGGAATATATCGATGGTTGGCAACCCGCACGATCGCTCCATACCCCGCTGGCTCGCGAGAGTCGCAAGGTTCAGTTCCCGGTCCAGCAGGTAGATGGCGCCGATATCGAAGTTCAGGAGGGCGAGGGAGGTATCGAGCGCGGACTCGACCAGCTCGTCGAGCGTGAGAGCCGATGCCGAGACGCTGATCAGCCGGTTCAGCATGGAGAGCTCTGCACCCCGGCGCTGTATGGCCTCCTGTGCCTTCTTGCGGTCGGAGATGTCACGAAAAACAACCATGATTGACTGTTGGTCATCGTAGAGTATGGGGGCCGCCGTGATCTCAACCCAGATGGCCCGGCCTTCGATGGTCAGGCTCACCTCTTCGAATACCGGGATACCCGTGCCCTCCTGCAGCATCCGGCGGATCCGTTTGGCGACGAAACCGCGGTAATCGGGGTGGACGAACATATCAAGCGACTTGCCCACGATGTCTTCAGGACCCTTTCCCCCCGCAATCCGGACGCCGGCAGGATTCACGTAGACGATGGTGCCGTCGTTCCGGTGCACGACGACGGCCTCCGGCATGAGTTCGACGAGGGTGCGGTAGCGCTCCTCGCTCTCGCTCAAAGCCTTCTCTGCCCGTTTCCGCTCCGTGATATCGCGTGCCGCAGCAAAGACGCCGCTGACTCTCCCTTCTTCGTCGCGGTAGACGGAGGCGTTATAGAGCACCGGGATCGTATGTCCGTCGCGGTGCCGGATATCCAGCGGGTAGTTTCGTACCTGCCCTTCCGCAAAGACCCTCCGGTACCCCGCCCTCGCTCCTGCGGGGTCGGTGAAGTAATCGGAGAAGTCCGTTCCTATCAGCTCGTCGCGTGCATAGCCTGTCGCCTGTTCGGTGGCGGTATTGACGTCGGTGATCCTCCCGTCGGGGCCGATGGTGACGAGCGGGTCGAGGTTGGCTTCGACGAGGCTCCGGTTGTAGGCGTTTGCTGCTTTGAGCCCCTCTTCCGCCTCTTTGCGCTCGGTGATATCGATCCCCGACCCCATCGCCGAGAGCGGTTTCCCTTCCTCATCGGTGACCATAGAGAGGGCAAGCTGCATGGGGAAGGTCGACCCGTCCCGCCGTCGCCCCTCCGTCTCCCCCGACCAGGTGCCGACCCGGAGGAACTCGTCTATAATTCGCCTCGCCTCCGCCGGGTCGGCCCAGAGCACCGATGCCGGCTGCCCGAGAATCTCGTCCTCCCGCTCCCACCCGTGTATGGCGAGGAAGGCACGGTTGACGTAGGTGATCCTCCCATCGAGACCGACGAGGGAGATGGCGTCGAGCGACGATGCTATCGCCATGTCCTTGATCCGGAGCTCCTGCTCGGCCCGCTTGCGGTCGGTGATATCCTGCGCGAACTCGATGAGACCGACAAGCTCCCCCGTCTCGTCGGTGACGGGATACCCCCGGAGGAAGAAGACCCTCCCGTCGGGAGTGGCGATCTCGGTTTCTTGAGGCTGTCTGGTCTCCCGGGCGAGAACAACCGGGCATATATCGCAGACACCTGTACGGTTGTGCCATATCTCGTAGCATCGATGCCCGACCAGGTCCTCCGGTTCCCTGCCGAGGAACGCAGCGGCAGCCCGGTTGACCCACAGCACCTTCAGATCCGTGTCATAGTAGGCGAACATCTCGACAGTCGAGTCCAGAATCAGGGCCTTTTCCCGTTCTGCCCGCCGCAGGGCCTCTTCGGTCCGCTTTCGCTCCGTGATGTCCCATGCGTTGATCACAAAGCCCCTGATGTGAGGATCGCCAAGGAGGTTGGTCACAATTGCCTCGATCACGTGCGTGCCGCGCGGGCCCCTGAAGCGGACCTCGAACTGCACGCTCCCTCCCGGCCTCTCTGCCAGGGTCGATACCACCTCCTCCACCCGCGGCAGATCCTCGGGCTGGATCATATCGAATGCATTCTTCCCAATCAGCGTCTCGGGCGGAAAACCGTCTATCAGCTCGATAGGCGGGCTCGCAAACCTGATCTTCAACTGATCGTCGATGATGAGGATGAATTCGGAGCCCTTCTCGATGAGAGCCCGGAACGTCTTTTCGCTCCCACGCAGTTCGGCCTCCGCCCGGTGCCGCTGGAGAGCGATCGAAGCAAGGCTCCGGAAGACCTCGATGGCCCGGAAATTGACTTCTCCGCCCTCCCGCCGGGTGAGTATCACGGCCGACCCGAAGATTTCGCCTTTCCAGGCGAACGGGATGCAGTACATGGCCCCGAAGCCGGCAATAGCCTCGAATTTACGGCAGATCTCCTGCGAGATCTGCCCGAGGGCGACTTCCTGCAGCCCTCCTTTCACCTCCTCGATCTCGCCGCGGATCATGATGGCCCGTATATCCGGGGGAAGCGAAAGCGAGATCCCGGTGAGGTCCTCCCCGAAGACCTCGATGATATCCGGCAGGAACGGCTCGATGCCGAAGAACGCCCGAGGGGTCAGGGTGCCCGCCCGGATATCGGCGGCGCTCACGATGACGACGGAACCGGGCGCGAGTTCATGGAGGTAGGCGCCGATGGCGGAGAAAAGGTCGGCCTCGGGCGGCATCGCGGCAAGCCCCGTCGCCGCCCGGGAGAGGAAGGCCAGATCGTCTGATCTCCGCCGCACCTCTCCTTCGGCGGCCTCCCGGCGGGTGACGTCGCGGAAGCGGACGATCCAGTCACCGGTCGCCTCCACCCGCCTGGAGGAGAGGACGTACCACCTCTCTTCGGCGGCCGAGGATACCCCGACCGTGATTCCGTCGGACTCGGTGCGGTTCTGCAGCAGCGAGAGGATCCGCTCCCTTTGGTCCCCATCCGCCTTCCCTTCCGGGAGGATTCGGTCGGCGACGATGCGGGCCGCATCCGCATCGCGGGCGTCATCGGCGGAGATCCCGGCGAGGCGCTCCATGGAAGGGGTGACGGTGCGGACTTTCATGTCGGGATCGGCGAGGATGACGGCATCCTCCATGGCATCCAGTACCTGCAGTATCTCGGGTCGTACCTCCATGTCCGGCTCAGTGGTCTGCATACGGCCCAGCCCCGTCCGGCAGGATCGCCATCGGCAGGGAGATCCTCGTGCAGGGTTCTCCACGGGATAACGTCATGGAAAGTATATAATAGTCTGTCTGCCGGCCCGTCCGGGCAGCCCGCCCACCCTTTTTGTGCGCCGGGGGGATCTCGATACGGCAGGAGCTTTGGGCTCCGTCACAATAGTACCGTTCCTCACCCGGCAGGCGGTGCTCGGGCATTCTCTGCCTCCTGACAGTCCGAAAGGAGGGGCACGAGCCTCAACGCAGAGCGAAGGGGCCGGCGTCGTCCGGCTCCGGCCAACCGGTGCGCGCAAGGTTACCGAGGAGGTGAACCGCCGGTTCAACAAGACGGTGACGTATCAGGACA
>JAENZF010000066.1 GCA_016841385.1 Methanobacteriota archaeon | reverse complement strand
TCGCGTTCCTGCTCGCGGGGATGCCGGCCTATGTCTACGGCAAGACCGCCCTCGAGGAGTACCTGGGCAACCGCCCCCGGAGATGAATCGTGGAGTCCGGAGAGATCGAGAAGAGGATGCAGGAAGGCTACGAGTGCAAAGACTGGTACCTCTGCTTCAAGAAAATCTAAACCCGGCACTTTTTTTGCCTCCGGCCTGACATACTCCTTATATGACCCTTGACGTCCTCGCGTTTGCGACCTCGCCCCGTCGCCACGGCAACTCCGAGACCCTCCTCGACTGGGTGCTCGAGGCGATGGCGGGGGAAGGGGATACCGTGGTTGAGAAGATCGTCGTCGCCGAGGCCGATATCAGGCCCTGCCGCGGGTGCAACGTCTGCGAAACGCTCAACCGGTGTGTCCAGCGGGACTACATGGACTACGTTCACGACCGGATCGTCGCGGCCGACTGCATCATCCTCGCCTCGCCGATCTACTGCATGGGGCTTCCCGCGCAGGCGAAGGCACTGGTCGACCGGGCCCAGGTCTTCCGCTCCCGGAAGTATGTCCTCCATCTCCCGGTCGTCCCGCCCGAGCGGAAGGGAAAACGGGTCGGCATCTTTCTCTCAACCGCCGGGCAGAACTGGGATTATGTCTTCGACGCAGCGATCCCGTCGGTGAAGTGCTTCTTCCACGTCGTCGACATCCAGAACAAGGATCTCAGGTACCTGATGGTGAACGGCGTCGACGAGAAGGGCGCAATCGAGCGTCACCCGACCGCCAGGGGCGATGCACAGGCCCTGGGAAGAGAGGTCGTCGCAAGGCTGCGGGAGCTCCGGGCGGTATGACCGAACCTATAAGAGTCCTCGGCATCTCCGGCAGCCCCCGGCGGCACGGAAACACCGAGACCCTGCTCGACACCGTGCTCGAGGGGGCCCGGGAGGCGGGGGCCGATGTGGAGAAGGTCGTCCTCCGGCCGCTCGAGTACGCCCCGTGCCAGGGGTGCAACGTCTGTCACCGGACCGGGGTCTGCGTTATCCAGGACGACCTCACGGCGGTGTTTGAAAAGATCGCCGCCGCCGACGTCCTCGTCCTCGCATCCCCCATCTACTCGATGGGGATCACGGCGGAGGCGAAAGGCCTGATTGACCGGGCCCAGTACCTCTGGGCGCGCAAGTTCATCAAAAAGGACCTCTACTACACCGCCGAGCATACCCGACACCATAAAGGGATCTTCGTATCGACCGCGGGGCTCGGGTGGGATAACGTCTTTGACGCGGCGTTTCCGGCGATCACCGCCTTCTTCAACACCACCGGGTTTGAGTACTGGGATAACGTTATCGCAAATGATCTCGATCGCTACGGCGGGATTGCGGGGCATCCCACCGCACTCGCGGAAGGGCGGGAGAAAGGGCGGGACGTGGTCGGCCTCCTCCGGAATATGCAAACACCGGAGAAGGATGCAGAGACCTGATTTTTCCCGGCGGCGCACGGCCGACCCCGGGACGCAGAAGTGAATAATATTTCTCATTTGTCAATCCTGCCCATGATTCCGACACGGCGCCGGCTGCACGGATCAATAGTTTTTTCCCGGAGGCTCACAACCGGAACAGATTAATATGTTTTGATGATCTCCATCTTCTGTAGCGCTTCAAGGACGCTTTTCAGGACACGGAAGGAACCAGACGTGACCCCCGCCGAGCCTCCGGACCACATTTACGGTGCGCAGCCGGAATACCGGATACTTGAGGGTTTCGAAGACGGGATTCTCGTGGTCGATGGGAACGCCCGTATAATCTGGGCGAACACGGCTTGCCGCCGGATGCTCGGAGTGCCCGAGAGCGAACCCGGGCGAATCGTCGACGCGCTCGGGGCGATGAGCGATCTTGCCGACAGGGTTCTTGCGACGTCCGGGAACACGATCCCGGAGTTCGAGTGCCGGTTCCGGAGCCCGAACGGGGAAGAACGGCAGTATCGCTGCTCGGGCTCTCGGGCGCCGTCCGGGAAGGGTTGGGTGCTCCGGCTCCGGGAGGCCCCGGGTGGAGAGGACTACGAGGCGATCGTCGAGTACACCGGGACGGCGACGGTTCTCATCGAGGGCGACGGCACCATCTCGGTGGCGAACACGGAGTTCGAGCGGCTCTCCGGGTACCCGCGCGCCGAGATCGTCGGGGTAAAGCGACTGACCGATTTCATCGACTCCGATGACGAACGCCGGCGGATAACGGAGTACCATCGCCTCCGGCGGAAGGATCCCACAGCCGCGCCGAAGAACTACTCCATCTCGTTCACCGACCGTTCCGGCAACCTTCACGCTGTAGAGGTCACCATCGGCCTGATCCCGGGGACGGCCCGCTCGGTGATGTCGCTCCTCGACGTGACCGAGCAGAGGCGTGCGGAACAGGCGCTGCAGGAGAGCGAAGAGCGGCTGAACCTCGCCCTCTCGGCGGCAAACGACGGGCTGGTCGACTGGGACGTCGGCACCGGCACGATCTTCTACAGCCCGCGGAGTTTCACGATGCTCGGCTACGAACCGGGGGCGTTCGTGCCCACGCTCCCCATGATTCTCTCGCTCGTCCACCCGGAGGACCGCGGCCGCGTGGAGGCGGCCCTCACCGGGATGGCCGCCGGGGAACGCGACCGCTGCGAGATGGAGTTCCGGATGAGGACCGCATCCGGGGAGTGGGTCTACGTGCTCGACCGGCTCCGGGTGGTCGGCTGCGACGCCGAGGAGACACCGCTCCGGATCGCGGGGACGCACTCCGATATCACGGAGCGCAAACGGGCGGAGAGAGAACTCCTGATCCAGGAGATGGCGATCGAGTCGTCGTTTGCCGCGATCGCCATCGCCGACCTCGACGGGTACATCACGTACGTCAACCGGGCGCTGCTGGAGATGGGTGGGGTCACCGATATCGCTGAGGTCCTCGGGAAGCATCTCTCGACACCCTGGACTGACCCCGCAAAGGTTGAAGAGGTCCTTTGCACGCTCGCGGAGAGAGGCATGTGCACCGGGGAACTGGTCGGCCGGAGGGTCGACGGGACGGAGTTTATCGCCCACGTGACCGCGAACACCGTCACCGACGATTCCGGGAACCCGGTCTGCATCCTCGCAACCGCCGTCGATATCAGCGAGGAGAGACGCATGGCGCAGGCGCTCCGGGAGAGCGAGGAGCGCTACCGGACGCTTGCGGAGTCGGCGCCGGATATCATCTTCCTCGTCGGCGTGGAAGGGGATGTCCACTACGTGAACAGTACCGGCCGTTGCCTGATCGGGGTGGAGCCGGAGAGCCTGCAGGAGAAGAACATCAGGGATCTGTTTCCACCCGATGTCGCGGAGAGATGGCTTGCGATGCTCCGGGTCGCGGCGAATCCGGCCGTGGGGATCCTCACCGAGGAAACCCCGGTGCCCGTGGACGGCGGAGTTGCCTGGCTTGAGACGCGCCTCATCCCGATGGTGGGAAGCGACGGCACCGTCCGGCGCCTGCTCGGGATCAGCCGCGACGCCACCGGCCGGAAGCAGGCGGAAGAGCAGCTCCGGTTCCAGGCCCGGGTGCTCTCGCAGGTAGACGACGCCGTGATCGCGATCGACACCGGGGGGCGGATCACCTACATGAACCGGGCCGCAGAGCGGCTCTACGGCGTTTCTTCATGTGAAGCCCTCGGCCAGCTCGATTCGGAACTCTTCACCTACCAGTGGATCGACCCGGACGACGAACAGGAGGCACAAAGTGCCCTCCAGGCTTCCGGGGCCTGGCGCGGCGTTGCCGTCCACCGGAAGAGGGACGAAGAGGTCATGTTCGTCGATACAACCGTCAGCACCTTGAACGACGAACATGGGAACGTCACCGGGACACTCTGCTCCATCCGCGACATTACCGAACAGAAGCGTGCCGATCTCGAGCTGCGGATCAAGGATATGGCGATAGCATCGTCGCTCGACGCCATCTCCCTCGCCGATCTCGACGGGAGGATCATCTACGCCAACCGTGCCTTCCTCACCGTGCACGGGTGGGAGCGGGAGGAGGAGATCGTCGGTCAGGCGGTCTCGGTGCTCTGGGCCGACCCGGAGGAGGCGAAACGGGTCGAAGAGGAGGTCATCCGGACCGGTTCCTGGTCCGGGAAGGTGAAAGCGCGGCGGAGGGACGGGTCGACCTTCCCCATGCAGCTCGCCCTCTGCGTCGTCACCGACGAGTCGGGCGAACCGGTCTGCACGATGGGCTCGGGGATCGACACCACCGAGCGGAAGCAGGCCGAACAGGAACTCCGGATCCGGGAGATGGCGATAGCATCGTCGTCGAGCGCATTCACCGTCGCCGATCTCGACGGCCGCCTGACCTATGTCAACCAGGCGTTTCTCTCCATGTGGGACTACGGCTCTCCCTCCGAGGTGATCGGCAGATCGGTCACGGAACTCTGGCAGGATGAAGAGGAGGCAATTGATACTCTCCGGGAACTCACCCGCACCGGCAGGTGTACCGGCGAGCGGATCGGCAGGAGACAGGACGGAACGGTGTTTTACGTCATGTTCTCCGGGAACCGGGTCACGGACGGTGACGGAACTCCTCTCTGCCTGACGGCTTCGCTCACCGATATCACCAACCAGAAACAGGCCGAGGCGGAGGTCCAGGCCCATACCCGGGAGCTCTCGGTCTTGAACCGGATCATCGGCGCATCGACGTCCGCAACGGACATCGACGAGGCCCTGGAGAGGGTGCTCGCGGCAACCCTCGCTCTCCTCGATCTTTCGGGCGGCGGCATCTACCTGGTCGAGCCTGGAAGGCAGAGAGCACGGCTCGTCTGCACGCAGGGCCTCCCCAGAGGCTTCCCCCCGCAGCCGTGCATCCCGGACATCACCGCACAGCCCTACGCAGGGGTGCTGGTGGCAGGGGAGCCCCTCTTCCTCGACGACCACCCCGATCTCCGTTACCCGGGGGAGAGAGAAGGAACACCACACCCGTGCGCCAGCATCCCGATTATGGCGCACGGGAGGGTCGTCGGGGCCCTGAACGTGGTGTCCGGGAACGGCTGCCGATTCACCGACGCCGACCGCTCCCTCCTTACGGCCATCGGGAGGGAGGTCGGCACCTCCGTCGAGCGCAGCATGCTGATTCGGCAGCTCGAGATGACCGAGCGGGAGGCAAACCTCTACCTCGACATCCTCAGCCACGATATCAGGAACGCCGAGAATGTCTCGGGTCTCTACACCGACCTCCTCGTCGGTATGCTTGAGGGGGAGACGAAAGGCTACGCAGAGAAACTCAGGAGCAGCATCAGGAAGAGCGTCGATATCTTAAGGAACGTCTCGACGATTCGCCGGATCCATCACGAATCGACGGCGCTCGTGCCGGTCGACCTCAACGGGGTGATCCGGGGCGAGATCGGGATGTTTCCGGAGATCCGGTTCCGTTACGACGGCACGGATCTCGCGGTCATGGCTGACCTGCTCCTCCCCGAGATCTTCACGAACCTCATCGGAAACGCCATCAAGTTCGGCGGGCCGTCGGTCGAGGTCACCGTCAGGGTGGAGGAGTGCGGCGGCGAGGTCCGGGTCTCGGTCGAGGACACCGGACCGGGGGTTCCCGACGGGATGAAGGAGACCGTATTCATGCGGTTCGGGCAGAGCAGGAGCCGGAAGAGTGGCCAGGGCCTCGGGCTCTACATCACCCGGATGCTTATCTCGCGCTACGGCGGCCGGGTCCGGGTCGACGACCGGATCCCGGGCCGGCCGGAATGCGGCGCGGCTTTCCGGTTCACCCTGAAGCGAGCCTGAAAAGGGAGAGGGGACCTCAGAGGAGCGACCAGACGAGGAGCCCGGCTGAGGCGGCCATGAGCACGGCAAAGACGACCGGGTTCCAGGCGAGGACCTTTCGCCCGTCGAGAACGCTGATCGGGAGCATGTTGAAGGCGGCTATCATCGCGTTGATCCGGAGCCCGACGAGGCCCACGACGGCGAGGAGCCCCCCGCCGCCGAAGAGCATGAGGACCGCGAACGGTATGCAGAGGAGGAGGTTCGTGATCGGTCCCGCCGCCGATATCCGCCCGTTCTCGGTCCGTGTGGCGTTCCCGTAGACGTAGGTCGCCCCCGGTGCCGCAAAGACGACCCCGACAAGCGCTGCCATCACCACGGCGACGAGGAGCATCTGGTTGTCCTTCTGGAACTCAGCCCAGTAGCCGTAGCGCATGGCGGCAAACTTATGCGCCAGTTCGTGGAGGACGAAGGCGACCCCCACCGTGACGAGGGACATCACGAAGAAGAAGACGAACCCGGTGAGGTCTATCCCGCCCCGGACGTAGAGCAGGGTGAAGGCGATCGAGATGGCAAGCCACGCGATCAGGAGGTCCCGGCGCTCGCGTGGCGGTATTCGTTCCAGCATCCGGTACCAGGTTTGTCCCGGCACGATAATATCCTTCGCCTCCTCCAGGGCCAACCCATCGGGTTTATTCCCCGGCCGGGGTCAATCATGTAGTATGTCCCTTGATGCCGTCAGGAACGGAGTCCAGGAGATCGATGAACAGATCATCGATCTCATTACAGAGCGGCAGAGACTGGCGGCGCAGATCGCCCGCCTCAAGCAGGAGAACAGTCTTCCCATCCGCGACGAAGCGCAGCGGAGGGTGGTCCTCGACCGGGTCTTCACCTACGCCGTCGAGAGCCGGATCGACCCGGTCGCCGTCAGGAGGGTCTTTGAGATCCTGATCGAGATGAACGAAGAGCGGCAGCGGGAGTGCAGCGGCGACGGCAACCTGCCATAGAGGTCATCCCGGAACGCCTGCGAGGCCGCGCCGGCCGGAGCGTTTTGTGACGGCCACCTGAAAAAAAGGGTTATTGGGTGAGCATCGTGCCGACGCCCTCATTGGTGAAGAGTTCGAGGAGCAGGTTGTGCTCCCGGTTGCCGTTCACGACGTGGGCGCTCGTCACACCGCTCCTGACCGCTTTCATGCAGCCTTCGAGCTTCGGGATCATTCCGCCGGCGATGATTCCACTGCCGACCATCGTCTCCGCCTCAGAGAGCGTCAGCCGGTGATAGACCTGGGTCCGGTCGGGGTTCATCACCCCGTCAACGTCTGTCAGGTTAATCAGCTTGAATGCCCCCAGAGCGATCGCGATCTCGGCGGCCGCGGTATCGGCGTTGATGTTCAGGCTCTGGCCCTGCCGGTCGATGGCGATCGGCGCCACCACCGGGATGTAGTTCTTGGCGAGGAGGCAGTGGAGCACCTCGGGGTCGACCTCCTCGATCTCCCCGACCTGGCCGAGGTCCACCTCCTGCATGACCTCCCCTACCTTCACCCGCTGGGGCTCCATCTTCCGGGCGATGAGGAGGTTGCCGTCGTTGCCGGAGATCCCGACCGCACGGGTGCCGCAGTTTGCGATGAGGGAGACGATCCCGTCGTTGATCTTGCCCACGAGGACCATCTGGGCGATCTCGAGGGTCTCGAGATCCGTGATCCGCAGGCCGCCGACGAACTTCGGCTCCTTGCCCATCGCCTGCATCTTCGTGGTGATCTCGGGGCCCCCGCCGTGGACCAGGACGACCTTCATCCCCACGTAGCGGAGGAGAACGGCGTCCCGGATCACCGTCTCGAGGATCCCCTGGTCGACCATCGCGTGGCCGCCGAGCTTGATCACGATCGTTCTGCCGTGAAACTTCTGGATATAGGGGAGTGCTTCCATCAGCACGTCTTCGCGTTTCATGTCGTATACTTCCCGTTGATCTCTACGTACTTCTCCGTGAGGTCGCATCCCCACGCCGTCGCCTTCCCCTCCCCTGCGGCAAGGTCGAGGTCGAACGCGACGGTATCGCCGTGCATCGCGGCCTTCGCCTTCGCGAGGTCGGCCACGATCTCGCCGCGGAGGACGAGCGGCGTCCGCCCGGTGCCCCCGCCCACGGAGAGAGAGACCGCGTAGGGGTCGAACTCCGCGCCGGCCCTGCCGGCGGCCGCGACTACCCGGCCCCAGTTCGGGTCTTCGCCGTAGACGGCGGTCTTGGCGAGCGGGGAGGCGACGACCGTCCGCGCCACGGCGGCGGCAGAGTCCTCGTCGGCGGCGCCGCGGACCGTGACCTCGAGGAGTTTCGTTGCCCCCTCGCCGTCGCGGGCGATCTGGACCGCGAGGTCGCGGCAGACAGCCTCGACGGCTCTCGCGAGTTCTGGGTGGTCCACCCTTCCGGCGGCGCCGGTCGCGGTGCAGAGGGCCACGTCGTTCGTGCTTGTATCCCCATCGACCACGACCCGGTTGAAGGACCGCCGGGTTGCCTGGCGGAGGATATCCTGGAGAACCGGGGCCTCGACCTCCGCGTCGGTGTAGAGGAACGCGAGCATCGTCCCCATGTTGGGGGCGATCATCCCGCTTCCCTTGGTGATCCCGCCGACGGCAAACGACTCCGTCCGGAGGAGGGCGTGTTTTTGGAAGGTGTCGGTGGTCATGATCGCCTTCGCCGCCGCGTCCTCGGCGTCATCGCTCCGGGCAAGGAGCGGCGCTGCCCGCCCGCACTGGTCCCGGATGAGTGGGAGGTCGAGATACCGCCCGATCACCCCGGTGCTCGCGACACCGACCGCGTCGGGGTCGAGGTTGAGCGATGCGGCCGCAATGGCGCACATCTCCACCGCGTCGCGGTATCCCCGCTCGCCGGTGTAGGCGTTCGCGCACCCGCTGTTCACGACGACGGCGTCGAGGGTGCCCCGGCGCATCCGGTCCATCATCACCTCGACCGGGGCCGCCCGCATCTTATTCGTAGTGAAGACGCCGACCGCGGTTCCGCTCGCCCGGATCAGGGCAAGCCCGAACTTCCTCTCCTTGATCCCCGAGGCACTGACGCCTTCGACCGCACAGATACTCTTCACGATTCCCCCTCCCGGGGAGACGCCCCGAGGCCCTGGACAATATCGGCCCGGGTGACGATCCCGACCAGTTTTCCGTCGCGGAGCACCGGGAGGCGTGCGATACCTTCGTGAAGCATCTGGGCGGCGGCATCGGCGATATCCGAATCCTCGTCGATGGCGATCACCGGGCTGCTCATCACCCGCCGCACCTCCATGTTTCCGATATCGGCGAGCGCCCGCTTCGTCTTCTCCCAGTTGATGAACTCCCTGACCGGGACCTCGATCACCTCGAGCGGCGACGGGAGCCAGAGGTCGTCGGAGAGGTCGCCGGTATCGAGGAGCGAGAGGATATCGGTCTCGGTGACGATTCCCGCCACCCGCTCCCCGTCCATCACGGGAAGGCCGCCGATATGGTATTTCCGGAGCAATCCTGCCGCCTCACGCACCGGTGAGTCGACCCGGACGGTCACCGGGTCCGGCGTCATAATATCCTTAACCAGCATCATCGTCACCTCAGGGGAGCATCCCCGCGTTGCGGAGACCGTCGTCTTCCGCAAACCCGCACATCAGGTTCATGTTCTGGATCGCCTGGCCGCTTGCGCCCTTGACCAGGTTGTCGATCGCCGAGACCGCAACGACCCGGTCGCCCTCGCTCTCTACGGCCACGTCGCAGAAGTTCGTCCCCCGCACGGCGGCGAGGGTCGGTTTCTGGTAGCGGACGAAGAACTCGTTCTCATAGAACTTCCGGTAGAGCCCCTCCACCTCGTCCTGCTCCATCGGCTCCCTGAGGAGGATGTGGGCCGTCGTGAGGATGCCCCGGTTCACCGGGAGGAGGTGCGGCGTGAAGTAGCACCGGGCGTTTGAGCCGAGCCGGGCGACCTCCTGCTTCATCTCCGCGAGGTGCCGGTGGTTTGTCCACTTGTAGGCGCTGAAATTGTCGCCGACGTTCGGGTAGTGGGTGGTCGCGGAGGGGGTGTTCCCGGCCCCGGTGACCCCGGTCTTCGAGTCGTAGATGATGGTGTGAGCGCGGTTCGCGAGCGGTGCCGCGGCGAGCGTCGCCCCGGTCGGGAAGCACCCGGGGTTCGCGACGAAGGAGGCTCCCCTGACCTCGTCCCGGTGAAGCTCCGGCAGGCCGTAGGGGGCCTCGAAGTAGGCTTCGTGGGGGACGCCGTAGACCTTCTCGAAGATATCCTTTGAGAGCCGGTAGTCTGCCGAGAGGTCGACGGTCTTGATCCCCCGCTCCATCAGTGTCCCGGCAACCTTCATCGCCGCCGTGTGGGGTACGGCGAGGAAGGCGAAGTCGGCATCGATATTACCGGCTTCGGTGTTCCGGAAGACGAGATCGGTCAGTCCCCGGAGGTGGGGATGGACCGAGGCGACACTGGCCCCGTCCAGCTTCCGGGATGTCGCAGCGACGACATCCGCAGACGAGTGGTGCAGCAGGAGCCGCATTAACTCGCCGCCGGTGTATCCGGATGCACCGATAATCGCAATTTCCATAAGAAAGAGGTGTCTTTTATAGAATCTTAAGGCTTTGTGGTGTATCGTTCGTAGAGCCGGGCGGCCACCGACTCAATCTCGTCCCTTCCTTCAAGCCCTTCGAGGAGATCCTGGGGGAGGGCGGATTTCCCGTAGATTGCACCCGCGTAGGCCCCGCAGATGAGCGCGATGGTGTCGGTGTTTCCCCCCACGTGCGCGGCGGTGGTGAGGAGAGCCGTGACGTCCTTGATGCGGCTGATCAGGAAGAACGCGAGCGGTATGGTCTGGTAGACGGTCACGTCGTTGCCTATCACCGACAACGCGCTCTCGAGGCTGATCCCTTCGTTTGCCAGACGGACGGCGTCACGTATCTTGTTGCCGAGGCCGACGTCCTCGAGGCCGGCATGCTTCTCGGCGAGGGAGAGAGCGTCGGGGCGGCCGCGGACGGCATAGTGGATGAGCATCGCGACGGTGACCGCTCCCGCATGCGCCCCCGGATGGGTGTGGGTGACGCTGCAGGCCTGGACCACCCGTTCGGTCACGTCGATGGGGTCGCCGTAGGCGAGGCCGAACGGGACGGCGATGCCGGTGCAGCCGGCGGTGTTGGAGGAGACACCGCCCGGTTTGCCGCCGGAGAGGCGGAGGTGCCGGCCCGCGGCGTCCCCGGCCCCGTCGCGGAACCGCCGCTCCTCGTTCCTGGACATCCGG
>JAENZF010000065.1 GCA_016841385.1 Methanobacteriota archaeon | reverse complement strand
CCCCGTATCGAGAGCCGGATCAGACCGAGGTTGGCGTCGGGCTTCGCGAGTATGCAGAGGGAGAGGTCCCCGTAGGGCGCGATGATGAGCTTCCCTGCCGGGGTCTCGAGGATCATCTGCGAAAGATCCCCCATCTCCATATCTCCGGTGATGCGGGTGCCGGCGCGGAGCAGGTCTTCGGCGACCGCAGCCACCTGCTCGAAGTCCGCGGAGCCCAGCGATTGAAGGGCGAACCCCTCATGGAAGACCGAGACGGCAATGACACCCGGTTGCCGTGCGATCTGCTCAAAGCAGCCCGTATCCGCCGACCCGGTCCGGGCGGCAGGCTTTACACCGTCTTCACTGATCAGGCACCCCGTCTCACGAGAGACCTCCCGGGCCGCCTCGGCCTCTTCAGCAGTGTACGCGATAAGTTCGTAGTTGAGCGACGACCGGTCGAGCAGGTCCCTGTAGGCTTCGTCTCCACTAAGCAGCAGGCCTTTGCCGGTGTCCTCGAACGCGGCTGCGTATGGACTCCCGCTCTGGACCAGGACAAATCCCATCCCTTCGGACTCGTCGATACGCACCGCCCCTGTGAAGTGAGGGCTGATCGAAGCAAGGGCCGCGAGAGGCCCCCGCAGTCGTCCAAGTGAGACGCCTTCGGGTAGCATCGTCTCACAGAGCGGCAGTTATCCGATCCCTGTTCTTCTTCAGTTCGTACCGAATTCGCCCGACATTGACGTTCGCGTTCGCCACGATGGCGATCAACTCGTCCTCCGAGAGAGGGGAGAGCAGGATAGGCCCGTTCTCCAGTTCGATGAGCATCTGGGACATCTCTCCTTTCCCGAGCTCGTTGCTCATTGCCTCAGATGTACCCATCCCTGTCGATGCCATGGCACCAAGGGCCTCGACGTCCACGTCCCCGGCAACGACGCTCTCGATCACAAAGCCGTCCCGTCCCGCCACGACTGCGGCGGTAACCCCGTCAAGTTTCAGGAATTCTCCCAGGATCTGTTTTAGCATAACTCCATCGCCTCACGTTCTTCTAACGCACTCGATTTCAAGGGGCATCTTCCCGATCGCGTGCGTTGCGCATGAGATACAGGGATCATACGCCCTGATGATCATCTCGATACGGTTTGCCGCCCCCTCAGTCAACGCTCCGTTCTCCACTACCCGGCGTGCCATATCCTCCACGCCCCGATCGATCGCGTAATTGTTCTGGCAGGTCGCCACAATAAGGTTGCACTGCTCGATGATTCCGGCTTCATTGACGGTGTAGTCGTGGATCAGGGTTCCCCGGGGAGCCTCGATGACCCCGACACCCCGCCGGTTTACGACCTTCCCTGCCGGAGTCCGGATATCGGAACCGGTGATGCCGGGGTCCGAGAGTAACTCAACGGCCCGCTCGCACGAGGCGATGAACTCGATGTAACGTGCCAGGTGGTAGGCGAGCGCAGCCTGGGTGACGGTGCCGAACCGCTGCCGGTACTCCGCGAGAGCAGCGTCCGCGTGCTCCGTGCCCATCCTCTCCACGATGTTGAGCCGGGCGAGCGGCCCGACCCGGTAGTAGTCTCCGCCTTTGAACCGGGCGAACTTCAGGTACGACCAGTCCTCCGAGTACTCCTCGATGAAGTTCGTGTACTCCGGGCCTGAGAACGAACCGACTCTGCCTCCGTCCGGACCGAGCATCGTAGCAGGACCTTCATAGGTCGAGTAGACCCCGTTATTGGCCATGCCCAGGAACCCGGTCTTCACAGCCCCGATCTCCGTGTCGACGCCGTCGAGGAGGGTGCGTGCGATCTCCCACCCCTCACGTGCGATTCCGAGCGCTTCGTCCGCCATGGTGGTCAATTCGGCTTTCTTTCCTTCCGTGAGCGGCGTCGACATCCCGCCGGGCAGCGCGTTTGACGGGTGGATGGGTTTGCCACCGACCGCCTCCGTCAGGCGCTGGCCGAACTTCCGGACCGCGATCGCCTTCTTCGCAAGATCCGGCGAGTGGCGGGCAAGCCCGATGACGTTGCGTGTCTCCGCCGGTGCATCATGGCCCAGGATGAAGTCGGGAGCCGCGAGCATGAAGAAGTGGAGGGCGTGGGAATGGACGAACTGGCCGACGTTGAGGATCTCCCGGAGTTTCTTTCCGGTCGCGGGCGGTTCGACGCCGAAGATCTGGTCGGTCGCCTTCGCCGCCGCCAGGTGGTGCGCCGAGGGGCATATGCCGCAGATGCGGGGCGTGATCCGGGGTGCCTCCTCGATTGCAGCGCCGATGAGGAACTTCTCAAACCCCCTGAGTTCCACGACCTGGAAGTGGGCCGAGTCGACTTCTCCCTGGTCGTTGAGGAAGATTTTTACCCTGGCATGGCCTTCTATCCGGGTCACCGGGCTGATCGTGATCTCCTTCATTTGCTCCTCTCCTTTACCAGATCCCGGATCTTTGAGTTCTCCTTATCCTCCATGATCAGGCTCCCGATGGTGAAGGCGTACATCGTGTGGGCGACGTCGTAGAGTTCCTTCTCCACCTCTTTCTGCGGCTTGTCGGTGAGATCCGAAATTCTCCGCACCATCATGCCATGGATGTCCCGGCAGGGCTCACGGAGGATATCGAGCGACGGGCCGTTGCACCCGTGGCACGGGATGTTGTTCCTGGGGCAGGTCGCGGCGCACCTGCCGAAGGTGACGCTCCCGAGACAGAGGTAGCCCTGCCCGAGCAGGCAGTGCTCACGGTCGGGAACACCCTCGTGCCGCCGCTTGAGGGTCCAGTTCTCGACCGGCCCCATGATCCTGTCGCATTCCGAACAGACGGATTTGCGTGAGAGTTCGAGGGTATCTCCTGCGAGCATTGCCGGGATGATCTTCTTTAAGAACGCCTCTTTGGGGGGGCAGCCCGTGACATAGTAATCGACCTTCACGAGGTCGCCCACCGCGAACGCCCGGTAGAGGAACGGCGGCACATCCGTCGGGATAACCCCACCGGGTTTTGCCGTCTCCACCTCCCGGTAGACGCAGGAGAAGAGGTCTTCATTCGAGTTCAGCATCGAGAGACCCGATATGCCCCCGTAGCAGGCACAGGTCCCGAGCGCCACGAGCGTCTTTGCCCGCTTCCGGATCTTCTCGAGGCGTTCGTGGTTCTCTTCGTTCCGAACGGCCCCGGTCACAAACGCGATATCGATACCCTCGGGGGGCTCTTTGACGTCCATGATCACCGGGGAGTAGACGATATCCGCCTCCGCGACGACGTCAAGGAGCATCTCGTGGAGGTCCAGCACCGCAATCGTGCATCCCGAACATCCTGCCAGTTCTTCAATAGCGATCTTCATCATTCCGCCTCATTTCAGAACCAGTTTCTTCAGGCAGGCATTCGGGCCGGTATGGACGATCTCCAGTTTGGCTTTCCTGCCGGTGATCTCCTCGATCGCGCCGACGACGTAGCCGAAGAGGGTCTGACAGAGCGGGCCGCCCTGGTCGAGACCGTTGCGCCGGAGCGTCTGGCGGACGATGCAGTCGTGGAAGACGAGGTAGATGAAGGTCTCGCCGTTCTCCTCGATGATGAACGTCTCCTTATCCTCGGGTTTCCAGACCTCGAAGGAGTACTGGCCGCGAAGCAGGTCGGAGAGTTCATGGAGCGCCCCCTCCACGTCCTCGCGCTTCTGGAAGTACTTGGCGACCTCGTGGCCGAACTTCTTCCCGGCGCGGTAGGTGACTGCGTTCGCCCCCCTGCCTGCGATCTCCTCGAGCGACCTGATGATGAGACCGTTGAGTTTCATCACGCCATGGAGCGTCTGTTCCATCTCTTTTGGCCGCGGTGAACATTCGAGGGGGATATCCTCAGAGCGATAGACGAGATCGGACTGAAAGGCTTCATGCAATTCATCGATGTACCCCGCACTCATCAGACCACCTTCCGAAGCATCTCACAGACCTTGATGTCGATGTAGTGCCTCCGGGCAGCGTAGATCCCACGGTGCTCGAGTGCCTGGGCCGGGCAGATCTCATGACAGGACAGGCATCCCATGCAATTATTCGGCCTGACCGCGACACTCACACTGTTCTGGAGTTCGTACACGTGCATCGGGCAGTCTTTGACGCAGAGACCACACCCGACGCACGCGTCCTTATCCACATGTATCTCCATTACGAGCCCTCTGAATGTGATTAACACTTCCTGCTATTAAAAATATATAGTTTGTTCGCTGCAGGGATCTATCTCTTGGGTGGAAATTTTGGATTTTATTCGATTTTATTGTACCTGCAGGTTATAGGGGGATTTATAGGGGTCAGATTGAATATAATGCCTTTCCTGTGCTCTTTGTGGCAAATGGCTGTTAAAATTGGCTTTTTAGACGATCTCTATCAAGGGAGCATCGTGAACCAAGAAGCAGCAGGGGATAACGGGCATTGGTGAGTTCGACCCAACGCTTGCACGGATCTTTATCCGTTGCTCCCGTATGCACCGGCAGATCACGTATGAAGACCCAAAAGAGAAAGGCGGTGGTGAGAGTTATAGGCCAGGCAGTCCTCAAGCATCACGCCTTCGCCCGGAAGAGAGCGCGGGCCAGCCGATCGACAAACCCTTCCTTGGGGCCCTGTGTCTCCTCCTCGACATACTCGATGCCGGCTACATCGGCAGAGATGCGCTTAAAGGCCCGGGATGCTCTGGATGTCGGGAACTTCATCACGATCGGCGACCTTCCGGCCGACGCACGCCGAACGTTCGGGTCTTCCGGTATGACCCCAAGCACCCGGACCCCGAGGAGTTTCTCCATCTGTGCGCGGTTGAACTCGTCCTCGCTTCCGGCAACACGATTGATGATCGCCCCTTCGACGTGCCCGCCGACAGTCTCGGTCAGGATCTTTGTCTTTAAGGAGTCGACAATCGAAGAGATCTCAGGGTTTACGACGAGGATCACCCCGTCGGCAATAGTCAGCGGGATGACGCCGTCCTTGCTGATCCCCGCAGGAGCATCCAGGATCAGGATTTCGAACTCGCTCACAAGGTCGGTCATGATGTCCTTGAGCCGATCAGGGTTCGATTGCTGGAAACCCTGCAGAGAGAGCCCGCACGGGACAACCTTCACGCCGAACGGCCCATCGTAGATGGCGTCCCTGACGCGCGCTTTGCCAGCCAGCACTTCGTGCAGGGTCACCGGCAGGTTCTCAAGCCCCAGAATGAGCCCGAGATTCGCCATTCCTACGTCGGCATCCAGAATACATGTTTTCTTCCCGTATTGGGCAAGCATCGGCCCCAAATTCGCTGTGACCGTTGTTTTGCCGGTACCGCCTTTACCGGACGCAATTGTGTATACTTTTACCATGTGATCACTCGTGGTTTTTGATCTCTCCGGCCTTACACCCAGTGTTGCAGGGTGTCCCGGATATCCTGTTCGAGTGTGCTCATCTGTTCGGCAGAGAGATGCTCCGAGGGGTGGGCGATGCCGACCACTGTCTCCCCACGGTAGGGGACACCAAGGAGTTCAGCTCCGGTCTCGTCATGCAGTCTTCCCTGCGTGTAGAGATGACTGTACCGCGCGGCCTCGTCCTCGCAGCCCGGCTTCGTCGAGCCGATCAGGAGGCCGTCGGCGGTCGCCAGCGTGAAGGATGCAAGGCTATATTTCTCGCTGATTGCGCCGAGAGTTTCCTCCAGGCTTCCCATGTTCCGAAGATCGATCTCACCGGGAGCCCTCACGGGCTTGATAGGGGCCGGTCGGGCAACGCTCCCCGGTTCCCCCCCGGTCCCCGCAACGCGGGAGGCAACGTTAGGTCGCTGTCCCGGGAGTGCTTCGCAGATCTTCGAAAGGAAGTACAAAATGCCGGCGAAACCGGCTATCACCGTCACTGTGATGATAACGAGGAGCATCTGGATGATGCCTGTCGAGTCCATTCTGTTATCAACTCCTGCATGTTTACGTGTCTTTGTCCTGGATGAGATGATCAAGATGAATTCTCTGGAGCATGTCCTTGCAGTTTACCCTGAAACTGCTGACAAGTTGCTCAACGTCCATCTCTTCCATGTTGTGGACGAGTGTATCAATCTCGTCACTCCCTGACTGAGACGCCTCGGCCGTCTCCTGCACGGATTTCACTCCCGGCACGGGAATATGATGCACCTCTGCGGGCGGCTCCGGGCGGTGCTTTGACAGGGATGCCGCACCGGTCCTCTTCGGCCCGGCGGATGGCTTCGTCCCTCCCGGAGCTGCCTTGCCTGACGACGGTCTTCCCTGTCTTCCGTCATCGGGGTCTGCGGTCGCAAACGGGCGGTTGAACTCCAGGGCGAGTTTTACCTGTTCGGGCGTCAGGATGTTCAATTCTGCCGCTACTTCGTTCTCTTCGCCCTTCAACATCGCATCCAGTACGTGCTGCCCCTTTATACCCCCATATTCGGCAAGCACCACCAGACCTTCGTTCAGCACCAGGGTAGCACTCTCGTTGCCAAGGATGATCGTGCAGATCCCGGTGAACTGTGTTGAGACCATCTCCTCTGTCAGGGCACGGGATGTCGTGGACTTGAGAAGACGATGGAACCGACCGCGTGGCAGTTGCATTCAGACAACTTTAGTTCAGTGGTATAAAATAAATCTTGCCATTTATATCCTTGAAAAGGAGCCCGATACGCACAGATTTGGATGCTCTAGTGACGTACCTTTAAAAAATACCTTCAGTCCCTTCCTGCAGGATCCTGAGGATCTCTTGCTCGGCAACCCGGATCCCCTCTTCGACCGCCGGGTCTATCTCCTGACTGAATGCCTGGATCTCGCCCACTTCGATTCCGACGGTCACGATCTCTCTGACGTAACCGAGTTCACGGGCTATCGTCACCACCTCGCCAATCCCGATATCGTGGAGTGCATATGCCGGAAGATCCCAGGATGGTGGCGCTTCAAACGTGAGGACATCGCCGATACGGCCGCTGATACCCACCATCGCATCGACGATCACCACCCTGTCATACCCTTCCATCAGCGGGATCAGGCCAAAGCCCCCGGTGCCGCCATCGATCGTGTCGATGCCTGAGCACCCTTCGAAGCGTCGCATCGCCAGAATCCCCGCCCCGTCGTTTCCCATGAGGGGGTTCCCGCACCCGATGATACAGACCCGGTTCTTCTGCATGGTATTCTTCCCTATCGATTATATCCGGCAAGGTACAAAATGGTACTGAAAACCCTGAGAGTGAATTGTTAGTCCCGGGAGCGGGACGTGAGGCGCATGATCCATATCGTACCAAAACCGACCGATACGCCGGACGATAACTCGACCGGCGCTGTTATACGGGAGCTGGAGAGAGCCGATGCCCGATACCGTATCCTCGACCTCGGTGCAATCGATCCCCTCGACTCCGGGCTTGAGAACGAACTCGTATGGGTCTGCGGCATCCGACAGGACGGGCATCAGTTCGAGACCTTAAACGTGCTCTCGCTCCATAACCGGGTGATCAACACACCTGCGAGCATCGTTGCCTGTGCATCCAAAGTGATGACGTCCGCTCTCCTCCTCGCAAATGGGGTGAGGACACCGGAGACGGCTTACATGCGATCGGAGGCGCAGGCGCGGGACTTTCTTCTGCGGAACGGAAAGGTCGTCTATAAGCCGCTCTACGGGTATGACGGAAACGGTATCCGGCTGGTGACGGATCCGGATGATCTCGGGCCGGGACCCTGGTACCTGCAGGAGTACGTCCCAAACGACCGGGACTTTCGTGTCTTCGTCCTCGGCGGGGAGGCCGTCGGCGCGATAACCCGGGTGTCCGATAGTCTGATGCACAACATCCACCAGGGCGGGATCGGCATGCCGGTCCCGATCGATGAAGAGATGCGCGCCATCACCGAGGCGTCGGCATCGGCGATCGGGATCGATTATTGCGGTGTCGATCTGCTCCGGGACCGGGAAGGCTACACGGTCCTTGAGGTGAACGGGACGCCGAACTGGCACTGCATGGCGGCACCCATCCCGAATCTGCTCGCTACGTACCTCATCGAGAGTGAACGCGAGATGCGTGCCTGAGGAGAGGATCGGAGGGGTTTATGGCCCCCGGTGCCGTATTGACGGGCGAGACGTGGATATCGGCGTTCTCAATCGAGATACTCGATCTCTTTTAACGTCTTCTCTGCAAGTTCCTTCATCCGGGCAGAGATCCGGCCCGATGATGAGAACTCCACATCCTTCATGGCGTTTGCAAGTTCCGTTCCGAGCACAAATATAGCATATTTATGTTCCATTTTGCTCTTATGCACCTGAGAAGGGTCTATCTTCAACGCATAATACTGCGAGAATTTCAACTCCGGGTTTTTCATTTCAAAAAAGTCTTTAATCTCAGTGAGAATCCCATGTAAGGCTATTAACTCTTCCTTGTGCATATTCTCTCCCAGAGATAAAAATAGTGAATATAAATATATATAAATTTGCACCCGGGATAACCCTTATCCTATCTTTATGAGTCTGATGGACAGGGGGCGCTTTATGATACCCTTAAAGTCCCGGGCAGCCACAAACTCGAGGTCCCTTCCCCCGATCTGATCGAGGAGCTTCTGGTCGATGATACGATCGACGACAAGCCCTTCAACATCGCCGTTTAAATTCTGGAGTGCGCCCTCGACATCGGTAGCGTTCGATTCCAGGAGGACAGTATAATCCGGGGACAGGAACCGTGCAATCTTTTTGTCCCGGACTTCGGCCATGTGCTCGCCGAGCGTCGAGGGGATCGTCGGGATCCTCTCCTTCCCGTCTCTCTGCTGCTCCGGTGGCTGTTCATCTTCCGTTGCCCCATACGCACCGGCAGGGATCCGCTCCGCCCCCTCCTCGTCGGGGGTCTGGTCGGTGACCACCTCCGCGGGCACTTTGTTCCGGAGCGCCTTGACGATCTCCTTGCGGCTCATCTCCTCGACGCTCTTTCCCCGCGGGCTGTACGCCACGAAGTCGATCTCGGCGACCTGGAGGAGCTCGCGGAGGATCAGTTCCCCGCCCCGGTCCCCGTCGAGCAGGGTCGTCGCGGTCTTCTGCGAGCAGAGGTCGATGATGATACGCGGGACGTTGGTCCCCTCGACCGCAACCGCGTTCTTGATCCCGTAGCGCAGCAGGTTGATGACGTCGGCCCGTCCTTCGACGATGATGATGGCGTCGGAGGCCATGACGTTCGGACCGGCATGCACCCTCTCTTCACCGAGGTACTCGAGTTTCTCTATCCTGATGACTTCCCTGACCTCGTCGAGCAGATCGTCGCTGTTGATGGCGCCTTCATCGAAATCCTCGAGGAGAAGTTCTTTAGCGCGCTCGACGATCTTGCGCCGTTTGGTCACCCGGATATCCTCGATGCGGTCGACCTTCACCCGGGCCGTGCACGGTCCGACCCGGTCGATCGTCTCGAGCGACGATGCCAGGAGCGCGGTCTCCGCCCGGTCGAGCGAGGACGAGATGAGTATTTCGCCTTTTGTCTCTCCACGTTTCGTGGTTATCTGAACGTCTATCCTGCCGACACGACCTGTTCTCTGTAAATCACGCAGGTCGAGGTCTTCGCCGAGCAAACCCTCGGTTTGACCGAAGATGGCACCCACTACGTCGGGCTTATCGACCACCCCCTCGATCTGCAGAGTAAGATGAATGAGGTACTTTGTAGTTTCTGGTGAATACATGGAGTCTCCTCCTTGAATGTAAATCCGATCGCCGTATGCCGCGCAGGTATTCATGCGCGCGGGCATAGGGGTCAATTATATATCTAGGGTGCAATTACTTAAATCAGATGGGGGTTTAAACGCAAGATTTTTTAAAGCGGAAATCCAAAAAACAGGCCTCACGAAGGGCGCATTTGAATATATCTCACTGTATAGTTCTCCCGTGATGAAAGCCGTTTCGTCACGGTGCTCCTGGTTCGTCTGTCCGTACCGGGTCAGGCACCGGCGGCCTTCAGGCATGCGACCACATTGGACTTCGATACATCGACGATCGCCACGGTCTTTGAGGATGACGTGTGTCCGGCGATGATGCTCACGTCGGCGCGAGGTATGCGAAACGTCTCTGCAAGGAGGTCGATAATGGCGCGGTTAGCCTTCCCGCCGACGGCAGGGGCCGTCACCTGGCATCGAATACTCTTCCGCCACTCGTTGTAGCCTGCCGGAAAGACAGACCGTTTTGCGCCCGCGGTTACGTCAAGCGCTATCACCACTCCGTGTGCGGTTTCGACGACGGCGTCGAGATAGGGTTCCATAAGAAAAGACCTCGTAAAGGGATGTCGCCCGGCACTAACGATCGATGCTCACAGGCGGCTGCTGCCGGTCCTCACCCGATCGTACCCATATGCCAGGCGTGCCTGTCGCGCACCTGGGTTGTCCCGCGGATCATATCCAGGCGTCTCGCCAGATGATCACCCGGGGACCTAAAGATGCGCTTTATCGGCTTTGCATTATTTATTTTTCCGGGATAAATATCCTTGCCCGGGATACCACGCCGGGTGCGCCTCCCGGTAATCGCCGCAGGCGTAGGCCCGCGCCCCCCCGACGATCACCGCTTCCGGGAAGACCGCATCGAGCCCCTCGAACGGCGACCAGCCGCACTTTGCGTGGAGGCATGAGGCGTCGATGGGGGTGACTTCGTCCGGGTAGAGAGCGAAATCCGCCCGGTCGCCCGGCTCGAACCCTGCGCGCAGAATGCCGAGGATGGCGGCAGGCCTCCACGACGTCTTCTCGATCACCGAGGCGAGGGTGACCTGCCTCCGGCGCACCGCCGCCATTAAGAGCGGCATCATCGTCTCGACCCCCGGGATACCGGAGGGAGCGGACTCGAACGGCAGGGCCTTTTCGCGGAGCGTATGCGGCGCGTGGTCCGAGGCGATGACGTCGATCTCATCCCAGCAGGACCAGAGGCCGTGCCGTGTCTGCTCGTCCCTGAGCGGGGGGTTCACCCGGGCCCGGGTGTCATCCTCTTCGAACATACCGTGCGAGAGGAAGAGGTGGTGCGGCGTCACCTCCACCGTGCCGCGTGCGGCCCCGATCGAGGCGGCGGTGCTCATGTGGCAGAAGTGGAGCTGCATACCCCAGGGAGCGAGGGCGGAGACCGCCCGCACGGCGCGCGCCTCCCCGGCGCCGGAACGCGCGCTGT
>JAENZF010000064.1:4915-11483 GCA_016841385.1 Methanobacteriota archaeon | reverse complement strand
TCGACGAGTACCTCTCTCCATGAACCTTCGACAGCTTGAGATGCGGCTCGAACGCCTGGAGGGTTATGAGCGGCCGACGGCCCGCCTGGAGCAGTACCAGACCCCGGCACCGGTGGCAGCCCGTCTTCTCCATCATGCCGCCATGCAGGGGGCGATCGAGGGGTGCCGGGTCTGCGACCTCGGCTGCGGGACGGGGATTCTTTCCTGCGGGGCAGCTCTCCTCGGCGCCTCCACCGTGACCGGGCTGGATATCGACCCGGCCGCGATAAGCGTGGCCCGGCGGAATGCAGAGATGCTCGGTGTCTCCGTGGAGTTCCTCGCCGCCGATGTCCGGAGCCCCGACGTCGACTGGGCGGGGCTCGCGTGCGACACCGTCGTGATGAACCCGCCGTTCGGGGCGCAGAAGGCGCATGCCGACCGGCCGTTCATCGACCGGGCGCTCGAACTCGCAGGCGTTGTCTACGGCATCTTCAACGAGGGCTCGACGCCGTTCGTGGCCGCCTACACCATAGATCGGGCGACGATCGAGGAGGTGATCCGGTGCGCGTTCCCGCTCCGGCGGACGTTTGCCCACCACCGCAAAGAGCGAGTGGATATTACGGTAGAGATCCTACGGTTAAGACGGATCTGACACCGTGACTGTCGATACAAAACCGGTCTGGGGGCTCTCCGCAGCCCACCTGGTAACCGACCTATACTCCCCGGTCCTCCCTGCAATCCTGCCGCTCCTCATCGCAGAGCAGGGCTACTCGTTCTTGCTTGCCGGGCTGATCGTCACGGTCTACAACCTCACGTCGTCGCTCGTGCAGCCGCTCGTCGGCTGGCTCTTCGATACCCGGGGGATCGCCGTCCACATCAGCGTGAGCGTGGCTCTCAGCGCGACGTTCATCTCCGTGATCGGCCTCCTGGACAACTACTCCCTTGTCCTTATATCCGTAGCCATCGCGGCGCTGGGGCACGCCTTCTTCCACCCGAGTGCACTCGGGACCGTCAGCCGGCTGACCCGGGATGCAAGCCGGGGACGGATCACGTCCTACTTCGTCATCGGCGGCAACCTGGGCTACGCGATCGGCCCCATCTGCGCGGGCGTCGTGGTCGGCCTCATGGGCCTTCCGGGCCTCGTCGTCCTCGTCATCCCCGGTATCGCGATGGCGGCGGTTCTCCGGCGTATCCTGCCCGCCCCGGAGCGCCTCAAGACCCCGGCAGCACCCCCCCGGACCGAACGGCCCGCGTACCGGGCGATCGTCCTCCTGGTCGCGGCCTCGGGCCTCCGGGCATGGGCCATCTTCGGCTCGGTCGCTTACCTCCCTACCATCCTCACCCTGCGGGGCATCGACCTCGTGACCGCGAACCTGCTGGTCTCGGGCATGCTCCTCGCCGGGGTCGTGGGGCAGGTTGTCGGAGGTGCGCTCTCCGACCGCTACGGCCGCAAGGAATACACGATCATCGGGCTTGTTGCCGCCATCCCGCCGTTCGTCATATTCCTCACCGCCGGCGGCATCGTCTCCCTGGTCGCGATGATCGTCTTCGGGTTCATCCTCTGGTCGACCTTCGCCGTCACCGTCGCCATGGCCCACGAGATAGCTCCGGGGAACGTCGGGCTCGTCTCCGGCCTGATGCTCGGGCTCGCGGTCGGCGTGGGCGGGATGGGGGTTGCGGCAACCGGGTGGATCGCCGACCTGACCTCCCTCTCACTCGGCCTCATGACGATCCCGTTCGCTATCGTCCTTGCCGTTCCGCTCTTCCTGGCCGTCCCCTATCCCTGGAAGTCCCTCGTACGGAGCCGGCTTTCCTCCCCGGGATGATCCGGCCCCATCCCTTAAGTACCGGGAGTGCTGATTCATCCCCGATGGTCACCCGGTTCCAGCGCTACCGGCAGATAGCGGATGTGCTGGTCAAGTACGGTTTTGGGATCCTCGTCGAGGAGGTCATTCCCGGGGGCGAGCGGCTCAGGGCGTTCCGTAAGCCCCCTGAAGAGAAGCGATCGGTCTACGAACGTATCCGGCTTGCTATCGAGGAACTGGGGCCTACCTACGTAAAGTTCGGCCAGATCATGAGCACCCGCCGGGAACTCCTCCCGCCCGAGCTCATCGAGGAACTGCAGAGGCTGCAAGACCAGGTTGCCCCTGTCCCGTTTAAGGATATCCGGCCGGTGATCCAGAAATATTGCCCGAACCTCGAGGACTGTTTCGATATCATCGAAGAGGAGCCGGTCGCAGCGGCTTCCCTCTCGCAGGTGCACCGTGCGGTGACGAAAGAAGGCCGCATTGTCGCCCTCAAGGTACAGCGCCCGGGAATCGTCGACCTGATCGAGACCGATCTCCTGATCCTGCAGTCGCTCGTGACGCGGGTGGAGTCTATGTTCCCGGACCTTCGGGTATACAACCTGCAGGGCATGGTGGACGAGTTCTCGACCCAGATCCGGCGCGAACTGGACTTTACCCAGGACGGGATGAACGCAGAGCGGCTCGCACGGAACATGCACGACGTCCCGTGCGTGAAGATCCCCCGTATCTACTGGGATATCTCCGGCCCCTGCCTGCTCGCCATGGACTATGTCGAGGGAGTAAGGATCGACGACGTGAAGGCCATCCGGGCTCTCGGCCTCTTTCCCGAAGAGGTTGCCGACATTGGATTCCACGCCTACGTTAAGCAGATCTTTTCCGACGGGTTCTTTCACGGGGACCCTCACCCGGGCAACCTCCTGGTGACGGACCAGGGCGAGATCGCCTTTCTCGACTACGGCATCGTCGGCGTCCTCCGCCCGGAGAGGCGCCGCGTCTTCGTCGATCTCCTCCTCGCCATGACCCGCACAGACGTCGCCGGCGTTATCACGGCGCTCGGGAGGCTCGAGGTGCATATCAGCCCTGCGGATCTCGACGCCGTGAAGGACGACCTCTACCTGGTCCTGCTGGATTACCGGGAGATGAAACTCGAACGGGTGAACTTTGCGGTTGCGATCCGGGGCCTGACCGACACCCTTCGCAGGTACCGCATCCGGGTCCCGTCCACCCTGATGCTCATGATGAAGGTGATCGTCATGGTGATGGACGTCGGCACCCGGCTCGACCCGTCGTTCAACTTCGATCAGCAGATCCGGCCGTACCTGATAGAGATTGCCGCGCAGCAGCGGTTATCCCCGGATAACGTGACGGGCGCGGTGCGGTCCCTGATAGGCGCCGCCGAGGGGCTACTTGCCATCCCGGCGAACGTGAACGAGACCTTAAAGACCCTCTCGGAGGGCACCGTCACGATCGAACTCGAGAACCGCGACCTCGAAGAGATCGTCGCCGTCATCGATCGGACGAGCGACAAGATCATCGTCGGGCTGGTGGTCGCTGCGATCGTCGTGGGCTCGTCGCTGATACTCCGGGTGGCCGATCTCCCGGTTCCCGGATACGTCTCGACCCTCGCCACGTTAGGCTACGTGTTTGCAGTGATCGTCGGATTTTACGCAGTCTACAACGCCCTCAGGCATGGTCGCTCCCTCCGGCGGTGAATGTAGCGCCCCGATCCCCGGACGTAGATTCGGGTGTGCCCCACGCTCATCTTCACGCAAGACCTCGTCACCATGATCAGGAGGTGCAATTCATCCCCATGGGCTGCTTCCCTCGGAAGCCGGGAGGACGAACGTAAAAAAAAGGAGTTATTCGGATTTCTTCTTGAAGAACAACTTACAATGGCAGGTTCCCTGCTCTTCGATCTCTTTTTCATGGTAGATGCAGGGGCAGATGATGATCCGGTCTTTCTCGGGGTCTCCGCTCCGGAGCCTGCAGGGGCAGTATGCCGCCCCGAACCGCTCCTGGTTCCGGGCGAGCCCGCGGAGGACGGCCGAGAGCTGTTTCTCGTCGACGTTTAAGACGTAGCCTTTCTCCTTCGCGTAATCCTTTGCTCCGGTACGTGCCTCTTCAATCCCTTCTTCGGTCATGATAAAACTCCTATCGTATGGTTCCCCGGCTCCCGTGCTCTTCGATATAGGCTATCATCGAGTTAAAGATTTTGACTCCGTCCTCCGATCCGAGCACGGACTCACTCGCCCGCTCGGGATGCGGCATCATCGCGAGCACGTTTCCGGCCTCCGAGAGGACGCCGGTGATGTTCTCCGCCGATCCGTTCGGGTTGCTCTCCGGGGTTACGTTGCCGTGCTCGTCGCAGAACCGGAACGCGACCTGTCCATCACGGTTCAGCCGTGCGATCACCTCGTCGGGGGCGACGTACCGCCCCTCCTTGTGGGCGATCGGCACCCGGATCACCTCCCCCTCCCGGTAGAGCCCCGTGAACGGGGACGTGGTGTTCTCGACGCGGAGGTGGACGTGCCGTGAGATGAACTTCGGGTAGGCGTTCAGCGTGAAGGTGCCCGGGATCAGTCCGGCCTCCGAGCCGATCTGCGCGCCGTTGCAGATCCCGAGGACCAGCCCTCCGCTCTTCGCGTGCCTGATGAGTTCGGCCATGATCGGGGTCCGGGCAGCGATGGCCCCCGCCCGGAGGTAGTCCCCGTAGGAGAACCCGCCCGGGAGCACCACGGCATCGTAAGACCGCTCGAGCCCGTCCTTATACCAGACGAGATCCGTCTCGACCCCGCAGACGTCCGAGAGGACGTGGTAGGTGTCCCGGTCACAGTTGCTGCCGCCGAACTGTACCACAGCAAATCTCATGCCTCACTCAACCTCAATCGTGTAGTGGTGGATGACCGGGTTTGCGAGGAGCCGCTCGCACATCTGGCCTGCCTCTTTTTTGGCCGCAGCCGCATTGCTCGCGTCGAGCGTGATCCGGTAGAGTCGCGCTGTGCTCAGGCCCTCGGTCGGGAACCCCAGGTTCGCGAGGGCGTGCTGGATGGCACGCGCTTCGGGGTTCAGCATGCCCTCTTTGAGTCCAATGGTGATGGTTACGTCGTACTTCATGCAAGTTCACCCCAGGGTGGGGAGAGTATTCGTTTCGCGACGCTGGCGTAGGTCTCCATGACGTCCCCCTTACTGAAACGGTAAACGTCCTTGTCAAGAGACGTCCCGGTCTCTTTATCCCAGAGCCGCATCGAGTCCATGCTGATCTCGTCGCCGACGATGATCTCGCCGTCATAACGGCCGAACTCGATTTTGAAATCGACCAGGGTGATGCCGCGCAGATCAAGGTAATCCGAGATCACCTCGTTTATCGCGAGTGCCATTGCTTTGATCTGGTCGAGTTCCTCGGGTGTGGCAAGGCCCAGGGCGTAGATCAACTCGTCGTTCAGCATCGGGTCGTGGTGAGCGTCGCTCTTGTAGTCGATGACGATCACCGGCGGGTCGAGCGGTTCCCCTTCCTGGAACGGGTAGTGACGCACGATAGATCCGGCCGCGATGTTCCTGACGATCACCTCGAGAGGGATCATCTTGAGGGCCCGCACGGCAATTACGGCGGGCTCGACGCTTAAGAGGTAGTGGGTCCGGATCCCGTGCTCTTCCAGGTACCTGAGGAGGAAGGAGGAGACCTCCGCGTTATATCTCCCCTTGCCGCCCAGGGTATCTTTCTTCTCGCCGTCGAAAGCCGTGATGTCGTCCCGAAACTTCATGATGTATACTTCCGGGTCGTCGGTGCGGTAGACGGACTTAGCCTTCCCTGTGTAGAGGAGGTCAACCTGTTTCATGGCGAAATCTCCTGATATGTGTTGTCGGGATAAATGATGAGGTTATGCACCCTCGCCCCGGCCGGGTGCGGCAATCCTCTCCGCGAGCTGCCGGATCAGGGGTTCGAGCAGGGGAGAATACCAGCCTTTCGCGATGTACTGCGGGTAGATGCAGAGCCGTTCGGAGAGGTCGGCGTCCCCGGCCACACGTCTCAGTTCTTCGAGCTGCGGCCAGGGGTGTTCAGGGTTGACGTAGTCGATGGTGAGCGGGGAGACCCCGCCGAGGTCGTCCACGCCGCACCCGACCAGGTGAGCCGCGTCCGTGAGGTTCGGGGGTATCTGCACCGCCACATCGTGGGGGAGGACCTCCCGGGCAAGGGTTATCGTCGCGCACAGTTCGCTGGTATCGGGCACCGGGGCGTCTTCCATCGGCGTTCCGGGCTTCGGACAGAAGTTCTGCACGATAACCTCCTGGATGTGGCCGTACCGTCGGTGGAGGTCCCGGATGACCCGGAGTGACTCCTCGCGGTCCTCCATAGTCTCGCCGATCCCGATCAGGATGCCGGTCGTGAACGGAATCGAGAGTCTTCCGGCGTTCTCGATCATCTCGATCCTGACCGCCGGATCCTTTCCCGGAGAATCCCTGTGTGCGGCGACGTCCGCGGTCGTCTCGAGCATCAGCCCCATGCTCGCGTTCACCCCGCGGAGCCGGTCGAGTTCTTCATAGGAGAGGATGCCGGCGTTGGTGTGCGGCAGGAGCCCCCGCCTGATTGCGGCAAGAGAGAGATCGTAGACGTAGTCGAGGATATCCGCGTAGCCGATCTTACCGAGCAGGGCGGCAAAGCCGGGCACCGCGCCCGGACGTTCCCCGAAGGTGAAGAGCGCCTCCGTGCAGCCGAGGTCTGCGCTCGCTTCCAGGGTCCGGATCGCCTCGCCGGGAGGCATGATGCACCCCTCCCGTACCGG
>JAENZF010000064.1:0-4815 GCA_016841385.1 Methanobacteriota archaeon | reverse complement strand
CGATGCCTTTTTGATGCTGCCCCGACAACCGTTTCACGATGTACTTTCACGCGCTCATCCCCTTTAAGCCTACGAACCCCAAGACGCGCCTCTCCTGCATCCTCGACCAGGAGGAGCGGGAGGCGTTCGCCCGGGCCATGCTTGAAGACGTGATCGCCTCCGTGCTGAAGTCCGGGTGCAGCGCCACCCTGCTCTGCACTCACCCCTTCAAACACGAGAACGCGCTCATTGCCGTCAGGAAGGAGTCGTTGAACGAAGCGATCAACTGGGCGCTCGGGCAGTTTCACTGCCCGGCGCTCATCATCATGGCCGACCTCCCCCTGGTGACGGCCGGGGATATCCAGCGGCTGATCCGTACCGAGAAGGATATGGCCATCGTGCCGGGCCGGGGCGGCGGGACGAACGTCATATTCTTAAAGAAGCCGAAATGCTTCCACGCCGACTTCTATGGCGCAAGTTTCCTCGACCACATGCGGATCGCAGGGGATTGCGGCTTCTCCGTCGAGGTGATCGACTCGTTTCGGATGTCGACCGATATCGACGAGAAGGAAGACCTGGTTGAGATACTCATCCACGGAAAAGGGAGAAAGAGCAGGGAATACCTGGAGAACTCAGGGTTTTCCCTTGCCCTCGACGAGAAGGGACGGGTCGGTGTGGAGCGCGACACCCATGAAGAGACACTCTGAAGCATCGATCGTGGCGACCCCGGCGTAGTCGCCGACAGGAAGCCCGATCCCCCGCACCACGGCTGCGGGGACGCACTCGTTTGTCTCTCCCATCACGAGTTCGGCTGCTGACGCGATGCAGTCTGCCACCGCCCGCTTGGTGACCTCGAGTTCACGCCCGAAGAGATCTTTTTTCCCGCGCTCGTCGACCACCGAGGGGATGCCCGAACACCCGATGGCGACCCCGCTGCACCCGAGCCGCATCGCGTGCGTCCGGGAATCGATGACGATGACGCCGACGTCCGCTCCCACCCGCTCAGCAATCGCGGCGCGTATCTGTGCCGCAGATGCATCCGGGTCGAGGGGCAGCAGGACGAGGGAGCCGGGCGGGGCATTGGAGGCGTCGATCCCTGCGTTCGGAAGGAGCGTCCCGTTCTTCATGCAGAGCAGGAACCCCGGGATGCCCCCGACGACCTGATCGCTCTCCCGGAGCACTACCTCGACATGGCGAGGGTCCATATGGTATTCTTCAGCGAGCCGTAGGGCTTTTGCCGACGGCTCGATATCGGCCAGTCTCACGATCCGGCCTTCGGCGGTGGCCACGGCCGACTCTGCAACGACCACGATATCCCCCGCCTGGAAGCCGCGGCACTCCGAGTTCCCGGCGGCCGCAAGGAGGTGCGCCGTGACGTCGTCGCCGGCCCGGATCAGGGGGGTCGCAAGGCCGTACACATGAAATGATGGTGGTGTCATGTTTGCCTCATCTTCTCGTAAACCCGCAAGAGGTCGGCGGTCTCCCTGACGTCGTGACCCCGCACCATGGCTGCTCCCTCCCCGACAAGCATCATCGTGAGTGCGAGGGTGCCTGCGAGCCGCTCTTCGGGAACTCTTCCAAGGAGGTCCCCGATGAATGTTTTCCGGGATATCGCGGCGAGCAACGGACGGCCGAAGGCCGAGAACGACCCGAAGTTCCGGCAGAGTTCCCAGTCGTCCTCGCTCGTCCGCTCCGGGACCCATCTCCCGACTGCGGGGTCGAGGACGTATTGGTCAATCCCGAGCCGCGCGCACCGGGTCACGACCATCCCGAGTGCTTCCCCTGTTGCGGCAAGGCCGACGGCATCGCCGGGTTCCTTGAAACTCGCCATCGCGAATACCGGCAGCCCGGAGTCGGCGACTGCCCGCGCGTACCGCTCGTCGGCAAGGCCGGAGATATCGTTCACCGCATGAATGTCGTGGCGGAGGCAGACCTCGAGCACCTCCGGGTGCCGGGTATCCACCGAGAGGGTGATCCCGGTCCCGTCAAGTTCCGAGAGCGCCGCATCCATCCGTTCCGCTTCTTCCCCGACGGTGATGGGAAGAGAGCCCGGGGCCGTGCTCCGCGCCCCGAGGTCGATCATATCGGCGCCCTCTTCGTGCATGGCAATTGCCCGGTCGTAGATCCGTCCGGTCGGGGTGTAGGAGCCCCTGTAGAACGACTCGGGGCTGCAGTTGATGACGCCCATCAGGCGAACCGGAGCGTCGCCGCCGATCCGGAGGCGGTTTACCGTACAGTGTTGTTGTAACATGTCCTTAACTTGGCCGCCCGGAAGGTGTTCTCCATCAGCGTCGCGATCGTCATGGGACCGACGCCCCCGGGGACAGGGGTTATCGCTCCCGCCCGCTCGCGTACCGCCTCGAAGTCGACGTCGCCGCAGAGTTTGCCCTGCTCGTCGTAGTTGATGCCGACATCGATGACCGTCGCTCCGGCCTTGACCATATCCGGTCCGACAAACTTCGCTCTTCCGACCGCGCTGACGAGAATATCGGCATCTTTCATCTCGGCCTCGAGGTTCCTCGTCTTCGAGTGGCAGATGGTGACGGTTGCGTCGGCGTTCAGGAGCAGGACGGCCATGGGCCTGCCCACGTCGATGCTCCGGCCGACGACTACCGCCCGCTGGCCTCTGGTCGGGATGCTGTACTCCTGGAGGATCGTCATGATCCCCTGCGGGGTGCAGGGGGCAAAGACCGGGTTTCCGGCAAGAAGCCTGCCGAGGTTGTAGGGGTGGAACCCGTCCACGTCCTTTCCGGGCGCGACCGCATCGATGATGCGGGTGGTGTCTATCTGGGAGGGAAGCGGCAGCTGGACCAGAATGCCGTTGATGTCGGGGTCGTTGTTGAGGCGCGTGACCGCTTCGAGCACCCGTTCGGTGGAGGCGTCCTCCGGGAGCTCGATCCCGACCGACCCAATCCCGACACGCTCGCACGCCCGGTGCTTCATGCGGACGTAGAGTTTTGACCCGGGATCTTCGCCCACGATGACGGTTGCAAGGCGCGGGTAGAGCCCGGACTCATCTATCTCCTCCTTGAGGAGCTCAAGCCTCTTCTCCGAGACCGCTTTGCCGTCGAGTATCATGCTACTTCAGGGTAAAGGGGATACTTGCTCGCGAGAGCAATAACCTCTTCTCTCACTTCGGCGATCGCCTTCTTGGACGTCCTGTCCCTGGCGATGTCCTTTACGACCCGGGTGATCCAGTGGGCGATCTGTTTCATCTCCTCCTCTTTCATGCCGCGGGAGGTGACCGCCGGTGTGCCGATGCGAAGGCCGCTCGTCACGAAGGGACTGAGCTGTTCGCGGGGGATGGTATTCTTGTTCACGGTGATGCCTGCCTCGCCGAGCGCGACCTCGGCCGCGAGGCCCGTAAGGTGTTCGCCGTTTACGGAGACCCCGGTCAGGTCGAGCAGGATGAGGTGGTTATCGGTGCCGCCGGAGACGAGGTCGAGCCCTTCCTGGCCGAGGACGTCGGCTATCGTGCGTGCGTTCTTGACGACCTGCCCGCAGTAGTCCTTATACGCGGGGGTCAGCGCTTCCTTGAAGCAGACCGCCTTTGCGGCGATGGTGTGCATCAGCGGGCCGCCCTGCATGCCCGGGAAGATGGACTTGTCGATGGCGGCAGCATCCTCCTTGCTGCACATGATGGCGCCGCCGCGGGGACCGCGCAGGGTCTTGTGCGTCGTCGTCGTCACGATGTCGACGACTCCGACCGGGGAGTTGTGGTATCCGGTCGCACAGAGTCCGGCAATGTGGGCAATGTCGGCCATGCACCGCGCGCCGACGGTGTCGGCAATCTCCTGGAACGCCTTGAAGTCGATCTCGCGCGAGTAGGCGCTTGCACCGCAGACGATGATCTGCGGCTTCACCGTCCGCGCCATCTCCTCGATGACCGCATAGTCGAGCGTCTCCGTCTCCGGGTCGACGCCGTAGTGGAAGATGGAGTACCAGCGTCCGGTGATGTTGACCGGGGAGCCGTGGGAGAGGTGGCCGCCCTGGGTGAGGCTCTGGCTCATGATCTTGTCTTTGTAGGCGAGGTAGGCAAAGTAGACCGCCTGGTTTGCCTGACTCCCTGAGTGCGGCTGGACGTTCGCGTGCTCCGCTCCGAAGAGTTCACACATCCGGTCGCGCGCCAGGTTCTCCACGACGTCATGGAACTCGCAACCTCCGTAGTAGCGCTTGCCGGGATACCCCTCGGCGTACTTATTGGTCATGATAGAACCCATCGCCTCGAGAACCGCCTTGCTGACGACGTTCTCGGAGGCAATCAATTCCAATCCATTGATCTGACGCAGGCGCTCTTCCTCGATGAGACCCGCGACTTCTGGATCGAAGTTTGCCAGACTAGACATGCAGAAAAAGGTTACTCTGGCGAGGTAATATTCTTTCTTTTGCACGGTTCTTTCATGACGACTGCTTATCCGAAAGCTGCTGTTTATTCCTCTGCCGCATCCCGGATAAAATGTAATAATTCTTCTTTTGGGGAATCTATAGTAATATTATTACGTAATTATTATCAAGGATTAGTTTGAGGGAGATAATGGCGCAGAAAGATGCGAGGATACGGTTTCTTGAGCGAGAACTCGCGGAGCGCGAGAAGGAGATGGAGACGATGAAAGAGTATGAGCGGCCGCCGGTATCGGAGGCGGGAGATGAGCGCCTGCGCGACCTGGAGCGGAAGGTGCGGGAGCTCGAGGCCCTGGTGAAAGGCCTGATGGAAGAGGTTCTGGATGTCAAATCCGTGGCGATGAAACTCTCCCGGGACGTGGAGGAGCGCCGGAAGAAGCCGGTGGTGACTGAAGAGAGGAGGGCCGGGGCCACGCTCCAGGCAAAGCCCCGTGC
>JAENZF010000063.1 GCA_016841385.1 Methanobacteriota archaeon | reverse complement strand
AAGGACGGCACCCAGACCTCCACCGAGCGCCGTGTCCAGATGTGGCGCAAGGCACAGGACCCGCCCGGCGAGGCAAAGGTCGACTGGAAGATCATCTGCGAAGTGGCGGCCGCCATGGGCTACGCAGACCAGTTCCCCTTCCAGAGTGCTGAAGAGATCTTCAGCGAGATCGCCGCCGTCACGCCGTCCTACCACGGCATGAACTACGAGCGCCTCAACAGGCCAGAAGCACTCCACTGGCCGTGCCCGACCACGGAGCACCCCGGCACGCCTATCCTGCACATCGGCAAGTGCTCGCACCCCGACGGAATGGGCGTGATGCACGCCATCGAATGGAAACCCCCGGCGGAAGTCCCCGACGCGGAGTACCCCTATATCCTCACCACCGGACGCTGCCTCTGGCACTGGCACACCGGGTCCATGACCCGCCGCTCCGAGACCCTCGACAACGAGGTCCCCACCGGCTGGATCGAGATCAACACCGAGGACGCGAAGGCACTTGGCATCCAGGACAAGGAAATGGTCCGTGCGACCTCCCGCCGTGGCACGGTGAACGTCCCCGCGAAAGTGACCGACGAGATCAAGAAGGGCGTCATGTTCATGCCGTTCCACTTCGCCGAGTGTGCAGCGAACAGACTGACCAACAACGCGCTCGACCCGATCGCCAAGATCCCTGAGTTCAAGGCCTGTGCTGTGAAGGTTGAGAAGATTACGGAGGCCTGAACATGGCTGCAAAAGGAGATATGTTCTACGCATGGGCAGCCGACGCCGCCTGTCAGGAGAAGGGCGAGTGTGGTGGAGCGGTTACCGCTCTGCTGACACACGCGCTCAAGTCCGGCATGGTGGACGCTGTCCTTGCCGTCAAGAAGGGACAGGACATCTACGATGCCGTCCCCACATTCATCACCGACCCCGCCGAGATCGCACAGACAGCAGGCTCGCTCCACTGCGGGACGCTCCTGCTCTCGAAGCTGGTCAAGCAGTACCTCGACGGTGCCAAAGATATGCGGATCGCCGTCCCGGTGAAAGGCTGCGACACGATGGGCCTCTACGAGCTCGCGAAGCGCAACCAGGTCAACCTGGACAACGTCCTGATGATCGGCCTCAACTGCGGTGGTTCCGTCAGCCCGGTCTCTGCCCGGAAGATGATCGCCGAGAAGTTCGGGGTCAACCCCGACGACGTCGTCAAGGAAGAGATCGACAAGGGCCAGTTCATCATCGTGACGAAGGATGGCCAGCACAAGGGCATCTCGATGGACGAGCTCGAGGAGGAAGGCTACGGCCGCCGCTCGAACTGCCGGCGGTGCAAGATGAAGGTTCCGCGCCAGGCGGACCTCGCCTGCGGCAACTGGGGCGTCATCGGCGATCAGGCCGGGAAGGCCACGTTCGTCGAGGTCTGCTCCGAGAAGGGTGCGAACCTCCTGGACGGTGCCGTGAGTGCCGGAGTCCTCAAGACCGGTGCCGCGAACCCGAAGGGGATCGAGATCCGCGGCAAGGTCGAGGGCGCCATGCTGAAGCTCGGCGACAAGTGGCGGGCGAAAGACTTCGAGGGGCTCGGCGAGGGCAAGGACCGCCTCAAGAAGATCATGGACGCGACCTCCCGGTGCATCAAGTGCTACCAGTGCATCGAGAACTGCCCGATCTGCTACTGTGTCGAGTGCAGCACGAAGAAGGCCTACCTGGTCACGCCCGGTCAGGTCCCGCCGCCCTTCATATTCCACCTGATCCGCTACGCCCACATCTCGGACTCGTGTATCAACTGCGGCCAGTGTGAAGAGCACTGCGCGATGGATATCCCGAACGCGCTCTTCATGCACGCCCTGCAGGTCGACCTTCAGGATATGTTCGGCCACACCCCGGGTGTGGACATGGAACTCCCGGTGCTCGCGCTCGTCGAGGAGAAGACGGAACGCAAGCGTCTCTCCGACACCGGCAGCGACCAGATCTTCAATATCTTCGAGTAAGGAAGATCTCTCTCCCTTTTTTTGGCAGGTTACGGCCGGCTAGCTGCGGCTTCCGATGTTGGCGGGACATTTATTGGCAAATATGATTCGGGTGTGCCCCTCGAGCCGCGAGGGACGTGATGTCTGCATAGTTGCTGGCAACCCGCTTCATACGATCCCTCCTTCACTGGCACGGATTTCAAGGTGATATCGCCATGGGGGGTGGGGACAAAGGGGAGTGCGAGCGTAGCGAGCATGAGCACCGATAGGTGCGAGGGGGGAAACCCCCTCCCCGTCAGCCCCTCCCCCAAATGGCGATAGTCCTACGGTCCACTGCATGACAATCTTTCCTTATTTCGGTTGCGTTGTTGCGAGCACTCGAACCCTTCGGTCACTGCAATCATGCCAAGCGCCGATCTGAAATGCGGGTCTGTTCCAGGGACAACTCTCCAGAACAGGGTGTCAACAACGCCGCTTTTTGGTCAACTACGGTTTTCGTGCGAAAAAAGGGAAGAGCGCCCCGATCACGGAACCGTGTGAGAGAGGGCCGGAATGGCGCTCTGGTTCGCGAAGGTCTCCTCGTGGCCGTCCGGGAACCGGACCACCGTCAGAGCCGGGGAGAAGTCAGCCTCGACCAGCGGTGCAAACCAGTAGCGGTCGAGCACCGCCTGCGCCCCGGTGAAGTCGAGTCCCGGTGTCGAGTAGACGCTCCCGTCATCGGCGCTGCCGATCTCAGCAAACTCGAGGACCGAGAATGTAGCGGCGTCACTTTCGGCCGAAGCTACCGTTACGGGAACCCCCAACGCCTCCTCGAGCGCGGACTTCAGTTCCTGCTCCGGCTCGGCGATCTTGAAGAAGACGGCGATCCTCTCGATCCACGAGAGGGTGTAGTTCATGGTGATGCTTGCGCTCCCGTCCTCGTCCACGGTTATCAAAAGGTTGTCGGCGCTGAATGCCCCGGCCGGGGCCACGATAAGCGTCAGGACCAGAAGGGAGGCGACCAGAATTCCGCGTTTCATCCTTGTACCTCGAACAACCATGGGCCGTTTGAATGGATAAATATTTGGAGGAGCACCTGCAGGCGACCTTTTCCTCTCAGTGCACCCGCAGCCAGAGGTGCAGGTCACGATAACCGGCGCTGGTGAGGTTGCTTTCGGGTATGTCCTCGGGAGGCGTCTCTTTAAAGAGGAGGAACTCGAGCCTGTTTGTATCCGAATCCATGATCCGGAAGGAGTAGGGCTGCTTTACGGTCTGGTTGTGCGGCACCGTGACGGAGAACCGGTCGAGGAGGGTCGCCGAGACGATTGTTGACTGGTTTGTCGTGTCATCGAACCTGCTCTCGACGGCAAACGTCTCCACCGTGTAGGTGATATCATGGTACTCGTGGTTCCCGATCCCGATGATGACCGTCTGCGGTGTTCCGGCCATGAACTCGGTCGGATAATCGGCTGCCTTCCCCTTCGGGCCGAGGATATAAAACTCGGTGAACTTCTCACCCTCTTTCGGGACCGCGACGATGTAGACCGTCGTCACGATGGCCACGAGGACGGCAGCAACGAGGACGATGCTCAAGACCCGGTCGACCCCGGACGTGGAACCACCGGAGGACTCCTCTTTTACCGCGGCGAGGTGCACGCTGACCGGGACCGTAAAATGGCTCTCTTCGGGCAGTTCACGACGTCGAAACCGGGCGGCAAGACCGATGGCGAGACTGAATGCCACGAGAGCGATGGCGATAGGGTCGAGCCGGATACCCCAGGGCGTATAATTGAGCGCAAGGCAGAAGAGCGGCACGATGGCGATGGAAAGCCCGAACGAGAGGGCAACGTGCTCTATTCTGGCAAGGTTGCCCCTTGCCGGGAAGAGGGCCGCGATCAGGAGGTAGCCAGGGATGAAGAGGATGAACGGCAGGACAAAAACCACGCGAAGGAGACTCTCACTGATGACCGGCACGTAAACGCCGACAAGGGCGAGGAAGATCCATAGGTAGATGCTCTTTAAGTCCAGCGGGATGGTGCGGGGATTGACGGAACTGATGAGAAGACCTGCGGTGGTTTCAAACGTCATTCTGTTACCCCATAAAAAGCCATGCTATAAATAGGTTCTCCGGGAGGAGATTCCCGCCGCGGCAACGGGCAGAGCTTCCCGGGAAGGGTTCCACTTCGGGTCCGCCTCCGCCGGGGTTCGTGAGCGACGCATTTGCCCGTACGCTCCGGGAAAGATCAGCATCTTTTAATCGAAGCGCGACAAACCCGCAATCATATGCCCCGGGAAGACAGGGACGAAGAGGCTTTCACGGGACTTGAGGCGGCGATCGTCTTCATCGCCTTCATCGTCGTTGCATCGGTCTTCGCATACGTCGTTCTCGGGGTGGGCATGACCACGTCGCAGAAGAGCCAGGAAACGATGCATGCCGCCCTTGGCGAAGCCGGGTCCGCCCTCCGCCCGGGATACACGGTCATCGCCAAACTGGACGCCACGGGCCTGCTCGACTTTATGGAATTCGACCTTGAGACCGCGACCGATCTCGCCGTGATCGATATGGGAAGCATGACCTATATCATCGCCACGAAGGAGACCCTTGTCACGTTCCCTCCCGGCGACCCCCGCGTAACCGAAACCTGGCGGCATCGAAGAGACGCCGGGGACCTCCTGGAAACGGGAGAGGTCGTCACGGTGAAACTGAAGGTGGGAAGCGTGGGCATCCGGCGGGGAGATACGTTCACCCTCGAGATAATCGCCGCAGAAGGGGCGACCGTTTCACTGACCAGAACAATTCCCGCAGGCGTTGGAAAGAATGTCTACGTCGAACTCTTCTGATGCGACGGGCCCCAAAAGCCGGGGCCTGCCGGAGACCGGATTCACCGGGCTCGAGGCGGCGATCGTACTCATCGCATTCGTCGTCGTTGCATCCGTCTTTGCCTACGTCGTCCTGACTGCGGGTATTCTCTTCTCCGAGGAGAGCCGGTCCACCGTTCACCAGGGTATCCGGGAGGCCGGGTCGAGTATCACTGTGACCGGTGCAATCTACGGCGTCAGCAACACTCCCGGAATGATAGACGCTGTTATCGTCCCGGTCGGGCTCACCGCCGGCAGCGACCCGATCGATATCACCACGATATCCGTCCGTTTTGTCGGTTCAACGCATAGCGAGATCGTTGCTCAGAACGTGCCTCTGGTTGACGTCCTGCCAGGACACGGACGCTGGAGCGTCCAGGAGCGGATGAACAGTAACTCCGATCTGCTTCTCGGGCCCGGGGAGCAGTACACACTGAATATTTCACCGGAGGTCAGGTCCGATTGCAAACCGTACAGGTCGTTTGCCATCGAGATCAAACCGGCGGGGAGGGCGGCGCTCCGGGTGGAAAGGACCGTCCCCGGCAGCATCGACAGGTTGACCCGCCTGGACTGACGAATTATCTGGTATTCAGCAATTTCCGGTTCCTGATCGCCCCGATGGCCCCCACTGCTGCAAGCACCAGGTAATCCTCCGGCCCTGCGCCGGCCATCAGGATGCTCTCCGGGATGCCGGCTGCCCAGGCATAGAGGGAGGCGATGGCAAGGGCTCCAAGGAGCGGGACGGAGGCGCGGACGATTGTCGCGGCAACCCCGGAGAGATCGGGGCGGAAGCCCCGGCAGGCGGCGAGGACGATGCCGGCCGATGCCGCGAGGAATATCCACTCCGAGAGCGAAGAGATCTCCGCCAGGATAGCGCCGCCGAAGTAGTCGGTGAACTCGTATGGCCTGTACGGGCCGAGCAGCGGGTAGTACCAGGTGACGGGTATCGCCCACATCGCGTCAAGGACCTGGTGGGAGAGTACGCCCGCTGCGACGGCGAGGAGGGCGAACGACCCCCGCCGCCTCTCGAGGACGATGCCTGCGAAGGCGAGGAGCGCGAGGAAGAGCAGCCCGTGCCCAAATATCCGCCCGGAGTTGAGCGACTCCGCAAGAAGGAGGTGGCCTACCGGTTTATCGAGCAGGTCGGGGAGGACGGCCCCGAGAGCACAGAATCCGATGAGCCGCCGGTCGCCCAGGCGTCCGGCGATCGCGAGGCCCAGGACGAGGCCGAGAAACAGGTGGCAGGCGATGAACATTCTTCATGGAGTCGATGCAGGTTGATTATAACCCTGCGGTTCGGGATATACGCAAACGCTATGGCCGGAGAAAGCCGATAGTTCCCCATCTTATGGCAACGCTGGACAGAGAGGAGATCCTCATCATCTTTGCGTCCTTTCTCATCGGCAGTGCGGCGGGGTGGTGGAGCCGCATGCACTGGGGGGACGATCTGATTGCCGTCGCATCGACGCTCATCGGGACCGTCGCCGGCTACTGCATCATTGTCGCCGCCCTCCGGGCCGCGGGTCACCCGGTCGGATAGCCGGCGTGGAAGGGACACTCCTCTTGCAGGCATTCGCGGTTGATATCGCTGAACTCGCACCGCACCGCCTCCTGCACGGGGAGGGTTATACCGAACCGTTCGGCAAGGAACGTGATCGCAGTGCGGATCGCAAGCCAGGAGTCGCGTTTACAGCACCGGGGACCGCCGTGCCGGGCGATTGTCATCAGACTGCGTGCGGTCATCTGGTTCGCGAGCGACCATTCCTGCTTTTTTAAGGGCGTGGACCCGGTGATCAGGCTCACGAAGATGCCGGTCCCGACCGCTGCGCTGCAGGTGCCGTGGGTCCCGCAGAACCCTCCCGGGACCATGCCGGCCCTCGCGCGGGCCTGGCGGAGCAGCACCCCCCTTTCTCCCGGGCTCCCCCTGGGTGGTTGCAGAACGCGGCGGTGAGGCTCGCGGGCACAAGGAAGTGGTGCTCCGGACCTCTCCGCAGACAGCGCACGCAAGGTCGCGGGGCTCCTCTCTATACACAAGATCCCTGCCGCAGATAAGGCATCCCGCTCTATGCTCCATGTCATTGGGGTGTGTCGCCGCATCCCATAAGCCTGCGGCCGGGGAATCAGGGGGTGGCGGACCGGTATGTGCGGTCGGTATCGGGTTGCACGGGGGCATCCGCTCCCCGGCACTCCCGCACCCGTCCGCCTTCGATCGTGAGGACGCGGTCGGCGAGTGTCAGGAGCGACGGGCGGTGGGAGACGAGGATGGTCGTCCTGTCCCGGACCAGGATCCGGAGCGTCCGCCGGATCTGGTCCTCGGTCTGCATATCGAGCGCGGATGTGGGCTCGTCGAGGATGAGGATGGGTGCGTCCTTCAGGAACGCCCGGGCGATGGCGACCCGCTGCCGCTGGCCGACGGAGAGCTGGGTCCCCCGCTCGCCGACGATCGTCTGGTATCCGTCCGGGAACGCCACGATGTCGTCGTGAATCTGCGCCTTCCGCGCGGCTCCTATGACGTCCTCGAAGGTTGCCTCAGGCCTGCTGTAGCGGATGTTATCCTCGATGGTGGTGTGGAAGAGGAAGAGGTCCTGTGAGACGAGCGAGACCTGCCGCCGCAGCCACCGGGGGTCGAGCGATAAAAGGTCGCGGCCATCGAGGGTGATCGTGCCTTCCTGCGGCGCGAACGCCCGGAGGATCAGGTTGACGAGCGTCGTCTTCCCCACACCGGTCCGCCCGACGACGGCGACCACCTCGCCGGGACGGGCGACGAAGTTTGCGTCCCGGAGGACCGGTTCCGACCCGGTGTAGCCGAACCGGACGCCGGCAAACTCGATTTGGCCCTGCACCGTGGCGGGCACAATCCCGCCGGCGCCCGCTTCACCGTCCATCCGGAAGAGGTCGCGCAGGCGGGCGGCGGACGTGAGTGCGGGCTGCATGACGACGGGGAAGGCGAAGAAGGTGTTGACGGTGGGAGCGAATGTCACGATGTAGACTGCGAACGCGACGAAGTCCCCCACGCTCATGGCACCGGCGAGCACCTCGTTCCCACCGAACCAGAAGACGGCGATGATCATGAGCGACATCGTGCCGATCCTGAAATACTCCGAGAATGCGGAGAGCATCGTGTTTTTAATCCGGGCATCGACCATGTTCCGGAGCGTCCCGGAGACCTTGCGCACCTCCCGGTCCTCTGCGGCGTGCGACTTTACGGTGTCGATGCCGGCGATCACCTCCTGGAGGTCCCGCGAGACGTAGGCCTGCCGCTCGCGCTCCCGGTGGGTGGCGGCACGGATCCGCCGGATGAAGACGGCGTTGACCAGCAGGTAGAGGGGGATGAAGGCAACGGCGACGAGGGTCAGCCTGAGGTTCAAGAAGCAGAGGATGGCGAAGGTGAAGGCGACGTAGAGGGCGTTTGCGACGATCTGGGGGAGGTACTGGGAGACAGTATACTGCAGGATCTGGATGTCGTCGGAGAGGCGGGACATGATGTAGCCGGTCTGCTGCGATTTGAAGTACGAGAGCGGGAAACTTAAGACATGCTCGACGAGGGTGGTCTGGAGGTTGAAGGCGTAGTCTTCCCGGAACCGGGCGGTCCAGTAGTTCCGGACGAGATCCATGCCGCCGGTGAAGAATCCGAGCACCAGGAGGGCGACGATGAGGGCGTTGAGCGATGTGAGGAGTCCGCCGGCCCCTGCGATGAGGGCGTCGGGGGCCGGGGCCTCCCCGAGCAGGATGTTGTCGATGAAGACCTTGATGCTGAGCGGGAGGACAGTCTTCGCGGCGGAGACAAGAGCCGTCGCTGCGAGCGCCAGCACGCCGACTCTCCAGATCGGCCGGGCGAACCGGAGGAAGAAGGCGAGGTCGGAGAACCGGAGGTCTTTGCCGGACTTCACCGGCTGCCGCATGATATCCCGGGTGAAGGCGACGGTGCGCCGGCAGTGGTCTGTGATGCTCATAATACAGGTCCGGTTGAGGAGCGGTGAGTCCGGGGCCGGAGCCCGGAGGGTCGCTCTCCGGCCACGGCTCTGTTGCAGTTCCATACCTCCCCTGCTGTATAATACCTGCGCTCCGGCGGCCGGGACAAACCAGAACGGATATGGTGTGGCGGGGCGAGATCCCCCCATGGTATCGCGTACCGCCGTCAAACGCCTTTTTGGGGCGGTCGTGGGAGCGCTGGCGATCGGTGCGGTCTTGCTCCTCGGTCTGCTGGGGACCCTCCCGGGCCCGGTCATGACGGTAGCGTTCCTCTTCGGCGGGGGCCTCGTCGCCGGGCTCCTCACCCCGGGAACGGTCAGGGACGGCGCCGTCACCGGTGCCGTATGCGGGGTGCTCGTGGCCCTGGTTATTGCCTCCGCAACAACCCTCATGAGCCTGGTGAACAGCGAGCCGCAGTATCCTCCGTTCTGGATGACGCTCGGCTTCTACGCCCTGATCTTCACGGTAATCCTCCTCCCCTACAACGCCGTCGGCGGGGCGGCGGGGACGGCGGTGCGAAACGGTATCAGGAGGGGCACCGCCGGTGCCGCTGAGCGAGCACGATGGCTCGGGATCGGCATCGGCACGGCCATCATCGCCGGTTCGTCTCTCCTCGTTGCCTTTCTCGGCCCACTGCTTATGGCTCCTCCGCTCGTCGGTGGGTTCATCGCAGGTTATTCTGCGAAGGGAGGGGCACGAGACGGCCTTGAGGCCGGGCTTGTCGCGGCGCTCTTCGGAACCGGCCTTTTTCTGCTCCCATTCCTCTGGACCGCGTCGCATGCCACGGGGTTCGTCGCCGGGCTCGCGGGGATGGCCGGGATCGCCCTGGGGTACCTATATCTCCTCTTCGGGACCGCCGCCGGGGTTGCCGGTGCGGTTGTGCGGAAGAGTTTTGGAGCGGGGGATGCTGATGGTGGGGAGGGTTGAAGAGCTGCTGGAGAGGTCTTTCCGGAGCGACCATGGGTGACCCTGCCGCCCGCTTCGCTCGCACTATTGTTTTCCGGAGTATTGTAACCTGCATCTTCAGTGCTTAAACGCCAGAAGTTCTGCTCATTGCAATTCGCATTCACGGATTCCTGGTGGCTATCGCAATTCGGGGGGAGGGGACAGGGGAGGGGGAAGCATCCCCCCTCCCCGTCGGCCCCACCTCGCACCTTCGGTGCTCGAACTCCGCTCCTCGAAACCCTGCGGGTTTCTCGAACTCCGTCCTTTCAGGACGTCGTTCTCCGGAGCGTCGTTCCCCCCATGGCGATACTCCCACGGTCCACAGTATCGGGATTTATTATCGCTTCGGATGTCGTGTCAACCGCACCGAACCCTCCCGCTCGCTTCACTCCTCCCGATATCCAGATCCCGGCCCCGCCTGTAGCGCTGGGTGCCGGGCTATCCGCACACCATAACCCGCATTTCCTGGACTAAAAGCGATTGGGGGAGGCTGCATCACCCCCCATAAAAAATGCTTGCCATCTTGTAGAGATCCATATCCACGGTCTTGAGGTTCGCCACCGCCTCCTCGAGCGGGACCGCGACGATATCGTCCCCCCGGAGCGCGACCATCTTCCCGAAGTCCTTCTCCTTGATGAGGTCCGCCGCCGCCACCCCGAACCGGGTCGCGAGCACCCGGTCGTGGGCCGTCGGAGAACCGCCGCGCTGGACGTGCCCGAGGACCGTCACCCGGACCTCCATATCGAGCCTCTTTTCCAGTTCGGCGCGCAGCAACGTGCCGACGCCGCCGAGCATCACGTGGCCGAACTCGTCTGTCCTGGCGGACTGTGCGATCGCTTCCGCCATCCCCTTCGGCTGGGCACCCTCGGCGACCACGACGATGCTGAACTTCTTCCCCCGCTCGTAGCGCGCCCGGAGATGGTGGGTGACCTCGTCGAGGTCGAACGGGATCTCCGGGATGAGGATCTCGTCGGCCCCGCCTGCGATCCCGGCCACGGTTGCGATCCATCCGGCATGCCGGCCCATCACCTCCACCACCATGACCCGGTGGTGCGACTCCGCCGTCGTGTGGAGACGGTCGATCGCCTCGGTGACGGTAGAGACGGCGGTGTCGAATCCGAAGGTGTAGTCGGTCGCGCCGACGTCGTTGTCGATGGTCTTCGGGACCCCTATCACCGGGATACCCATCTTTGCAAGTTTGTTCGCGACACCGAGGGTATCCTCGCCGCCGATCGCAACGATCGCGTCGATCCCGAACTTCCTGATGTTGTCGCGCAGCCGCTGGACGTCGGCCTCGTTCTTGAAGGGGTTCGTCCGCGACGTCCCGAGGATCGTCCCGCCCTTCGGGAGAATTCCGGTCACCGAATAATCGGTGAGCGGCTCGACGTTCCCGGCAACCAGCCCGTGCCATCCGTCCCGGATCCCGATCGTGTCGAACCCGTGCTTCGCCCCCGTCCGCACGACCGCCCGGATCACCGCGTTCAGGCCCGGGCAATCCCCTCCTCCCGTCAGTACGCCGACCGTCGTCATCCTAACACCTGCCTCCCATGCAGATCTTATTTGCTTCATCCACGCTCGCACCATCGAGGGTGATCGCCGATATCGCGTTGCAGAACCGGACAGCCTCGTCGAGCGACCGCTGGTGGATGTTTCTGCCGGTCGCATTCCCGGCCGTGCCGCCGACGTGGATCTGGTCGTGAAGCTGCTGCAGGAACTCCGGCATGTCGGCATGCGACCCGCCCGCGCAGACCACGCCCGTCCTGCCGGCGGCCGCCACCGCCTCCCGGAGCAGCGCAGCGTCGACC
>JAENZF010000062.1:3893-11629 GCA_016841385.1 Methanobacteriota archaeon | reverse complement strand
CTACCCCCCCGGCCCCCACGAATCCCTCCGGGGCCCCGTGATCGGGGACGACGCCGTCATCGGTGCGAACGCGACGGTCCTTCCCGGTGTCACCGTCGGCGAGGGGGCGTTCGTTGCCGCTGGTGCGGTGGTGACGAAGGACGTCCCGCGCGAGATGCTCGCGGTGGGGGCGCCGGCACGGTTCCGGCCGCTGCCTCCAGGGGCGAGGCGGTGTCGATGAAGGTCCCCGTCGCCCGGCCGCTCGTCGGGGAGGAGGAGATCGCGGCCGTCGCCGATGTGATGCGGTCGGGGATGCTGGCCCAGGGATCGGTCGTCACGGAGTTCGAGTCCCGTTTCGCGGATTATTGTGGTGTTTCGCACGCAGTCGGCGTCAACTCCGGGACGGCGGCACTCCATGCGGCCCTCCTTGCCGCAGGCGTCGGGCCGGGAGATTCGGTGATCGTTCCGGCGTTCACGTTCTTTGCGACGGCGTCGAGCGTCTCGATGTGCGGGGCGACGCCCCTCTTCGCGGACGTCGAGCCGCGGACGTTCAACATCGATCCGGACTCGGTCAGGGACCTCATCCGGCCCGACACCCGGGCGGTCGTCGGGGTTCACCTCTTCGGGCAGCCGTTCGACGTCGCTGCCGTCCGGGAGGTCTGTGACGACCGCGGCCTCGTCCTCATCGAGGACGCAGCCCAGGCGCACGGCGCTGAGTACCGGGGGAAGCGGGCGGGGAGCCTTGCCGACCTTGCCTGCTTCTCGTTCTACCCTACAAAGAACATGACCACCGGCGAAGGAGGCATGGTCACGACCGACGACGATGCCCTTGCGGAACGGGTCAGGCTCCTCATCAACCACGGGCAGAGCCAGAAGTACCTTCACTCGGCCGTCGGCTACAACTACCGGATGACGAACATCGCCGCCGCCATCGGCCTCGTGCAGCTTGACCGGCTCGAAGGGTTCAACGAGCGCCGGATAGAGAACGCTCGATACCTTGACCGCCACCTTGCAGGCGCAGGGCTCGTCACGCCCTACGCGGCACCGGGCGTCCGGCACGTCTACCACCAGTACGTCGTGAAGCTCCCCGCCGGCTACCCGCTTACAAGGGACGCATTCATGGGTGCTCTGCACGACCGGGGGATCGGCACCGCCGTCCACTACCCCATCCCCGTCAACCGGCAGCCGGTCTACGAGGCTGGAAGTGAGCCCGCCTCCTGCCCGGTATCGGACGACCTCGCGGCGTCGGTCGTGAGCCTCCCCGTCCACCCGTCGGTGACGGACGAAGAACTGGCGTATATCTGCGACGCGGTCCGGGGGCTCCGGGCCGCATGACCGGGTTTTAGATACTCATGAAAATCCTGCTCGTCTCCACCCAGGACTATATCCACCATCCGATCCCGTCGAGGCACCACAACATCTTCGAAGAACTCGCCACACGGCACGAGGTCCACGTGCCCCATTTCCACGTCAGCAGGGGGAAGGAACGCCAGACCCGCCTCCATGTCCACGAGGCGACGCGATTCCCCGTGGAGAGCCCCTTCCTCCACTACACCTTAAACGCACCCTGCCACTACCGGGTCATTCGCGACATCATCCGGGACTACGATATCGATATCGTCGTCGGTGCCCACGTCCTCGCGGGGACGGCGATGATCCGGGCGGCGAAGAAGTTCGACGTCCCGGTAGTCTTCGACCTCAAAGACTGGTTCCCCGACTCCGCCGCCGCCTACTACAAAAACCCCGCCGCGCAATGGCTGCTCCGGGAAGGTGTCCTCGCCATAACCCGGTACAACCTGGACCACAGCGACGTCATCACGACGGTCTCGCCCGGGCTCGTTACGAAACTGAGGGAGTACGGCTACGAGGCGGAGCTGATCACGAACGGCGTCGACACCGACCTCTTCCGCCCCATGGACGGCAATGCGATGCGCCCGGCCCTCGGGATCGCCCCCGACGCCTTCGTGCTTGGGTTTGCTGGCGCCGTCGAGCGGTGGTATGCCCTCGACGAGGTGATCCGGGCGTTCCCGGAGATCCTCGATAAGCACAAGAGCGCGGAACTCCTGATCGTCGGCGGCTCGCTCTTCACCGGCTACCTGGACGAACTGCGGGATCTCGCCGCCCGGCTCGGGGTTGCCGGCCGGGTGCACTTCACCGGCACCGTCGAATACCGCGACCTCCCCGGCTACATCGCACCGATGGACCTCTGCCTCATCCCGCTCTCTCCTCCCCAGTGGGTCGATATCGCCCTCCCCAACAAGTACTTCGAGTACTCGGCGTGCGGGAAGCCAATCCTCTCCACCCCCATCCCCGACATGCTCCGGATGGGCGGCGACCATATTGCTGTCTACCGGGACCGGAAAGAGTTCCTGGAACGGGTCAATGAACTGGCCCTCTCCCCGGGGCGGTGCCCGGCCGGGATCGAAGAGCACAGCTGGAAGAAGAAGGCAGAGGCGTTTGAGAAGGTCTTCGCCCGGCTGACGGGAACGCGCTGAAATTCATCGCTTTTTTTCGGCATCACGGATACGCCAAGGTTATTAATGGTTCGAAGGGAAACTGATTCGTAACAAGGAGTGTCCGATGGCTCAGATGGATCTCAAGAAGTACCAACCATATATCATCATTGGCGTTATCGTCCTGTTCACCCTGCTCACGCTCTGGACGCGGGGTATCCCTGCGGCGGATATGGTGACCGCCGAAGGTGTCAACCTCCTGGGCAACGACCCCTGGTACAGTCTCCGGCAGGTTGAGCAGACCGTCGCCAACTTCCCGGGCTACGCCTGGTTCGACACCATGACGCTCTACCCGAGCGGCGACGTCATCTACTGGGGGCCGCTCTTCATCCAGATCATATCGGCGCTCTGTGTCCTCGTCGGCGCAACGACGCGACCCGAGATCATGGTGGTGGCATCATGGGTCCCGCCGCTGATGGCTGCGGCGATGGTGCCGGTCACCTACCTGCTCGCGAAAAAGATCGCCGACTGGAAGACCGGCATCATCGCGGCGGGCCTGATTGCGGTCATCGGCAGTAACTACGCCTACCGCTCCCTCTTCGGTTTCGTCGACCACCATATCGCAGAGACGCTCTTCTCGACGATCTTCGTCCTCGCCTACGTCGTGGCGCTGCTCGCGACGCGCGACGTCCCGCTCTCCCTGAAGGACCGCGGAACCCTCACGGTTGAGAGCCTGAAGGCCCCGGTGCTCGCATCGGCGCTCGCCGGCATCGCCTACCTCCTCGGCCTCTTCAACATGCCGACGATGATCCTCTTCGCGCTCATCGTGGTAGCCTTCACCCTGATCCAGTTCCTCCTGGACTTCTTCCAGGACCGGCCGAGCGACTACCTGGTCCTCGTAAACGCCGTCGTCTTCGGTGTCGTGATCCTCGGGATGGCGGCATCGGGCTTTCCGCACCCCGGCCTCGACCTCTCCCGGTACACGGTCGGGCACGTCATCGTCTATGCCGTCCTCATCGCAGGCACCCTTGCGCTCTACGGGCTCTCGGTCTTCCTGAAGGGGCGCCCGAAGTACTACTACCCCGCCGCGCTCGCCCTCATCGCGGCCGCCGCAGTCGCGGTGCTCTTTGTCGCCCTGCCCGACATCTACAACCTCCTGATATCGAGCCTCTTCGCCTTCTTCGGCGAGCAGCCGGTCACCACGACCGTCCAGGAGGCACGAGCCTGGTCGTTCGACGCGGCCTGGATGACGTTCCACTGGGGCCTCGTCCTCACGGCCGGCGGGGCTGCCGCCCTGCTCTGGCAGAACCGTGAGCGGGTGAACCCGGCCCACGTCTTTGTCCTGATCTGGACGGGGATCATCCTCGCGTCGACCGCCGCACACGTCCGCTACGAGTATTATCTTGCCGCAAACATCGCCTTATTCGCCGCGGTCTTTGCAGGAGCGGTCATAGACGCGACCTGGAAAGACGTCGCGCGCCTCCTCGGGAAAGGGAGCGGCAGCAAGGCATCCTCCAGCCCGGCGACCACCGAGAAACAGGAGGAGCCGGCAAGAAAGGGCAAGAAGGGCGGCAAAGGCCCCGACGCCCGGAAGTCGAAGGTTCCCCCGAAAGACCAGCCCGACTACCTGAAAGTCGGGGCCTTCGCAGCGGTCATCATCGTCACGCTCCTCTTTGCCGGGACATCCCTCCAGGGGAACCTTGCCCTGGCCGCCGGTGCCAGGTACAGCGGCATCGACGCGCAGTGGATGGAGGCCCTGGAGTGGCTGGGTGCCAATACCCCCGATCCCGGAGTCGACTATTACGCGATCTATGACCGGAATTCCTTCACCTACCCCGAAGAGTCCTACGGCGTCATGTCCTGGTGGGACTATGGTCACTGGATCACCTTTATCTCGAAACGGATCCCGAACAACAACCCCTTCCAGCATGGGGTTGCCGGCCCGAACGGGTCCGCAACCTACTTCGTCTCGACCTCCGAGGAGGCCGCAAACAGGATCCTCGACAACATCGGCACCCGCTACGTCGTCACCGACATCCAGCTCGATACCTCGAAGTTCCACGCCCCGGCGACGTGGGCCGATCCGGACGTGGGGGAGAGCCGTTTCCAGCCCTACTTCCTCGTCCCCGTGAGCGCGGGATCGACGAACTACCAGTCGATGCCGTTCTACAACCAGCAGTATTACCTGACGATGGTCTCCCGGCTCCATAACTTCGACGGGTCCATGACCGATCCGACGTCGCAGGTGATCTACGCCGAGTACCGTGAGGAAGGCACGGCGAACACGTCCCTCCCGGTCATCACGCGCACCGAGCAGATGAACGCCACCGCAGGCGCGGCCGCGGTGGAGGCCTACAACAAGAATGCGCCGGCGGGGTCGGGTGCGACGCTCCTGAACATGTATTACCAGTACCGGGGAGACTCGATCCTCCAGCCGCTCGAGCGGGTGCCGGCGCTCCAGCACTACCGGCTCGTCCACGAAACACCCCAGAATGTCTACGGCAACGTCGGTGAGAACGGGCCCGACCTCAAAGCCGTCAAGGTATTCGAGTACGTCCCCGGGGTCCGCATCGAGGGCGAGGGGATCATAGAGGTGCCCATCGTCACGAACACCGGCCGGACGTTCACCTACCGGCAGGAGAGCGTGAACGGTGCGTTCGTCGTTCCGTATGCGACATCCGGATGGTCGGGCGAGGTGAAGGCGACGGGACAGTACCGGATCGCAGGCACCGGCCAGACGTTCGATGTCACCGAAGAGGATATCCAGCAAGGACGCACTATTAACTAAAAGAGGATGCGTTCTTCAGTCATCTACGGTGACGTCTTTACCAGGCACGACATGGAGGCTCACCCCGAGTCGGGCTCCCGGTTACGGGTAGCCCTCTCCGGGGTCCCCGAGAACGTGAGGTGGCGTCCCCCGGTCCGGGGTACCGAGAGAGACCTGGAGCGGGTCCACCGCCCACAGTACATCCAGTGGGTGCGGGAGATCGCCCGGGGAACCTGTTTTTTAGACGCGAACACCTACGTCACCTGCCACTCGTTCGAAGCGGCGCTGTATGCCGCCGGATCGACCTTTGCGGCGGTGGAGCGGGCCCTCGACGGCGAACACCTGTTTGCCCTGGTCCGTCCGCCGGGACACCACGCCGAACCCGACCGGGCGATGGGGTTCTGCATCTTCAACAACGCCGCCGTCGCAGCGGCGAAAGCGCTCGAGTCGGTCGACCGGGTTGCGATCCTCGACTGGGACCTGCACCACGGCAACGGCACCCAGACGGCTTTTTACGGGAGCAACCGGGTGCTCTACTGCTCGGTGCATGAGGAGAACAGTTTCCCGAAGACCGGGTGGGTGGATGAGATCGGTACCGGCGCGGGCCGGGGCTACACCCTCAACGCCCCGCTTGCGGCAGGGTCCACCATCGCCGATTACCGGTACGTCTTTGACGAGGTCTTCGTCCCGGCACTCACCCGGTTCCGACCCGACGTCCTGATCATCTCGGCCGGGCAGGACGCCCTCTCCGACGACGAGCATGGGCAGATGAACCTCGAACCCGAGGACTTCGGCGTGCTCGCCGGGGTGCTGATCGACGGCACGGGCCTTCCCCTCGCGCTGACGCTCGAGGGGGGTTACGGGCCGTCGCTCGGGAAGGCTATCGACGCGATATTCCGTGCCCTCGCGGGGAAGCGGGTCGTGCCCGACGAGAGGCCTCTGAACCGGGGCACGAAAAGGGTTGTGGATCTCCTGAAGAAGGTCCGGTTCTGTTAAATGCGACGGGCCGAAGGGCCGGAGCTTGAGAAAACGCGAAGCGTTTTCGAGTGCGACGCTCCGAAGGAGCGGAGTTTGAGCCCGGAAGGTGCCAGTGCGACGTTCCAACGGAATGCGACGGACCGAAGGGCGCGACGTTCCGCTAGGAACGGAGCGCGAGAAGCCGTCAGGCTTCGAGTCCGGAGCGTGAGCACCGAAGGTGCGAAGGGGGGTCAACCCTGCGCGGAGTGCTTCCGATCCGGGTCCATATAGGAGATCTCAAACCCGGGGACGATGACTCGCACCACCGGCACCGAAGTCCTCGAGAGGTCGCAGACGCAGACCCGGTCCGTATAGGGGCCGACCTCCTCAAGCACCCGCCGGATATCGAGGTCGAACCGGTCGGTGCTCGTGTCGGGAACGTCGGCGATATCGACGGCATCCGCGCCGGCAAACCACATACCATTGATCCGCTTCAGCCGCTCGTATCCCGCTTTCCTGATGACCGTCTCCCGCCGGGGATCGCTCGGGCCGCCGTGGAGGTAACTCCCCCGGCTCCGGGCGACCCCGGTCAGGGCGCGGAGCGCTGCAATCTCGGGGCAGGTGTGCGTCCCCGACCCGATGACGATCATCGCCGGGTCCTTCGTGACGGTGTCGTCCGCGGCGGCCGCGACCGTGGGGATGCCGGTCTTCCCGGCGAGCAGCCAGAGGTGAATATCGACCCCGTTCTCCTCGAACCGGTCGAGGACCTCGCGGGCGGGACATTCCTTCTCGATGGTGAGGCGGCGGCCGAGGTCACGCTTCTGGTCGGCAACGCTGAGTGCGTCCCGCTCGATCACCTCGAAGAGGGCGTGCAGGATCGCCTCCTCGATGACGTTTCCCGATGCAAGCCCGTTCGGGTCGCTCCGGAAGAGGGGCACGGTCATGCCGAGCGAGTCGTAGGGATGGAAGACGGCGTTACTTGGAACATAGACCTCCTCATCGTTTAAGATATCCCACGCCGGCGTCCAGTGGAGCTTCTCCCCCTGCTCGAGTTTCCGCGGGAGGAGCAGGTCTTCAGGGTGCATCGCCCGTCCCGGGCCGATCTCCTCGTAGGTCGCATACTCCATCCGGTCACCCCGGTACTCGGCGGAGTACCGCTCGATCGCCCCCATCATCGCCGAGACCCGGGCGTGGATCGGTTCCTTTCCCTTTCCGGCGTGGACGCGAACCCCACCCCGGGCCGCTCCCGGCCGAACCGCCGCAAAGACCGGGATCCCGAGACGGTCCAGGGGAGTGAGATCGATGATCTCGGCAACACCGATCTCCGTCATCAACGGCTCCACGGCGGCACGGGTCTCCTCCGGGGACCGATAGCGGTGCGTTCCGTCAAAGTACAACTTTTCTACTGGGCGAATCGTGATTGCCATTCAAGATCCCTTGGAGGTGATACCTTAATAGTCTGGCAGATATACCTACCACATTATGAGCACGGATGACGTAGCAGTGGGCGCAGTCGTCCGGTACCCCCGCACCGGCACGACCGGAAAGGTCGTGCGGGTCGAGGAGATCGACGGCTGGAA
>JAENZF010000062.1:0-3793 GCA_016841385.1 Methanobacteriota archaeon | reverse complement strand
TCATGGTCATAGACCATGGTGATGACACCCTGACGCTCTCCTTTTACATCGGAGATCCACTGATAATGAGTGATGTAACTCCGTATCGAATCCCGTATCCCTTCGGAACGGGAGGAGTACCCCCGGAGGCTCAGGATCTCATCGAATTTATCGAGAAGGTTCTTGGGTAGAGAGATCCCGATACGTGAAAGTTCGGTATCACCTGACATGTTGCGATCAGTTTCCATATCTCTATTCATAGGGTATAAATTTTCGCTAACATCGGGGGCATTATTCATACTTCGTATGCCACATGGACGGCGGCAAACAGGAGATCGCCTCGGTGCACTATAAAAATGAGACAGGGAACAGAAACGTAATCCCTACTGATTATGTATAAGTAGTGTCACTATATATTGGATAAGGAGGTTCGAAAACTTTTGCGAGATGCATTCATTCCCGGCGTCAATATTGGGCTCGTGGGTCATGTCGATCACGGCAAGACCACCCTGGTCAGCGCGCTGACGGGTACCTGGACGGACAGGCACAGCGAGGAGATCAAGCGCGGCATCTCCATCCGGCTTGGCTACGCGGATACAACTTTTTACAAATGTGAGGGGTGCAAGGGGGCGGAGGTCTACACTTCCCATCCGGAATGCCCGGCATGCGGAGAAAAGGCGGTTCCGTTCCGGACAGTCTCGTTCGTCGATGCTCCCGGCCACGAGACGCTGATGGCGACGATGCTCTCCGGCTCCGCGCTGATGGACGGCGCGATGCTCGTTATCGCTGCAAACGAGGTCTGCCCGCAGCCCCAGACCAAGGAGCACCTGATGGCGCTCGAGCTGATCGGCATCAAGAAGATCATCATCGTCCAGAACAAGATCGACGTGGTCACTCAGGCCGAGGCACTGGAGCACTATAAGCAGATAAAACGGTTCATCAAGGGCACCATTGCCGAAAACGCACCCATCATCCCTGTCTCCGCACAGAAAGGGGTCAATATCGGCGTCCTGATCCGGACCCTCGATGAGGTCATCCCGGAGCCCGACCGCAACCCGGATGTCGACCCGTTGCTGCTCGTCGCACGATCGTTCGATGTCAACAAACCCGGTTGCAGCTGGCGGGACGTGAAGGGCGGCGTCATCGGGGGCTCGCTCATCAGAGGAGTCCTGCATGAGGGGGACGACATCGAGATCCGGCCCGGCCGGCAGGTTCAAGTCGAGAACCGGACGAAGTGGGAGCCGGTCGAGACGAAGATCACCTCCATCAACGCCGGTAAGGCGAGTGTGACCGAGGCGGCGCCCGGGGGTCTCCTCGGTGTCGCGACGAAACTCGATCCGGCACTGACGAAGAGCGACGCCCTCGCCGGACAGGTGGCCGGGCTCGTGGGAAAACTGCCGCCGGTCTGGGAACGGCTGAAGTTCGACGTCACGCTCATGGACCGGGTGGTCGGTGCGGACAGCGAGCAGATCATCGAGCCCTTGAAGCACAAAGAGCCGTTGATGCTCTCGGTCGGCACCGCCGTCACCGTCGGCGTGATCACGAACACGAAGAAGAACCAGGTGGAGGTCCAGCTGAAGCGGGCGGTCTGTGCGGAGGTCGGGGCACGGATCGCTATCAGCAGACAGGTCGGCGGACGATGGCGGCTGATCGGCATGGGTGTTCTGGTCGAGTGAGGGTGCTCCTCGACACGAACGCCCTCTTGATGCCGGCCCAGTTCAGGGTTGACCTGTATGACGAGCTTCTGGCCCTCTTTGGGGACTTCGAGCCGATAACGCTCGAAGAGGTGGTCAGTGAGCTCACCGGGCTCTCCCGGGGTCGCGGCCGCGATGCGGCTGCCGCCCGTGTGGGCCTCGCGATGGCCCGGCGCTCGGCGGTCGTGCCGAGCGGGAGTACCGCGGAGCGTGTGGACGACCGGGTGATCGAGTATGCCCGGCGGGAAGGATGCACCGTGGTGACGAATGATCGGGAACTCCGGAATGCTCTCCTTCGCGAGGGAATCGACGTCGTTTCGATGCGGAGAGAGAGAACATTGGAGCTGATGAGGGGATAGTGAAACCATGTATTATAAGATGACGCTGGAGGACAAGGTGCGGGTTCCGCCCCACCGCCTCGGGGAAGACCTGGAGAAGGTTATCCTCAATGTACTGCAGGAACAGCTGGAAGGCAGCATCGCGAAGGAGATCGGCATCTTCATTGCGGTCACAAATATTCTCAATGTCGGCGAGGGGGAGCTGATCCCCGGAGACGGTGCCGTCTACTACGATGTCAGGTTCGAGGCGGCGGTGCTCCGTCTGGCGCTTCAGGAAGTGATTGAGGGCGAGGTGGTGGAGACGACGAGTTTCGGCGCGTTCATCAGCCTCGGGCCCATCGACGCCATGCTCCACGTGAGCCAGATATCGGATGAATATATCAACTACGATGAGAAGAACGGCAGGCTGATCTGTCAGGACTCGAAGCGGGCTATTACTGTCGGCGACGGCATCCGGGCCAGAGTCGTTGCGCTCTCGTTGAATGAACGCGAGCCCCGGGAGAGCAAGATCGGCCTCACCATGCGGCAGTCGGGCCTCGGGACCACGGTCTGGCTGGAAGAGGAACTCGAACACGAGAAGGAGAAGGGAGCGGCATAACATGGTCGTCCGTAAGAAGGTGGTCAGGGTCTGTCGCGAGTGTCACCGGGTCGTCGAAGGGGAGAGCTGCGTGATCTGCGGCACGGCTAACCTGAGCGAAGACTGGGCCGGCTACGTCGTGATCATCGATCCCGAGCACTCGGATATCGCGAAGAAGATGAACATCACCATGGCCGGCCGGTACGCCCTGAAGGTCCGTTGATGCTCCGGCTTCCCGAAGCGCACCGGGACGTCTTCAAAAAACCTTTCGGCACCCTTTATGGAAACATCGGCGAACTCCTCCCCCGGCTCGAAGGCCGGCCGGTCTACGCCGTCGGCGATGTGGTGACGCACAACCTCCTGGACGCAGGAGTCGTCCCGGATATCGCCATCATCGACGGTTACACGATGCGCATACCTTGCACCCGTTCACCCCTGCTCCAGGCGAGAAGGCTGACGGCGAAGAACCCTCCCGGCACGATCACCGACGAACTCGTGGACGCGATCAACGAGGCTGTCCGGAACCCCCCGGGGGTGATCTCCGTCGACGGCGAGGAGGATCTTGCGGTCATCCCGCTCGTCCTCGCCGCGCCACCCGGGGCTGCCGTCCTCTACGGCCAGCCGGGAGAAGGAGTCGTCCTCCGGCTCGTGGATGCGTCGGCGAAGCAGGAGGCCGCGTCTATGCTGATGGTCTTCGTGCGTGAGTGAGGGATGCGGCGAAACCCGTCCCCGCGCCCCATCCCAGAGTATAAATAAATCCGCCAACAATATTTTAGGGATATCGATGGACTTCGAAATTACCCGTGATGTGAGGAACGAGGTGTTGAACCGGAGAGAGGTTTCGTTTACTCTCACCTTTGACGGCCCGACACCCTCGCGGAAGAGCATTCAGGAGAAGCTCGCCGCGCTACAGAACAAGAATGAGAACCTCCTCGTGCTGGACCTTGAGCGGACCCGGTTCGGAAAGATGGAACTTTTCGGCCGTGCCCGGATCTACGACGACGAAGAGAGCAAGAAGTCGACCGAGCGGGAGTACCTGCTCAAGCGCGGCGAACCCAAGGCGGAGAGCGAGGCGTAAGGTATGGCAGCCAAGAAGCAGGAGTCGGCCAAGGGCAAGAGACACGAGTGCTACGAAGTCAAGGGCGACAAGGCAGTTCTGCAGAAGCGGCACTGCCCCCGGTGCGGCCCCGGCGTGCTGATGGCCG
>JAENZF010000061.1 GCA_016841385.1 Methanobacteriota archaeon | reverse complement strand
CCGACGGAGGCGTCACCCTCTCGGCCCCCGCCCCCGCGGGCCCCGGCTCGTTCTGGGACGTGGCCGGAGGCTGGGCCGGACTTGCACAGGTCCGGGTCGATCCCGAGAGCGGCCGACTCCTCGGGGCCGCTGCCGGTGTCCCCGGGGCATCTACCATCCTCTCCTATCTCGGCTACCTGATGAAACAGGGCATCACCGTCGACGACTTCGACGATATCGTCGAGGTCCACCCCTCGACCGACGGCGTCTACGGACTCGCCCGCTACGCTGCCGGGATGCTTCGGAAGAAAAACGAGTGATGCGTCCCGACGGCGTTAGAGCTGCCGGAACATCTGCCCGAACTTCGGGATAAAATCCTTTTTCCGGGACATGACGCCCTCGAGCCGGACGGGCTGGTCCCGCAGGTCCAGTTTGGCGATGCAGGCCTCGTCCCCGGCGGCGAAGAGGTCGCTGGCGTTACTAAAGACGTTCGTGAAGAGAGCGAAGAAGCAGTCGACCCCCATTGTCGTCCGCAGGTGCTCGAGTTCGGCCCGGATCTCATCGGCATGGGTCTCTGCGAACGCAAACGACGACGTCATCACCTGCGAGACCATGATGCTCCGCCCGAAGAGGTTGTAGCGCTTCATGTCCCGGGTGAGGAGTTCCTCCTTTGGGAGCACATCGAGGTCCATGCCCTTCTGGATCAGTTCCGGCCCGAACTCGGCCGGGTCGACCCCGGCGATCTCCGCGAGGTAGTCTGCCGCCCGGATATCCGCAGGCGTGGTCGTCGAGAGTTTCATCACCATCGTGTCCGAGAGGATCCCCGCGAGGAGGAGTCCGGCGGTCGACGGCGTGGGCTCAATGCAGGCCTCGATGAATTTGTTGGCGACAATCGTCGAGGTCGACCCCACCGGGTCGTTGAGGAACTTCACCGGCTTGAGTGTGGAGATCGCGCCGAGGCGGTGGTGGTCGATGATCTCGAGGATATCTGCCTGCTCGATCCCGTCCACGGCCTGGGAGTACTCGTTGTGGTCGAGCAGGATCACCGACTTCTGGACGTCCTGCATCAGCGTCGTCCGGGATACGAGCCCGATGTGCTGCCGCCCTTCCCCGATGACGCAGGCCGTCCTGAACTTGGAGTTCGAGACGATGCTTTTCGCGTATTCAAGCGAGTCCTCCATCCGCACCGTGGGAACGTCGGTCTCCATGATCATGCTCGCCGGCAGGGAGAGGCTGATCATCTTGCCGACGCTGAAGGCGTCGAGCGTCGTCGCGAGCACCGAGGCCCCTCTCGTCCGGGCGGCGGCGATCACCCGCTCGCCCACCGGCGCCCCTTCGGCGATGATGAGTGCGGCGACTCCCGCCGATATCAGGGCGAGCTGGGCCGGCTCGTTGTCCCCGACGATCGCGATGTCTTCCGGCGTCATCCGGGAGAGGGTGACGTGCAGGGCGTCGATGACGGTGTAGACCCGGCCTTCACCGAGCGTCTCGCGCGCCGGCACGACCGTCCGGGCGTCGAGGATGCGGGCGAGGGTCTCGAGCGGCATCGGGATCAGCGAGAGCTGCTCCCGGGGGTTCTTCCGGACGTAGGCCCGGGCGAGGCCGTACTCGCTGACGAGGCCGACCAGGGTCTCGTTCCCGTCCGTGATCGGCATGTTCCGCATGTCGTAGGTGTCCATCAGCGCGGCGACGTCGACCGTCGGGACGTCCTGCCGGACGCTCCGGGTATCGAGCGGTATATCCGATACGCTGGGCTCGACGCTCGCTATGTAGACCGGCGCATCGGCATTGAACGTCTCGAGCGCAAACCTCGTCTCCGTGCTCACCTCTCCGCACCGGGCGGGGATGTACTTCCCCGGTTCGGCGTGGTTGCGGAGCTCGGCGTAGCCGATGACACTGCAGATGCTGTCGGTGTCGGGCTGCCTGTGGCCGATGATAAAGATATTGTTCTGTCCCATGCTCTCCTCGGATCCCCGGCGGGGCGACGGTTGTCTCAAGAGTTATGGTCCTCTGCCGTCAAAGGTTTTATGCTGGCCTCCGGGAGCAACGTTGAAGTAGGGGTTCTCTCCATTCTCCTGTGTGGGAACTGATCATCCCGGGTCCGTCACGGTCCTGCTCATCCTGGTCTGCCTCCTCGTCTCCCCTGCCGTCGCGGCCCCGGGAGACGTGACGGTGATATCCACCGCGGTCGATCCCCCCGTCCTGATGCCGGGTGACGCGGGAACCGTCACGGTCGTCGTGCAGAATACCGGCCCTTCGACCGTCCCGCTCGGTGGGGCCCGCCTCTACGACGACGGTGTCGTCCCGGCAAGCAACCCCTACCCTTCGGTCGGGGATATCGGGGCAGGCATCAACCGGACGTTCACCTTTGCCGTCCGGGCGGACGCTCCCGACGGGACCTACTACCCTCGTTTCTCCCTCGACCTCCGGGAGAACGGGACCCTCAGCCACCCTGTCCCGGTCCGGGTCGACGACACCCCGCTCCAGGCATCGGTGGCCGGGAGGCCGGATGTCTTCTCCGAAGGACGGACGGCCGCCATCAACGTTCTGGTCGGCAACCCCCGTCCGAACGCCGCCTCCGGCGTCCAGGTGACCCCGCAGGGGACGGGCTTTACCGTCACCCCGACCGGTGCATTCATCGGCGCTCTCCCTGCCGACGGCTCTGCGACAGTTCTTTTCAACCTGACCCCCACCGCGGAGACGAACGTCACCTTCAGGGTGGTCTGGCACAACGGCATCAACACCCACACCGCCGACCTCGCTCTGCCGGTCACCTTCGGCGATGATACGCGGCAGGCCGATCCCGTCATCACCAACGTCGAGGTCGTGACGGTAGGGGATATCTACCGGGCGACAGGCGATATATCCAACGCGGGCCTCGAGTCCGCACGGTCGGTGCTCGTCACCCCCGGGGCGCCGGCGACGCCCACCGACCCGTTCCGGGTCTACGTTGTCGGGACCCTCGACCCCGACGACATATCCTCGTTTGAGGTGACGTTCCGGGCCGACGCAGACGTGATGGAGGTCCCGCTCGTCGTCGAGTATCGTGACGACGATGGCAACCGCTACACCGCTACACGGTGGGTCTCGGTCGAGAACCGCACCGGAGAGGAGACCGGAGATGCCAGAATACCGGTCCCGGCCGCCGTCGCCGTAGTGCTGTTCGTCGCCGCCGGCTCGGCGGTTCTCTGGTACATCCGGGGACGACGGCGATGAACGGCGAGCCCATCCTCCGGTTCAAGGACGTCAGCAAGGTCTATCCCCTCCCGGCAGGCGATGTCGTGGCGCTCGACCACGTCTCCCTCACTGTCGAGCCAGGCGAGTTCATCGCCGTGATGGGACCCTCAGGCTCCGGGAAGTCGACGCTCTTGAACATGATGGGCTGCCTCGACGTCCCGACCACCGGGAAGATCTACCTCTCCGGACAGGAGATCTCCAGGATGAGCGACGACGACCTCACCCGACTCCGGCGGGACCGTATCGGGTTTGTCTTCCAGCAGTTCAACCTCATCCCTCTCCTCTCGGCGGCCGAGAACGTCGAGTTTCCCATCGTCCTTACCACCGGCAGGGAGGAGAGCCGGCGGCGGGCGATCGAGGTCCTGCGGATGATGCACCTCGACGACGCCCTCTTCTCCCACAGGCCGGGCGAGCTCTCGGGCGGCGAGCAGCAACGGGTGGCGATCGCCCGCGCGCTCGTGAACGACCCCGACCTCCTCCTCTGCGACGAGCCGACCGGGAACCTGGACTCGAAGACCGGCACCGCCATCATGGACCTTCTCGCAGAAGAGAACCGCGAAGGGAAGACGATCGTCATGGTCACCCATGACCCCAACGTCGCTGCATACGCCCGCCGCACGATCCGGATCGTGGATGGGAGACTGATATGATGTTCTTCTCGTTCGCGGTCAGGAACCTCCGGAGGCACTGGATACGCTCGGCGCTCTCGATCATCGGGATCGTCATCGGGGTGATCGCGATCGCATCCCTCGGGATCATGGGCAACAGCATCAACCTCCTCGTCGCGAACATCATCACCGATGTCGGCGACACCATCGTGATCACGCCGCACACCGCGATCGGCGAGACCTTTGCCGGAGACCCGCGGACGGCGGTGGACGCCGCCATCCCCGCCCGCGAGGTCGAGGAGATCCGGCGGGCGGCAAACCCGCATCGCACGATCCCGGTGCTCCAGGGAGCGGACGAGGTGGAGTTCGGCCGCGGCGAGAGCGGGTATACCCAGATCATCGGGCTTGCATCGGACGATATCCCCATCCTGCTCGATCTTGAGGAGGGGCAGTATCCCCGGCAGAACCAGGCAGGCGCGCTCGTCGGGGCCTACCTTGCCACGGAGTACGGCATAAGCCCGGGCTCGAGGCTCACGATCGGGAACGAGAGCATCCGGGTGGCCGGCGTGCTTGCAGAGCGCGGGTTTGCCGCCGATATCAACCCGGATTATGCGATCGTCGTCCCCGACGGCTGGTACGAGAGCCATTTCGGGACCAACGACGCCTACCCGCTGGTCATCGTCCGGGTCGGCGATGTGGAGCAGATCGACGCGGTGAAAGAGGCGATCGAGAACCGGATCAACCGGCGCGAGGATATTGTGGACGTATTCGACTCGCGCGACATGCTCCGGCAGTACGAGGAGATCTACCAGCAGATTACGGCGTTTCTCGTCGGGATCGGGGGGATATCCCTCATTGTCGCCGCCGTCAACATCCTCAACGTCATGTACATCTCGGTGACCGAGCGCATCCGGGAGATCGGCGTCATGCGCAGCCTCGGGGCGCTGCGGCGGGAGGTCCTCCGGATGTTCCTCTACGAGGCGATGATCCTCGGGTTCATCGGGAGCGTCATCGGCGGCATCGCGAGCGCCGCCTCCGGCTACCTGATCAGCCTCGCCGCGGTCGAGGTCTTCACGGCCGGGACGACCTTCGGCGAGAACTTCACGGTCTTCGACCAGAGTGCGGTCGGGTTCATCGTCTTCGGGATGGCGTTCGGTATCGGAACCAGTATCGCCGCAGGGTTCTACCCTGCCTGGATTGCCTCGCAGCTGGCCCCGGTCGATGCGATGCGGAAGAAATGAAGAGGTGTGATGGGATATGATCTTCCTTGATCTCGCGGTGCGGAACCTCAAGCGGCACAAGGTCCGCTCGGTCCTCGCGACGGTCGGCATCATCATCGGCGTGATAGCCATAGCCTCCCTCGGCATCATGGGGAGCAGCCTCTCGGTGCTCTTCGGGGGGCTGGTCTCAGATGTCAGCGACACCGTGCTCGTCACTCCGCACCTCGCGGCATCGAGCGGCGACCCGTTCGACCCCCGGAACACCCTTGCCGCACGCATCTCCGAGAGGAACCTGGGGCTGATAGAGAAGGCCGCCGGGCAGCACCGCGTCATCCCCATGATTCTCGCGTCGGATCGGCTGCAGGTGCGGGATGTGGGGGGCTACGTTACGATGTATGCCATGCCGGCGGGCGATATCCCCTTCCTGCTGGAGAATGAGGCCGGGATCTACCCGCAGGGAAGATCTTCGGGAGTGATGGTGGGCTCGCTCCTTGCCGACGAACTCGATCTGCACCCCGGGAGCCGCATCGAGGTCGGGGGCGAGAGCGTCCGGGTCATGGGGATCGCGGCGGAACGCGGCCTGGGCATCGATATCAACCCTGACTATGCCCTCATCGTCACGGAGGACTGGTACACGGAGCGGCACGGGGACCAGGACTACAGCCGGGTCGTCGTGAAGGTCAGCGATCTCTCAGAGATCGAGAGTGTGAAGGCCGCTATCGACCAGCAGATCAACCGCAGAAAAGAGGTCGTGGACGTTTTAGACTCGCGCGAGATCCTGGAGATCTACTACGAGACCTCCGACGCCATCAACATCTTCCTCCTCGGCATAGGCGCGGTATCTCTCCTCGTCGCCAGTGTGAGCATACTAAACGTCATGATCATCTCGGTCACGGAGCGGACGGCGGAGATCGGGCTGATGCGGAGCATCGGGGCGCAAAGAAGGGAAGTGCTCTTCATGTTCCTCTACGAGAGCCTGATCCTCGGGATCGCAGGAAGCCTCGTCGGCGGCATCGCCAGCATAGCGGTCGGCTACTACGTCAGCACCTCCGTAGCGGAGTTCCTCACCGACTTCGCCGTGTCGGGAGGGGGCGGCATCCCCATTACCGTGGTGATCGGCTACGTCGCCTTTGCGATGGCGTTCGGGACGGCAACCAGCATCGTCGCCGGATTCTATCCTGCGTGGAAGGCAGCGCATTTAAACCCCATCGAGGCGCTCCGCTACGAGTGACGAGTTTTTTCCGGGCGCGTTCACGGAGGGTAAGGAGGTCGCCCCCCCGGATCCCCTGGTGCAGGCTTTTTATACCCGAGGTGACATGGAGGGTCTGGTGAAGAAGATGCTTTTTGTCCTGTGGTATCAGTTCGAACCGGAACACGCCCATCAGGTTCTGGAACTCTGGAAGCACTTTCAGTACCCCTCCGATGTGAAGATCCATCACCGCTACCTCCTCCTCGGGAGGCACATGTCGGTTGCGGTCTTCGAAGCGCCGGACGAGCGCTCCATCCTGAAGATCACTGCACCGTTCAGCTCGTACGGGGTTGCCCACGTCGCACCGGCAATGCCGCTCGAAGAGGCGGTCAAGACGGTCTGATCGGGACGCTGACACCAACACCCTACTCTTTTCCTGCCTACAGGAGTACCGCGCGGCTCCTGTCAGGGTGCGGACCCCTGCTCCCCTTCGGACTCTCCCGGAACGCTGCCGTTCCCCCTCACAGGCCAGGGTTGTCGCGCCGGTCCGGGGCACGACCTCCGGGTACCCCTCTCCGGGTCGGTCGCGAGGGCGATCACGCCGACGCCTCTTCTTGTGATGAGAGCATGCGTAATTTCATAGTCAAGGAGACCGGAAACTCTATGAGCACTTGTAGGATGATAGACTTCCCTGTCAGGAAGTGCTCTGACCCCCATCCGGTCCTCAATACGATAGCAATACCCAAGTTGTGTGAAACGAATGTTGCAGATGATTACGTGGCTCGACAAAAACTTCAGCTCGCTTCAGCCGACGCGGGCGATCATCATGAGAGCGCTGCGCCACCTGCGCCCTGCGGATCGAAAAAAGCTCTTCTCCGAGGATATCCCCGAGATGCGGACCGCCGAAGGGCGGTGGTTTGAGGCGATCGTCTACGAGATGATCCTCGACCTCTCGCTCCGGACCGACCTCATCCTCTCCGTCGTGGCCCGGGGGGCCGACGGCCCCGGAAAGGTCCGGCGCGCGCAACTCGGCCAGAACGGGCTCTTCTACTCGAACATCGGGGATATCAAGGTCAGGGGAAACGGTCAGGATCTCGCCGAGGTCGACATGATGCTCGTCGACCATACCGGGGCGCTGACGTTTGGCGAGATCATCACCTCCCCCGCCGACTTAAAGGAGTTCGAGGCGGAGATCCGCTACAAAAAACAACTCTTCGGCTACCTCTACGGGCAGCCGACCGTGCCGTTCCTCCTCATCTCATCGGTCGACATATCCCGGACGGCCGTCGTCCGCCGCCTCCTCAGGGAGCCCGACAACGCCCTCCTCACCACCCCCACCTGCGAAGACTTAAAGGCCCTGATCCGTCCCCGGGACCTGAAGCAGAGCCCGAACCGCCAGATCCGGCACAAGAAACTGGTCTCGATCGCCGATATCCCCCCGCGGCGACCGTTCGACTACAAGAAACTGCACGACGAGCGGATGCAGAGCATCATCGCCTCCGTCACCTCCCGGCGGGGCATCGGGGAACTCGGCACGCCGGACGAGATCCCGCCGATCGTGAAGAAAGTCCTCTTCGGTGGGCTCTACCCCTCCGCCCTCCGGATGCTTGACGCCAGATACCCCATCCGCGTCAAGGGGAAGACCTACGACCCGGATACAATCCAGAAACAGTTCTCGAAGGTCATCCTGGCGGTGAATATCCCGGAGTACCGGCCGATCATCTATCTGCGGACACGGAACAAGAAGGAGTACCTCAAGATGGTGCCCAACCGGACGGGCGGGTTCAAGTTCGAGAGCCGGCGGACACCCCACATGGCCGGGTTCTTCCTCTGGCTCGAGTCCGTCCAGCCGTCGATCGGGGCCGAACTGACGCGGGAGCTCCTCGACGCGTTCCCCGCGGTCCACGTTCCCGAAGCGGCCGTGGCCGGAAAACCATAAAGTTCCTATGCGTCCCGGCCCCATACGCCCTCATGATACTGGGGTCCGGTGATCCGGGATGGACCTGATGATGGAGGTCGCGGGGTTTGTCGGGTTCACTCTGGTCGCGGTCACATCAACCGTCGCGGTGATGAACCCGGCCTCCACGACTGCGGTCTACACGGCGCTCACCGAGGAGATGACCTGGAGCGAGCGCCAGGAAGTCATCCACACGGTGATCCGGATCTCGTTAGTCGTCCTCGTCTTCTTTGCTCTCACCGGGCAGTTGATCTTCTCGATCTTCAACATCACCGTCCCGGCGTTCCGGATCGCCGGGGGTATCCTGCTCGTCACCGTGGCGACCGGGATGCTCGGTCAGCGCGTCGAGTCCTACCGGGCCGCGGACCTGGAGAATATCGCCGTCGTCCCGCTGGCCTTCCCACTTACCTGCGGCCCCGGGACGATCACGACGGTGATCCTGCTCGCATCCGACCCCGGGATCCCGTTGGGCCTGGTCGCCGTCTGCATCGGCATCGTCGCGGCTCTCGGCCTCTCTTACATCGGGATGCTCTATGGGCCGCGGATCTTATTCCTCATCGGGGAGGGAGGGCTGCGGGTCGTCCCGAAACTGATGGCGATCATCGTCCTTGCGATCGCCGTCCAGTTCATCATCAGCGGGATCGCGGAGGCGATGCCCCAGCTGTTCGCGAACGTTGACTTTGGCAGGTAAGGTATGACGGACATCCAGATCGCCCTCATCCAGGCGCTTCAGACCCAGGCGGCGTGGCTCGCGGCCCCGATGCAGTTCTTCTCGTTCCTCGGACAGCCGGAGTTCTACCTGCTCGTCATCCCGATCTTCTACTGGTGCTGGAACCCGCGCCTCGGGCTCCGTCTCGGCCTCCTCATGGGGATATCGGGCGGGCTCAACGAGGCCCTCAAAGTCGCGTTCCACCTCCCCCGCCCTTACTGGGTCAGCCCGGAGGTCCGGGCGCTCGGGAGTTACCCGTCGTTCGGGCTGCCGTCGGCGCACGCCCAGGGAGCGGTGGCGCTCTGGGGGCTGATCGCCGCCGACGTCCGGCGCTGGTGGTTCTCCGCCTTTGCGGTCGCTCTGATCTTCCTCATCGGCGCGTCAAGGGTCGTTCTCGGGGTCCATTTCCCGACCGACGTCCTCGCAGGCTGGGCGATCGGCGCCGTCGTCCTCCTCGGGTTCCTCGCCCTTGAGGAGCCGGTGGGCCGCCGGGTCGCCGCCCTCCCGCTCTCCCGGCAGGTGCTCGTCGCGTTCGCAGGCTCCCTCGTCCTGGCGCTGGCCTCCTTTGTCGCCCTCGCGGCCCTCGGGGACTGGCAGGTCCCCGCGTCCTGGGCGGCGGGGGCGCTCGAGCGGTCCGGAGAGCCTATCCACCCGCTCTTCCTCCGGGACGCCGTGACGGCGTCGGGGCTCTTCTTCGGGTTCGCGGCCGGTGCGGCGGCAGAGCATCATCGGGGGAGTATGTGCGCCGTCGGGAAGGGGTCGGTCCGCCTGCTCCGCTACATCTTCGGCATCACCGTGACCGGGGCAATCTGGTTCGGGCTCGGGCTCCTCGTCCCGCCTGACCCCCTTCCCGTCGTCTATCTTCTCCAGTACCTCCGGGCCGCCGTTGCCGGTGCCTGGGTCTCGTTCGGCGCTCCGGCGGTCTTTGCCCGCGCAAACACGCTTCGGGGCGGAAAGTAGGGGTATATATCCCCTGCAGGCGAGGATCCTGTATGGATTCGGCGGACGGCGGTCTCACGGTGCTCGAGGGGGCGATCCTCGGTGTCGTGACGGTCCTGCTCGCCGTGCTTGCGGTCCACGCCCTGGCCGCACCCGCCGGCCCTCCGGCAGGCCTCGTCTACTCGGCCCTCGATGAGACCGGGGGATGTCTGGTGGTCTCCGGCGACGTCTACGGCTACGCGCTCGCGAGCGGGAGCATCGGTGGTGCCGACCTCTGGTGCGACAGGCCCGACCCTTCACGGATGGGGTCGGTCTCCTGCAGCGTCCGCCTTTTTGTCGGCGATATGGGGAGTGTCGATATGAGCCGGGCCGTGGTCGCGGTCACCACCCGGGACGGGACCGAACGCCTCGGGAGGACTGCGGAAGCGCCGGTACGGCCCGGGAACTGGACGATCGTCCGGATGGCGCACACGGTCCCGTTCGGGCAGGCAGACGACGACACCCTCCTCGAACCCGGGGAACAGTTCGACCTGCTCGTCTACCCCTCCCGGCCGTTTGCGCCCGGCGAGACCTTCCGGCTCGGCATCACCCCGCCCGGCGGCGTCCCGCTCACGGTCGAACGGATCGTGCCGCCCCGGATCACGCCGGTGATGGATCTCGGCTGAAACCGTCCTTCAGCAGACTTTTATAGCCGAAAGCCGACTCAATCCCTATGCTTGCAGAGGGGATCGCTCTCGGCTGGGTGCTGATCGTGCTCGGGGCGGTGCTGCTCCTCGTCGAGGTCTACGAGCCCGGGTTCTTCATCGCCGTCCCTGCGACGGTCCTGATCATCCTCGGGATCCTCCTCCTCCTCGGCGTCGACATCCTCAGTTCTCCCACCGGCCTCATCGTCGGGGTTCTGGCGGCAATCGTTGCGGCCTCGATCACCGTCTGGCTCTACGGCCGTCTCACGCCGGGGAGGGGGCCGCCGACGACCCTCTCCCGGGATTCGCTCATCGGCCTCGAGGGGACGGTGGTCGCGCCGGTCGATGCGGAGACGCTCGCGGGGAAGGTGCGGCTCGGGAGCACGGAATGGAGTGCGCGTTCCGAGTCCGGGAGCATCCCGGCCGGGAGAAGAGTTATCGTCGTACGCTCCGAAGGGGTGCACGTCGTCGTGAAGGAGGTTGTGTAACATGCTTTTAACCGGAGAGATTCCGTGGATCGGATTGATTACGGTCTTTCTGATCGTCGTCATCATCATCATCTTCGCCCGTGGCGTGGTGATCGTGCAGCCGTACGAGCAGGGGCTCCAGATACGTCTCGGGCAGTACATCGGGAGGATGAACCCCGGATTCCGGTGGGTGGTCCCGCTGATCACGGTGGTCAAGAAACTCGATCTCCGGACCGAGGTGATGGATGTCCCGCGGCAGGAGGTGATCACGAAGGACAACTCCCCGACGAACGTGGACGCGATCGTTTACGTTCGGGTGATCGATCCCGAGAAGGCCTTCTTTGAGGTGATGAACTATCGGTCGGCAACGGTGGCGCTGGCGCAGACGAGCCTGCGTGGGATCATCGGCGACATGGAACTCGACGAGGTCCTCTACAACCGGGACGTCATCAACGCCCGTCTCCGGGATATCCTGGACCGGGAGACCGACGCCTGGGGTGTGAAGGTCGAGCGGGTGGAGATCAAGGAGGTCGACCCGGTCGGTGCGGTCAAGCAGGCGATGACCGAGCAGACCGCGGCCGAGCGGGAGCGGCGTGCGGCGATCCTCCGTGCCGACGGCGAGAAGCGTGCGGCGATCCTCCGGGCGGAAGGGAACC
>JAENZF010000060.1 GCA_016841385.1 Methanobacteriota archaeon | reverse complement strand
GTGAACTATCCGATATAACTCAGTTCTTCCCGGCCCCGGGCTTCTTCGGCTTCCTGGATATTTGCTATGATCTGCTCCATATTCTCGGCACGCTGCTGCAGGGAGGTATGGTCGACCTCGATCCCGATCAGGCGCGAAAGGACTGCAAGGAGGCTGTCGGCACTCTTCGGGTCGACGATGTAGCCGCTCGTCTCGCCCATCAGGCAGATCCCCTCGATCCCCCGCGGCTCGCCGAGGCCGAGCAGGAGTCCCGATGCCCCCACGATCATCCCGTCGCTCCCGGCGTTCTCAAACGACCCGCCGGCCGCCTCCACTTCCGGCCGGAGGTGCTCCATGTTGACGGCACAGAGCACCCTTGGGCTCTCTACCAGGTGGCCGACACCATAGCCGCCAAGTGCATACACCCGCCGGACCCCGAGGTCTTGTGCGATGTCGAGATACCGCTCGGCCAGGATGTAGTGGCCTTCGGCCGAGTTGCTCTGGAAATCCCCTACGAGAAAGAGGACCGCTTTCCCGTCCTTCTCGCAACGGTAGATCTCGTTATTGACCAGGTGGGTGACGCCATGCTCGTCGACGATCACCTGCGGCGGGAAGTGGAGCGAGGAGATCTCCCCTATCTTCTCGCCCTCGAGTTCATGGATCAGGTGGTCGGCAACAAGTTTCCCGACATGCCCGATGCCGGGCAGCCCCTCGATCAGAATCGGGGCGTCGATGTTGTCATCTCTCGAAAAGTTTACTGTGACGTGTTCCATCTGCGGCCAGCCCTCCTGTAGTTACCGTACCTGTCCTGTGGGGAAAAACGTGCCGGGTGGGCCGGCCGAGACGGCTGGCCACAGACCGGGCAGACCGGAGAGAGCGTATACCTCAGGTCATGCGGACAGCGGCGAATGCGACTGCTCATATGGTTCTATCCGGCCTTCTGCTTCCGGATAAACTTGCCGGACCCGCCCGCCCGCTCAATCACGCCGACGGCGGCACTTGCCGCCTTCTCGATTGCCTTCTCGGCTTCCTTATAGTCGGGTGCGGTCACTTTTATCCGATATTTCGGTGCTCCGACGTAGATCAGGTCGATATCCACATCCTCGATCTTCGGCTGCGCACTCCGGAGCGCCCTGCGGATCACGTTGACGCCGTCGGGCCGGGACGACGTCAGAACAAGATGCCCCGTGATGGTCACCCTCGAGACCTTCACGTTCTCGTGCGCGATGGTGATGAGCGACTTCCTGACGGGCTCATCGAGTTTCAGCCGCTCAGCCGCCTCGCCGCCGGTGGTGACGATATCCTCGAAGGCCGGGTACAACTGGCCGTATTCACGGAATATGGCCTCCTCGATGATACCTCTGTCCACTCCCGCTGCCTCGGAGGCGAACCCGATCCATTTGGCAGCCTTCTGCTCGTTCTTCCACTCGTGAATCTTTTCGCGCCGCTGGTGTTCGTTTACATCTTTTAACGAGAGATCGATGTGGCCGCGATCGGGGTCCACATTCAGGACTTTGCAGACGACCTTCTGTCCTTCTCTTACGTAGTCCCGGATGTACTTAATCCAGCCCCGTGCTATCTCGGATATCGGTATAAGCCCTCTTCGCTCGTCGTACTCATCCAGGGTCACGAATGCCGCAAAGTCCTTGACATCCGCGACCGTGCAGACGACGAGTTCTCCTTCTTCGGGCCACTCTCTCTCATGCATGGAATTTCACTCAAGTACTGCCAGTATCTCAGCCTTTATATCAGCTTTCCCGCCGTGGGGCTCTGCAAGGATACGCCCGCAGACGCTGCACTCCACAACGGTACTCGCCCTCTCAAAGACTAACTGTTCGTTCTCACAGTCAGGACACTTTACCCGGAGGAATGTGCTCCTGTTCTCTCTGTTCAGCCGGACCATAATAACCTCACTCCGTAAGTTCAAATTTACCGATCCGGAATCCGGGCCGGAGGTGCGCCTTTCCACAGACCGTGCACCGGTACCTGACGTTGATCTTCTTCGTCGGCTTGTCGCCGCCGGGCACCTTGCTGAATTTGCCCATGTTGCCCACCATGCTCCTGCGCCCCTTCTGGCGGTCGATCCAGTTGAAGTGGCGCACTTTGCCCTTCTTTACCTTCACGACTTCATGGACCTGGTGGTTTCTGCAGAATGGGCAGTACGTCTTGAATTTGGATGGCATTTTCATGATAGTAGCCTCTATTCGATAGATACGAGTACCTATATTACTTGTTAAGCCTAATATTTAAGGCTATGTCGTGCTCGCAGAGCACATCTGCATTGTTTTCCGGCAGGGTGACGATATCCCCCCGTTCCAACGCGTAGGTCCTGCCGTCCACTCCCATGAACGACTCCACATCGGAGCGGATATGCACGAGGGCGTAGGGAGACGAGACGGGACGGGGAGCGGCGGCTGCCGGCACCTCCGACCCTGAGGCCGCCAGGGTGTCGTCGACCTCGTCGATTCGGAGAGCGGCGGCTGCACCGCCGCCGCTGAAGGGATACTCCTCCCCGTGGATGAGCGCTTCCCGGCACCCCTCGATGGCGTCGATGACCTGCCCGTACATCGCCCGCTCTGCCGGGAGCATCTTCCGGGCCTCTTCCTTATCGGTGTACTGCCCCTCGATCTGCTGGAACGCAAGATCGAGGACCTGCCGGGTCCGGACCGAGAAGATCTCCTGCACGGTGTCGGTGACACTGCCGATCTCCTCGATGAGCAGGCTCCCCGCCCGGCTCTCCAGGGGGTTTTTCAGGCTGTAGTAGTCTGCCTTCAGTTTCTCGACGTACGCCCGGGCATCGTCGTAGAGGCCGGGCTCGATATGCGAGAGCCTTCCCGAGTGGTGCATGTCGAGCAGCATCTGCCGCAGTCTCTCAAGGAGGTCGGTGGCCATCACGCACCCCCGGTGATCTCTGCCATGTTCCGGCAGCAGAGGAAGACCGCGAGCGCCTCAGGGACGGTTGCGGCTCCTGCTTTGAGCGTGTAGGTGTTCCCGAGCAGGGACGTGGTGAAGTTTGCCTTCATCTCCACCCGCACCTCCCGGTCTCCGAAGACCACCGCATCCACGAGCGGGTCGAACTCCGCGAAGTCCCGGATATCGAGCGGCACCACCCGCATGCCGCTGCCGCCGTGCAGCGACCCGGGCGTCCGGATCAACCGTTTGATATCGGTCGTGACCGGCTCGTCCGCACGTGCCCCGGCATCCCGGATCCTCTCCTCAAAGTCGGGTGCGGCCGCGATCGCCCGGACGACCCGGTTCTGCAGGAGGTCTTCGGGGTCCTTCCCGAGGAGGGCGTCGAGACCTGCGAGGAACTCCGCGGCCGCCCGCTTGCTGACACCTTCGAGTCCCGCAAGATACGCCGTCGCCTCCGCCTGGTCGAGACCCGCAAGCCAGGAGAGGTGGGACCGGAGAGCATCGGCGTAGCGCCGTCGCCACCCGGTTCGGGTGCTCCCCGGAGTAAGCATCACCCCCGGGTCAAGCCCGATGCCGCAGATGTAGTCGACGATCTCGCGCCGCTCCGGGCTCCCCCATCCCCGGACGGCGATATCGGTGACATGGATATGGTAGCCGCGCCCCCCGGAGAAGGCCATCCGGATATGGTTCCGGGAGAACCCGAGTTCGTCGGTCAGCATCCCGAGCAGTTTCTCGGTCTCCTCCTTGACCCGTGCAAGCATCATCGCGTAGGGGCCGCGGACGATCTGGTCGGCATCGAGGTCGAAGATCAGGTCGGCGCCGGCCCAGTGCTTATCGTTCATTGTCGGCGCCGACGGCGTCTGATAGTAGGCCGTCGAGTAGTAGACATGGGCGGGAACCAGATTTTTAACGTAGGCTGCAAGTTCCAGCGGATCCACAAACGCCATATGCCGCCGCATCCGGACTTCGGCCGTGGCATCAAAAAAGACGAAACCCCATTCGCGCTGCTCAAGGGAGGACGGAACGGTGAGGTTCTGCCTCTGGTAGTACTCGGTGAACCTCTGCTTCACAAACTCGAGCGTCGCGGGCTTCATGAGAACGTCTTGATCATGTATGGGCCCACTCGTTCATATCCCTGTTTCCTGTAGTAGGGCCTCACCCCGACACCGCTCATCACTGCGAGGTGCCTATAACCGTGGTCGCGGGCCTCTTCCTCGGCCGCGGAGAGGAGCCGGACGCCGAAACTGCGGTGCTGCCACTCGTCGGCAGATGCCGGGGTGCTGATCGGGACCACGCTCCCGTAGACATGGAGCTCGCGTAGGAGCGCCGCGTCGATGAGTTCATCACGGAAGGGCCGGTGCGGGAACCGGAGGCGGGCAAACCCGACGAGGGCGTCCTCGGAGCCCGCCTGAATGAACCGCTCCTCCCCGCCGCAGGCCCGGTAGGCGTAGGTCGAGACCACTGCCGCCTCCGGCGCAACCGTCCTGCCGACCTCCCGGCAGCGGATGCACCGGCAACGGAGCCCCTGCTCATGGAGCCGAGCCTCTGCAAGCTGCCGGAAGTTGCTGTGCCTCGAACCCGCGACGATCAACTTTGCCGGGATGTCCCGCTGGATCCGCTGGAGGCGGACGTACTCCGGGAGGAGCGACTTTCCATAGGCGATAAGGTCGATCAGTTCCTCCTCGGTGTAGGGCCGGTAGTCTCCCCGTTCCCAGAGGGCCTCGATCTCTGAGCCCGGCGTCACCAGGGTCGGGTAGATCTTCAGGAAGTCCGGCCGGAATCGTTCGTCGGAGAAGAGTTCCTCAAACATCCGCCGGTCATCCCCCAAACTCGCCCCGGGAAGGTTCGGCATCACGTGAAACCCGACCTTCAGCCCGGCGTCGCGAAGGAGACCGTTCGCCGCGACCGAGTCCGCGACCGAGTGGCCCCGGCGGTTGTAGTCGAGGATCCGGTCGTCCAGGTGCTGGACACCGAGTTCCACCTTGGTCACGCCCATCGCGAGCATCCGGTTGATGTGCTCCTCCCGGGACCAGTCCGGCCTCGTCTCGAAGGTGGCGGCGACACACCGGACACTCGACGACTCGTTCGCGGCAAAGATCGCCTCAAGGTCGGGCTTCTCCGGCGCGATCCCGGTCCGGGGATAGTCGTTCATCGCCTGCACGGCGGCCCCGACAAACCACTCCTGGTAATCGACCGGTCGGGCGGTCATCGTCCCGCCCATCACGATCAGTTCCGCCTTGTCGACGTGGTGCCCGAGCGCCTCGAACTGCCCGAGGCGGGCCTGCACCTGGTTGTAGGGGTCGAACGCGTGCTCCCGGGCCCGGAGCGCTGCCGGCTCCTCTCCCGTGTAACTCTGGGGGGACGCAAAGGGGTGCTCCGGCCCGCCGGGGCAGGGGAGGCACTTCCCGTGGGGGCAGGGGTGGGGGGAGGTCATCACCGCAACGGGCGCCACCCCCGAGAGCGTCCGCGTGGGTTTTACCAGAAGAAGCGGCCGAAGCCGCTCGCGCTCCTCGGGCGTGGCGGCGGCGAGGATCGCGGAGTTTTTGGGCATACCGGCAAAGTACTTCCGGCAGACGTCGAGTTTGATCTTCTGGATGTCGGCAGGACCGGGCCCGGCAGAAAGGATGCGGGAGATGATCTCCCGGAGAGTATCGGTATCGTTCATCGTTTAATGTTCGGTTGCAATCCGTTCAGACTGAAAATCGGCGTGGTATTCGATGTAGGGATTGTGGTGGGCCCGGATGTGGTGGACGATCTCGTCGCCCAGAGTAAGGATAGCCTTTTTATGTGTTACCTTGTTCTTATGGATATGGACGGGTGAGATGTGGAGAGCGTTGTACTGGACGGTTGGAACATCCTCCCCGGTGGTGCTTTCATAGTACTTCCTGACGTGGACTAACAGCATGTGTAAGTGGAGCAGCTCTTCCTTTTGCACAATATCACCTTTCCTCGAAGAATACTACTGTCCGCGGGTAGATATAATTTGTTGGTGATCTTTTTATATGGATGAGATGCGGGCGGTCGGGGCGTTCATCGGGCTTGCAATCGGCGATGCACTGGGCGCGCCCCTGGAAGGCCTTCCGCCGGCCCCGATCGCCGTAACGGAGATGTCAGGAGGCGGAATCCATAACACCCTCCCGGGCCAGTACACCGACGATACCCTGCAGGCGTCAGCTCTGGCGCAGACCCTCATCCGGTGCGGGGGGTTCGATCCGGATGACTTCGCCCGGCGCCTGGTTTTAGTATACCGGGCCCATCCGGAGTTTTTCGGGCCGACGTCCCGGGCCGTCCTCGACCTGATCGGGAGCGGCCTCCGGCCCGGAGCTGCCGCGAGGATGGTGCATAGGGCGTTAGGTGGGAGCCGGAGCAACGGGAGCGTGATGCGCGGGGTCCCGGTTGGCATCTTCTATCCGCCGGAGGCGGTGCGGGAGATGAGCCTTGCCGCGTCCCGCGTCACGCACTTCGACCCCGTCGCCGGTGAGGCCTCGGCGTTCGTCAACCGGATGGTCAGCGGGATGTGCCGGGGAGAAGAGGTGGATACGGCCTTCGGCCGGGCCCTCGCCGCCTGCCATGATCCGGAACTCCGGGGGCTGCTCGAGGACTACCGGGCATACCCGCCCGAGCCGTCGCTGGATGCCGTCCTCTGCACCCACTGTGCCGTCAGGGTCTTCATGGACGCCTCGTCTTTCCGTGAAGCGGTGGTCGCAGCGGTCAACCTCGGGGGCGACGCCGATACCATCGGCGCGATCGTCGGCGGACTCGCGGGCGCGCGCTTCGGGTACGGGGCCATCCCGGAGTCATGGCTCTCCGCTCTCCGTGACCGGGAGGACCTCCTCGCCCTTGCCCGGCAGCTACGGTCGAAAATCAACCCGTAGCGTCAGATTGGCCGCAGTTCCACCAGTTTCAGGGGCCGGCCCCGCTCGCAGACGTCGGGGGCGTTGCCGAGGACCTCCCCGACGACGTACTTCTCCCCCTCGATGATGCCGTCGGGGTGGCAGAGCCGGTAACTCCGGCACGCGCTCCTCGGGCAGGAGAACTCGTAACTGATCTTCGAGTTCGCTATCGCCATGTCGGCGCCTATCAGCGCGACGATGGGGGCCTCCACCACATCGACCGCGACCACTGCCTCGTGGTGGACCGGGCAGTCATGCCGGGTGTTGGAGCGGACGGTAAGGATCCGATACTTCTTCCTGGACTGCAGGTTATGGCAGACCTTGCGCACCTTGCAGCCCTCGCACTCGGTGCATACGCTACCCTCATAAACGAAATCAAGCCCCGGCTTTGCGAGCGCGGCCCCGATCAGCGTCACCTTTGTCTTCGGTTTTACCATAAATCTCATTCACTCCCGGTAGAGCATCTTCACGAGGTCCCGCGCCGACTCTGCTGTCAGCCCCATATCCAGTATCGTGAACCGTTCCGGCCGGATCGTCCGGGCGGCGAGCAGCGCCTCCACGGCCGTCTCGTCATCGATCCCGATCTCGGCGGGGGTGGTCGGTGCACCGATCTTCCGCAACGAGTCGCGGATCCCCTCCCAGTCCCCACCGTGGAGGTACATCGTGATGATAGTCCCGATACCGCACTTCTCCCCGTGGAGGCCCTTTCCCGGCGCGAGCCTCTCAAGCGCGTGGGAGAACTTGTGCTCGCCGCCGCTGCCGGGCCGGGACGACCCTGCGATGCTCATCGCGACGCCCGAAGAGACCAGCGCTTTCGTCACGATCCAGGCACTCTCCTCGGAGTGCGGTTTGATGAGGTCGGCGTTCTGAAAGAGGATCTCGGCGGTCATCCGGGAGAGCGTCAGCGCGTATTCCGAGATTGGTTCACCCCGAAGACGGTGGGAAAGTTCCCAGTCGAGGATCGCGGTGCAGTTTGCTATGATGTCCGCACACCCGGACGCGAGCAGCCGGTGAGGTGCCGATGCGATGATGGCGGTATCGGCGACGACGGCGATGGGCGGTTCGGCGGCGAGCGAGACGTTCCCCTCGGCGGTCGGAACCGAGGCCCGCGACGAGGCGATGCCGTCGTGCGATGCGGCGGTGGGAACGCTGATGAAGTGGCGGTCGGTGTTGTAGGAGGCGATCTTGGCCGTATCGATGACCCGGCCCCCACCGACGCCGATGACGAACCCGGCCTCTGCCGCCGCCACCTCGGCCTTCCTGATCGTCTCGAGGGGATCGCTGCCGTCGGCGGCAAACGTCGCAACGTCGTAGGAGTCGGCGAGCAGCGCCTCGACCCTGTTGCCGGCAACGTCCCGTGTCCGACCTCCCGATACGATGAGCACAGAGTCGCCGAGAGCAAGGTCTTCGCAGACAGCCGGGATCTGCTCAATGACATCGTGGCCGATGACGACATCACGGGGGAGCTGCATCCATTTGGACTTGTCGAAGACCTTGGTTCTGAGTAGGTTTATGCGGTCTGCGCTCATTTAGATCAGTAATGATTAGGGAGTTCCTCTACAAATATTACATAGATCCCATCCGTTATGGCGAGGCGTACACGCTCGTCGATACGCTGACCTACGCCCTGATCCTTATCGCAGCGGTCTACCTCGTCTACCGGGGGCTCCGGCGGTATAAGATCGCCATCGACGACGAACTGGTGCTTGCGACCATGCCTTTCGTCGTCCTCGGGGGGCTCCTCCGGGTCGTCGAGGATACCGGGATGATCACCTCCGACCTCCGGTTTCTCCTGATCACGCCCCTGATCTTCTTCTCGATCTTTGCGGTTGCGATGATCGCCCTCTTTCTCGGGAAACTCGCGGAGAACGCCGGGCTCACCGCCCGCTACAGCCGGGTCTACGGAGGGGCGGGCATCGTCGCCTGCCTCCTCGCCACTGCGGCGCTCGTCTGGTTCGGCCTCACCGAGGCGACGATTGCGCTCGACGTGCTCGTCACCATCCTCGCCCTCGCGACAGTCTCGTCGCTCGCCCTCTGGGCACTCCTTGTTTACGTGCTAAAGTGGGACTACGCCTCGAATATCCTCTATAAACTCCTCATATTCGGCCACATGCTGGATGCGAGCGCGACAAGTTACGGGATCGATATCCATCCCGTCCACTACGTCGAGCAGCACGTCGTGGGTTCGAGCCTGATCGACGCGACCGGCACCGCGTTCTCTATGTTCCTCCTCAAGATCGCCGTGCTCGTCCCCGCTATATACGTCCTTGAGATGTACCGGCGGGAGGGAAACCCCGATCTCTGGCACCTGATCCTGCTCGCCATGATCGTCGTCGGCATGGCGCCGGGGATCCGTGATCTGATGCGAATGGTGCTCTATGTCTGAAGGCCCGCTCGCCCGGGCCACGGGCCTTGCGGCCGTCCTCTTTGCCGTCTCGGTCGGCCTCGGCGTCGTTGCCGTGGCCCGCGACCCGGCGGTCGGCACCGAGGTCATGAACCTCTTCCGCGACCAGGTCGTAAGCGAACTCCTCTCCGACTCCCCGGCGGTCCTTGCGGGGAAACTGTTTTTGAACAACCTGGCCACCTGTCTCCTCCTCTTCCTCGGGGGAGCCTCGCTCGGCGTGGTCACGGCGCTGATCCTCTCGGTCAACGGGCTCCTGATCGGTGCGGTGACGGAACTCGTGCGGCAGCAGCAGGGCCTGCTCTATATTGCGGCGGCGCTCCTGCCGCACGGCATCTTTGAGATCCCCGCCCTCCTCATTGCGGGGGGCCTCGGGCTCCTCCTCGGGCAGGAGCTCATCGCCGAATGGCACGGGAGGGGCGATGCCGCTGCCGGAGCCCTGCCCCTGGCCCGCCTCTTTCTCCTGATAGTCGTCCCGCTCCTCGCGGTTGCGGCGGTTGTAGAGGCCTTTATTACGCCGGCAATCCTAAGTATGATAGCTTAGAGAGGCAGATCAATAGTTTTTGAGGTACGAGACGGATGGAAGAAGATACAGGCGTACTTCCCCGGAAAGACGATTTTTCCCAGTGGTACAATGAAGTTCTCTGGCGAGCCGAGATCATGGACGTCCGCTACCCGGTAAAGGGTCTGTACGTCTGGTATCCTCACGGGTTCGCCATCAGGAAACGTGCATACGGGATACTCCGGGACCTGATGGACCGCGACCATGCGGAGACGATGTTCCCCCTCCTGATCCCCGAGACCGAGTTCATGAAGGAGGCCACGCACATCAAGGGCTTCGAGGACGAGGTCTACTGGGTCACCCACGGCGGCAAGAACGAGCTCGACGTGCCGCTCGCTCTCCGGCCCACGAGCGAGACCGCCATCTACCCGATGTACTCCCTCTGGATCCGGTCCCACAGCGATCTGCCCTTGAAACTCTACCAGATCGTCAATACATTCCGCTACGAGACGAAACATACCCGACCGCTCATCCGTCTCCGGGAGATCACGTCGTTTAAGGAGGCGCACACCGTGCATGCGACGTGGGAGGATGCCGCGGCGCAGGTCGAGGTCGCGCTCGGCCTCTACAAGGAGTTCTACGACAACCTCAGGGTGCCGGTGATCATCTCCCGCCGCCCGAGCTGGGACAAGTTCCCGGGCGCCGACTACACCATCGCGGTCGATACCATCATGCCCGACGGAAAGACGCTCCAGATAGGGACGGTGCACATGCTCGGCGACCACTTCTCCCGCACCTACGATATCACCTACGAGGACGCGAACGGGGAGCGGCAGTATGCCTGCCAGACCTGCTACGGCATCTCCGAGCGGTCGATTGCGGCTGTAATAAGCGTCCACGGTGACGATAAGGGGCTCGTGCTGCCGCCGGAAGTTGCCCCGATAGAGGTCGTCATCGTGCCGATCATCGTCGGGAAGCGGCGCGACGAGGTGCTCTCGGCGGCTGCGACGCTCAAGGAGGATCTCCGGAACGCAGGGTTCATCGTGAAACTGGACGACCGGGATATGCGCCCGGGCGCGAAGTACTACCACTGGGAAATGCGCGGCGTCCCGTTGCGGATCGAGATCGGGCCGCGGGACATCGACGCGAATACGGTCGTCGCCGTCACGCGGAGCGGTCGGAAGATCACGCTCGACCGGCGGGGCGTCATTGAAGGGGTCGTCTCCATCCTTGCGGAGTTCGGGGAGGAGCTCTCCCAGGTGGCGCGGCAGGCGATGGCTGGCCGGATCACCGTGGCCGCGACTCTGGAAGGGGCTGCCGAAGCGGTGAAGACCGGGGTTGCGGTCGTCCACTGGTGTGGATCGAAGGAATGTGCGGAAAAGATTGAGGCGGCGGTGGATGCGAGCATCCTCGGGTCCGATATCCGATCGGACCTGATCGCCGTCTCGGACGGCCCGTGCATCGCCTGCGGCGGGAACGGCACGTCCGCCCTTGTTGCCCGGACCTACTGATCAGCAGGACGGGCAGATATACGCTCTTGAGTGTTCGGGGGACGAGATGTCTCCCGATATCACCGCTTTTCCGCCCAAGAGGAATATTCTGCCGCATTTTGAGCATCTTTTCGGGAGCAGTCGTTCCCAGCGGCTCATCGGAACTTCCAGACTGAACTGCATCTTCTCCGCGTCAGCGGGGTTGCACTGGGTGAGCTCCTCATACCGGGAGAGGATCTGCATGACCTGGAGCGGGTTCGCTCCCTCGCTGCAGAACCGTTTGAAGACAAAGAATTGAAAGATCATCCACCCAAGGTCGGAGCGCTCGAGGGTCTCCTCGTAGTCGCTGCACGTTCCGTCGTCCTCGTCGAGGGAGTACCCGCAGAGGGGGCAGCGCCCGCCCACGAGTTCGTCCAGGAAGACCTCTTCGTGGCAGCTGGGACAGGTGGTGTGGGGGGTATGCATTCTGGAAGTCATGATTGTACTGGCCTCATACCTTTTACTCTTCCAGAGACACA
>JAENZF010000059.1 GCA_016841385.1 Methanobacteriota archaeon | reverse complement strand
ACGAGGCTCCCCCGGACGATATCCCTGTCTGCATGCTCCTGCCTCTTCCTCTGCCGGATGCCCTTGACGATCATGAGGAGACCAAGAAAGAGAACAAGGGAGGGCAGGATTACGGCGAAGAAGGGGGTAACGTCGTAGAACGCCAGGACGAGAAGAACCGTGGCTATCGCCCACAGGAGCGCTCCAAAGCCCATCCGGAGCCTCCAGCTCGTGTGTTGATCCACAAGGCGTTGCAGAGGGTCTTTCCGTGTTGCATCTTTCGCCGTTACAAGAATGGTGTCCATGGTCTCATGGATCATGAGAACCAGGGGGGCGTCGTCGATCAGGTGCATGAGGGGGTTCTTCTCGGGGTCGTACCGGTCCATGTGGACACGGTATTCGGACACCGTCTCGTGGGCATGGTACTGGCCCCTCCGGTAACTCGCGATGGTATCGGGGCTCGGCACGTTGATCGACGACCGTTTCCAGCCCGGTTCGAGCGGCTCGGTCACCACGGCCTTCGGGACGACGACCTGGAACACCCCCTGGTGCAGCGCATCGAGATACGACTCAAGCGTGCTCAACCTCTCTCCTCCTCGCCATCCTCAGGATTCACAGATACAGCTGGAGATGTCTCCCCGCAAAATTGGCATCTCCAGACGCCGGTTACACTATCTCTGGAGATAATCATATAAAAAACAGGGGTGGGTCTTCTGAACGCTTCACCGGGCGGTCGGCGCCGTCGGAGCCGCACTCTTCCGGTAGCTGAGCCTGCGCGCTTCCTCCCCCAGTACCTGTTCGGGGCTCATATACCCGAACAACTGGATGATCCGGGCAACGAGCCCCGTCCACCCGGTCTGGTGGCTGGCACCGATACCGGCCCCGTTATCCCCGTGGAAGTACTCGTAGAAGAGGAGGTAGTCGCGCCAGTGCGGGTCGTCCTGGAACTTCCGGGCGTAGCCGAAGACCGGGCGGCGGCCGCTCTCATCGCGGAGGAATACCCCGGTCAGGCGCCGTGCAATCTCCTCGCTCACCTGGTAGAGGTTCATCCGGTTCCCCGAGCCGGTCGGGCATTCTACCATGAAATCGTTCCCGTAGTACGCATAGAGGTTTAACAGCGCCCGGATCAGCATGATGTTCATCGGGAACCATATCGGGCCCCGCCAGTTGGAGTTCCCGCCGAACATGGCCGAATCGGAATCCGCCGGCAGGTACTGCACCCTGTGCTCCTGCCCGTTCTGGACGAAGATATAGGGGTCCTGCAGGTGTGCACGCGAAAGGGATCGGATCCCATAGTCGCTCAAGAATTCGTTCTCGTCCAGCATTCGTGAAAGGACTCTTCGTAATCTCTCCTCGGTGAGCAGCGAGAGGTGGAGCCGTCCCCCGACACCGGGTTGGCCGATGTTAGAGACGGTGGACGCCATACGCGCATGGTACTGGTTGAACCATCGAGCCCGCTCTATGAACTCCGGCATCTGCTCTATCATCTCTCTGGTGAAGACCGTGCTGGCAGCGAGAGGCAGCAGCCCCACCAGGGACCGCACCTTGAGGCGGGTTGCGCTCCCGTCGGGAAGGCGGAGGAGGTCGTAGTAGAACCCATCCTCTTCGTCCCACATCCCCTCCTGCTGCTCTCCGATGCTGTTCATCGCCGATGCGATCCAGACGAAATGCTCGTAGAATTTGGTCGCCATCTCTTCGTAGACCGGATCGTGGACGGCGAGTTCAGCGGCAATATCCAGCATGGTCTGGGCGAAAAGGGCCATCCATGCCGTCCCGTCGGCCTGCTCCAGGTATCCCCCCGTGGGCAGAGGTGCACTGCGATCGAAGACCCCGATATTGTCGAGCCCCAGGAACCCGCCCTCGAAGACGTTCTGGCCGGTGCGGTCCTTGCGGTTCACCCACCAGGTGAAGTTCATCAGCAGTTTCTGGAACATTCTTCCCAGGAACTCCACGTCTCCCGCGCCCAAAAGTTCCTTTTCCGTACGGTATATGAACAGGGCGGCCCAGGCATGCACGGGAGGATTGACATCGCTGAAGTTCCACTCGTAGGCCGGGATCTGGCCGTTTGGATGCAGGTACCGCTCGCGCAGCATCAGGTCGAGCTGGTTTTTGGCAAAATCCGGGTCCACCATGGCAAGGGCAACGGTATGGAATGCCAGGTCCCATGCCGCATACCACGGGTACTCCCACTTGTCGGGCATGGATATGATGTCGGCATTCACCATGTGGAACCATGAACTGTTCCGGATGGGGAGCCGCTGGCCTGCTGCGGCGTCCGAACCATGCCCCTCTAACCAGCGATCGACCTCATAGAGGTAGTACTGCTTCGTCCAGAGCATGCCGGCAAGCGCCTGGCGCAGCACCCGGGCCGCATCCGGGCTGACGGGAGGGGTGATATTTTCGTAGAACTCATCCGCCTCCCGCTGTCGCTCTGAGAGCACGTGCTCAAAGGGGCTCCAGAAGAGGGGGGTCTCATGAGAGGGCGGCGACACGCCGTTCAGCCGCAGCCGTACCCTCTGTACTTCTCCCGGACCGAGGGTCAACCGGTAGTGCGCGGAAGCTTTGGTTCCGGAACCTTTCGGGTTCACGGCATCGGTGCGCCCCTCGACGATGTAGTTATTGATGCCGTCCTTCACGAAAGGCGAGGAGTTCGGCGTCCCGAACAGGCGCTCTGTATTGGTCTCGTTCTCGGTGAAGAGCAGTTCGGGGGCGCCTTCGCAGTAGAGATACCGTTTGCCCAGCGCCGGATGACCGGCCGCGATCGCGCTGGTCCCCGGCGGTCCCTCCGTCTTCTGGAGGGTTGGTTTCTCCACACCGCCTCCCTGCCACCAGGTGTTGCGGAACCAGAGGGTGGGCAGCAGATGGAGGGACGCCTCCTCCGGACCGCGGTTATGAACGGTGATCTGCACCAGGATCTCCTCCGGGGACGCCTTCGCGTACTCCACGAAGACGTCGAAGTAGCGGTCGTCGGCAAAGATGCCGGTATCGACGAGCTCGTACTCCAGATCGTACCGGTTGCGCTGCCGGTTCGTGGCAACGAGGTCGTTGTAGGGGAACGCGGCCTGCGGATACTTGTAGAGGTACTTCATGTAGGCGTGCGACGGGGTGTTGTCGAGATAGTAGTAGTACTCCTTCACGTCCTCGCCGTGGTTCCCCTCGGCGTTTGTAAGCCCAAAAAGCCGCTCCTTGAGGATGGGATCCGTACCGTTCCAGAGGGCAAGCGCAAAGCAGAGCTGCTGGGAATCGTCGGAGATGCCGGCAATCCCGTCTTCCCCCCACCGATAGGCGCGGGACCGTGCCTGATCGTGCGTGAAGTACGCCCAGGAATTGCCGTCCCCCCCGTAGTCCTCCCTCACGGTTCCCCATTGCCGTTCGCTCAGGTAGGGCCCCCACCGGCGCCAGGGGACGCCGCTGTTACGGATCTCGAGCAGCCGCTGCCCCTCAGCTACATGAGGCACAAACGTCACAGGTGTCATGCGTCAGCCAGACAATCCGGCACGAGATATAGTTTTCGAGGAGATACCTATCGAGTTGCCCCAATGGCACTCTGCAGCGTTGGATCTCCCGTTTTTGTGAGAACCGACGGTTCCGGCTCATGGCCCACGGCCCGTCCGGGAATGCCGGATGAGGAAGCAGGGCAGGAGGACACGTCAACCGGTACGGCAGGCGGATCGGGAGGTGTCTTTGCTGCTACCACCGGGCCGGCCCCCTGTTTTCCCGTACGAAGGCTACGCTGCCCGTATCGACGCCGGTCAGTTAGGTTAATATACGTCATGCCCATCTGACGGGTTCTATTCAAAGGGCTGATAGAATGGAGAGCGCATCAAACCCGGCTCCCCGGAGATCAACGGCAACCCCGCAGGGCGTGCTCCTGCCGCTTGCGCTGGCCCAGTTCATCTGCAGTTACGCTGCCTCGAACATGAACGTGGCCATAACCAACATTGCCACCGATCTGGGGACGACGGTAAGCGGCGTTCAGACGACCATCGCCGTTTTTACGCTCACCATGGCAGCCCTGATGATCCCCGGCAGCAAGTTGACGGATATCCTGGGCCGCACGTACCTGTTCAGGCGAGGCCTCCTGGTCTACGGGGTGGGAGCGCTGATAGCGGCAGCGGCGCCGGGGCTCGGAATCCTGATACTCGGCTACTCGCTCCTCGAAGGCATCGGGACCGCGCTGCTGATCCCGCCCGTGTACATCCTGGCAACCGTCTTTTCTCCCGACCTCACCTCACGCGCCCGCGCCTTCGGCGCGATCAGTGCGGCGGGCGGCATCGGGGCGGCAGCAGGTCCGCTGGTCGGCGGGATCATCACCACCGCGATCAGCTGGCGAGCAGCCTTTGTGGTGCAGGCTGTTGTTGTCGGAATAATCATCATTCAGAGCCGAAAGATCGTTGATCCGGGAGTGCAGGGCGAGAAACCAGGTTTCGACATCGTCGGAACCGTTCTCTCGGCGGCGGGACTGTTCTTTGTGGTGGTCGGCATCCTGCAGGCCTCGACGTACGGCTGGTTTAAGGCCAGCCAGGATTTCTTCATCGGCAACACGGTCGTGATCCCGCAGGGCGGCATCTCGCCGGTATGGTTGTTCGTGCTTATCGGATTGGTTTTACTGGCCTGGTTCTTCTGGCACATCCGGTCCATGGAACGGGCGGGCAAGGAGCCCCTGCTGTCAACCAGGCTGTTTAAAAATCGCACATCCAATCTCGGCCTCATCACGCAGAACATCCAGTGGCTGGTCCTCTTAGGCCTCTCCTTTGTGGTCTCCGTCTATGTGCAGACGGTGCGGGGCTACAACGCGATCGAGACCGGTCTGATCCTTACGCCGGCCACGATCGGCATTTTGCTCTCCTCGATGGCCGCGGGCAGGCTGGCGCGGAAGTATTCCCAGGCAACGCTGATCCGGGCGGGGTTTATCGTGACGGTAGCCGGCGTCTTCCTCCTGCTGCTGCTGGTACGAGAAACATCCCCCGTCCTTACGTTCGTGCCGGGCCTCTTTCTGGTCGGTCTAGGCGTCGGGGTCATGCTGACGTCCTCGGTCAACGTCGTCCAGTCCAGCTTCCCCGAAGAGGACCAGGGGGAGATATCGGGCCTGTCACGCAGCGTCTCGAACCTGGGCTCCTCGCTCGGCGTGGCCATTGCAGGAACCGTCATCGTATCCAGCCTTGTTGCGGGGAACCTGGGCTACGCCCTCGCCCTGGTTGTTCTGGCGGTGTTTGCGGGCGTCGGCCTTGTAGCCGCGTTCATGCTGCCCATGGGTCAGGTGCCAGAGGCCCCGGAGCCCTGACCCAACTCCGCTTGATTGGCGGTTCGCATAGTAATCGTAGGGTGGGTTCACCAGAACCCTCCGTTTTTGCCAGCCGTCGCCCATTTTTAATCTGATGCAAAAGAGGCGCTTTCTGCAGGACCCTACCCTGAGCACCGGGATGACACCGGAGCGGTATGGCGAGCGGTCCCGCAAGATCCGGATCAAGGAGTCGATATCACGGCTCTTCTCGCCGGCCGGACGGGGGCATGCGGTTATGCGGCGGGAAAGAATGCGGCAGTCCCGCCCGGCGTACAAGGTAATAGCCGCCGCAGAGAGCAATGATGACTTGCGGGATCCTCCCGGTTTCACGCGGTGCAGAGGGGCCTTCATGCTCCCGGATTACTGCGGACGCATGAAGAGATGGTACACTCCAGGGCAAGGTTCATATATCGAAGTGCCCATCCCATGGCACGCCGGAATAGTAAGAACTCCGGGACTCATCCCTTTTCCCGGCAGTCGGGTGGAACGATGGATAGATCCAGGGCAATTGACGGAATCCGGAGGGGGTTTCGGGCAATCGCCATCGCCTTCATTTTCGCCACCCTGGTTCCCGTACTCCTCGGGCTTGCTCTCTCGGTTCCGATCGGGAGAGTGTTCAGTCTGATCATCTCCACCCTCCTTCTTCAGGCAAATGCCGCTTTCGTCGGTGTGGGGTTCGGTTTGAGTCCCGTGTTCATCCTGGTTGTCATGACATCTGTGGAGTTCGGGATCGTCCTCGCTATCTACGAGACCCTGGACGCATTTGCCGAACAGTCGGAGAGAGTCCAGCGTTTCACGAAGAGTACGGAAGAGAAGATGGCAAGGTACCCTATTTTGCACAAGTATGGGGCAGTCACGCTCATCGTTCTTCCCGCACTCCCGGTGATCGGCCTCTACTCGAGCGTCGTCATCGGGTGGCTCCTCCGCTGGAACAAACTTCAGTCGCTCTTCTTCGTCACGCTGGGATGGGTTCTCATCACCGTCTTCCTCCTGCTCGTGGCTCTCGGGTTCGTCCGGGTAGTCTTTTGATGCGGACGGCGACCTCCGGGATGGCGAAACCCCCGGGGAGAGGTGCCTGTCCCATCTCAGGAGCGGCGCAGAGACATAGATACGCCCGGGTGCCGTGCAACAGGTTGAGTTATATAGTCGAACCAGCATCCTGCTCTGGAGGTGCGCTATGTCTCTTGGTCCGGTAGAATATATGGTCATCGAATTCCCGGGAAACCAGTTCAAAGGCGAGATTATCCCGGCGTTGCGTGAGGTGGTTGATGCGGGCGTCATCCGAATCATCGACCTGGTCTTTGTGCGGAAAGACGATCAGGGCAACGTCAGCGTGATGGAACTAAACGACCTTCAACAGGATGCAGCAAGTGCATTCGCCCCGCTCGCACGGGATACGAATACACTCCTCGCAGAAGAGGATATCCAGAAGGTCAGCGAGATCGTGGAGAACAACAGCTCTGCGGCACTACTCCTGTTCGAACATCTATGGGCGAAGAGATTCCGGGACGCTGTTCTGAACGCCCAAGGAAGGGTGATCGCGGGCGAACGCATCAAAAAAGAAGTGGTGGATGCCGCGCTTGCATGGAGACCCGGGGAACAGGGAGCAGCCGGCGGCAGTACAGCGAGCTGAACGAAGTATGAAGATCATCGGAGGAGACATATCATGAGAGCCGGTCGACCTGGCCTTATCGGCACCGTGGCTCGTACAGCGGTGGTCGCCGGAACGGCCACCGCTACTTCCCATGCTGTCAATAAGCGGATACAGCATAGAGAGATGGAGAAAGAAGCGCAATCGCAACAGATGGTACCAGGCGAGGAGCAGATACAGGCACCACCCGCTCCCGTGTCTGCCCAGACAGGCGTCACCCAGGAGCAGAAGATGGCTCAACTCAAACAACTGGTTGAGCTGAAGCAGATGGGAGGCCTGACGGAGGAAGAATTCCAGCAGGAGAAACAGAAGATCCTTGCCCAATAGGATCGCCAATTTTTCCTTTTTGACCCCGGCGTCGATCTCGGCCCCGGGACTGCCCGGATGAAGGCGCGTAGCGGCCTACTGGCAGGAACGCTCCATACCGGCATCCTGCCCCGTGAAATGGAGGTTTTGTGTCCCTCAATCATCTTTCGCGATTATACGGACATATTCGATGGCCGGGCACCACCACGGGTCCTGAATCCCAAAGACCGGCGCAGTCAGTTATATATACTCTCTCCTCTATCCTGCCGCAGCGTGGGATCATTGATACCGTGGACATTTTCACCCTACATCGCCTGCAGGCACCTCTTCCCTTTTGAGAACGGTTAACGAGACATACGCGCATCCGGCGCAGCGGAGATACCCGGGAAACGGTGATAACACCATTCACCTGTCTGCACAAGACCAACGCACGCGGGATCGTGGTCGCATGCACAGGGCTCTCCCACCTCTCAAGAGATGGGGAACCGGCAACAGTCGAGGAAGGTGAAACGTATGAGAATTACATCTTTCAGGGCGATGACCGCCGCTATTATCGTCATCGCCGTCATTTGTGCGACGGGACTCGCTTCGGCACAGATTATTAGCCCCGTGCAACCGGATCAACCGCCGGTAGTCGAACCTCCGCCACCGCCAACACCGACGGTCACACCTACGCGACCGCAAGTAGCCGCACCTCCGGACCAGCCAATAGTCGAAATTCCGCCAACATCAACGGTCGAACCTACGCAACCGCCAACGGAACCCCCAACGCCAATGCCAACGGTTATGCCAACGGAACCCCCAACGCAACCGCCAACGGTCGCACCAACGGCCGCGCCAACGCTACCGTCGACAGTCGCGCCTCTGCAACCGCCGGCGGTGCAGCCTACCCTGACCCCGCAGAACGCTTCGACAGGTGCCGGGGTGCAGGTTTCAAGCGGCCCGGGGGATAAGCTGTTCCCAGCGATATCAGGGAACTATATCGTCTGGGTTGACGACAGCTCAGCCTCGGTGCAGTTCTACGACAGTACATCGGGAAACACTTCAACCATATCCGATGCAGCGTCGATTCCTCTCGGTTTGCCGTACGAACTTGCCACCGATGGGAACAGCGTCGTGTGGACGGGCGAAAGTCCGCAGGCAGAAGGGGATATTCTGTTCCTCTACGACATCGCCTCAGGAAATCTGCAACAGGTGACGGACGGTTCAGGGGCGCCCGGATTCCCGGGTGTTTCACAAAACTACGTTGTCTGGATAGATGGGGACGAATTGGGCGACGTATACATCTATGATATTACAAGCGGGAACAGCACGACTGTGACCGCCGATCCATATCTGCAGCTCTGGGCCGACATTGGTGGAAACACGCTAATCTGGGGGGATAATGAAACCGAGGAAGGAGACCTCGACATCGCAGTACTGACCCTTGAGCAGCCAAGAACAAGACTTCTGGGCGATTCGGGTGACGATGGTTTTCCTGATGTCTCGAGTGACGGCAACTACGTCGCCTGGATCAACGCCCGCGGTAATCAGACCGCCGTGTACCTCTATGACGTACTGGCAGAGAACATGACGCAGATAACCAGTGAATCCGCAAATCCTGATGCTGTCGCGGTCGACGGGAACCATGTGGTCTACTCAGACTGGCGGAACGGAAACCTTGACATCTACCTGTACGATGTCAGCACCGGAGTGGAAACGCCGGTCACCCAGGATCCGTATCAACAGACCTACCCGGACATCTCCGAAGGAACGATCGTCTGGATGGGCAACAACACCGGCCCGTGGGAGATCTATACCGCGGAGGTGCCTGGGGGTCCGTCGCCTGCTCCGGTACAGACCTCTCTAGTACAATTTAACCCGGTACCGGCAGGTGAAATATAGTAAATTCGATGATCTGTACGTACCGAAAATCCCAACAAAACCTCTTTTTCAGAGCAATTCCAGGCATTACGTCTTTGTAATGCTATATTCCGAGAATCAGCACAGTTAGTCCAACTGCTCCCGGATCTGCAACCGGTACCATTCGAGGATCTTTTGGATGAGGTCATAACCCGTCCCCTTCAGGCGATACGATACCGCAGACTGGCTTGTGCCGATCCGGTCCCCGATCTCCTTCTGTGTGAGCCCCTCGAGCGTCAGCATCACGGCTTCGGCCTGCCTCTTCGTGTATCCGTCGATGATGCTATCCACGACGTCGCAGAAGATCGAGAGCGTCTCATTAACGTCCTCCCAGGGGGTCGTTACGATGATACCGCGCCCGGCTTTCTTCATGGCGTCCAGTTCGAGTCCGGAGAGCCGGAATGCCTCGCCGTCCCCCTCTCCGGCCGAACCATCTGCCGGCAGGTAGCGGATGGTCCCGATCCCGACCGCAACCCTTGCATCCAGCCGGAGAGCGCTGTTGTCGCGATCGAACCCGGCGATGAGCTTGAGGCGCAGGAGGACTGCATCCCTCAGTGCCTCTCCGGGATCCGAAGAGACGCCCTGAAAACTGTCTCCGCGGAATATCGAGAACGGCGCTACGTAGTCCTTCCCGATCTCTGCCAATACCTCCTTCAGGCGGCATATACACTCGTCACCGCACGCATCTTTGATAACTCTGGAGCGGACCAGATCCCCCGTGAGAACAGCGTAAACTCTTCTTCCCGTCATGGTGTCATCGTTGCCTTCTCTTCAAGGTTCGTTGTCAGCAGACATGAATATATTTACTCATGTTCTCACAAGATGAATATATCTACTCATATATGGTAAATATAAGGTTATTAATTCATATTTAGTAATTATGAATAAAATTATTCATATCCGTGATGGTTGAGCCCGGCACTCCCACGAATAACAAATGGGAACCGGATACTCCACATCTACGGTCCCAGAAGGAGTTCTGAAAGATACAAAGCGAACTGCTCGATCCCACCCTGGTATACCAGGTAACCGGCGGCCGCTCCGATCAGGACCGCGATTGCGAAGCTCACCATCGTTCCTACGATGATGTACTCCGATCGCTTCGAGTCGTTGATCCTGAAAAGCCCTTTTGCTGCTATGAGGAACCCGATCGCCGTGTACTCGTTCACCAGGATAAACGTCACAATCATGACCCGCTCGACATATCCGATCAAACGGCCGGCGTGATCCAGGCCCCCTTCTTCTAAAGTGTCTATATCCTTTCGCCAGGACCGGATGATGCTACCGACCAGCATCCCACCAGGATGGAGAACCAGAAGGAATGCGATGATGACGATCCAGATCCGGATCAGCTCAATCGGGCTGCCGAACGGGTATGGGACCGGGGTCTGTGGAGAGAGTTGCACCAGAACGATGAAGAGAACCGCCAGATGGGCAAGAAAACCCATCAGAACAGGTTCTTCAGGAATTATGCCTGTAGCATCCGGATCTTCTCCACGGTTCATCCTCTCTCGAAGGCCCGCCATCAGGTTAGGCAGCACGCCGTCGATGACGAAGTGCGCGACCGCAACAAGGACGAAAGCGTACAGCAGGGCGTCCCGGAACCCGGGAAGAAGCCCCGGGAGTGAAGACGGGTCTTTCAGGACGAATACAATGTTCCAGAGGTTCGCAAAGAGAAATGTCAGTCCTCCGGCCACGAAGGCATGGTATACAAGGTACCTGGAGCGCCAGCCGTCCCTGAACCGATCTATCCCCCTCGGATATGGCTGGAGAACAAACTCCACCAGTAAGTACGCGAGAAAGAGGCGAAGGAACAACTCGATGCCGTGGGAGATTTCCATTGGGCTCAGGTAATTATTCTTCCGGACTCCCACATTATTTCTCCTATTCTTTCCGGAGAGGAATGGGCTCATTTACGTGATTTTTGTGACTGAATCTCCCGAGAAAAACCCATTCATCCGGAATACCCCTTCACGGGACGGCTACCGCCATGAGGACGGTGGCATTCATCAAATCCCGGCACCGGCCCGGTGTCGCAATCACTAACTCACTTTTATATTCCGTTGCGCTACGCTTTTGAACCTTGAGTCTGCGGCACTCGTTTTGAGAATCTGTCAATCAGGTGCTCCACCCACGCCGGGAAACAGGGGGGGAGCGGACTCCCGGCCTGCGTCAGGACACATACTATCCTTCACCCGGCGGTGCAGGGGAGGACGAGAAGAATCCCGAGCGCCATCGGCTTCGTCACCGGCAGGCCGCCCCCGTCACGACAAGGAGCACCCCGGTGAGCGGCATGAGGAGGAGCATATACACGACCGCGGCAGCCCCAATGAAACCCGGTATAGACACCCGGGGAGCAATAAGGGTGGAGAACGCGCTACAGGCCAGGATGAGGGATGGGACGCTGACAAGAGCGGAGACCGCGATCGGCATCCGCACCGTGCTCCGGCAGCCGTCCGGGAAGGAGGAGAGGAACAGTGCTGCGGCCGGAGGAAGCAGGAACAGGAAGGCGCGGTTCGCGATATCGGGAACAGTTACGACCCACTCCACAATTCCCGTCCAGAGCACAAGAACGGCACAGACGGCTGCGAATGGGATACCCCGGTACCACCGGGGCGACTCCCGCCGCATCGCCCGCAGGAACAGAACCGTGCCGTTCAGCGAGACGAGCGATAACGCGAGTATGACGGTCCGGGCGCCCAGGGCTCCGCTGGAGAGGATCGAGACCGGCATCGTCGCCCAGAACGAGAAGAAGACCGCACTCGCGGCGACGAGCGCTGCAGGCTTCATTCCCTCCTCACCCCACGGCACAGGAGCCCGAGACCGCAGGCGGCCATCGCCGCGAGCGCACC
>JAENZF010000058.1:7237-12499 GCA_016841385.1 Methanobacteriota archaeon | reverse complement strand
ACAGATATCAACGACCTTTCGGCGTCCATCGAGGAGATCGCAAGCACATCGCAGGAGGTCATGGAGCAGGCCTCGAAGGCGTCGAAGGAGGGAGACAATGCAGCCTCTCTCGGTGAAATCGCAGCGAAGAAGATGCTTCTCGTCGAGGGGATCTCCAAACAGACCGTGGACGAGATCAGCACCCTCAACAACCAGATGCGGGAGATCAACAACATCGTCAAGTTGATCGCCGACATCGCCAACCAGACCAACCTCCTTGCGCTGAACGCCGCAATCGAGGCCGCTCGCGCCGGGGAGCACGGCCGCGGGTTCGCCGTGGTCGCAGGCGAGATCAGAAACCTTGCCGGGGAGTCCAAGCGGGCGAGCCAGGATATCGAGGACCTTATCCGGACGATCCAGGCAAGCACCGAAAAGACCACAGGCTCGATGCAGGCGTCCCACCAGGAGATCCAGGCGGGCATCGAGAGCGTCAACAAGGTCATCGAGGGCTTAAACCGGATCGTCAACGGTGTCGAAGTGGTCGCCCACGGCATCACCGAGATCACAAAGGCCACCGAAGACCAGGCAGGCTCCACCAACAACGTCATGCAGAAGATGGACGAGTCCACCCACATGACCAAGGAGAGCCTGGACCGCACCGAGGATATGGCGGCACTCGCGGAAGAGGTCAGCGCATCAATCGAGGAGGTCGGGAGCGCATCCCACGAACTGGCAGGTATGGCCGAACAGCTCAAGAAGGCAATGATGCAGTTCAAGATCAACTAAAAGGAGGAGACGATGGCAGCATCCGTAGACGTGGTAGAGTTCCAGCTCGGGGAAGAGCACTACGCACTGGATATCCAGATAGCACGAGAGATCGTGGAGATGATGCCGATCACTCCCCTTCCCCGTGCTCCCGAATACCTTGCGGGCATCATCAACCTGCGGGGCGAGATAACAAACATCATCGACCTCAGAGACCTTCTCGGGCTTCCCGAGTCCGAGGGAACCGAGAACCGAAAGATCGTCGTGCTGATGCCGGATGTGGCAAGCGGGTCGAACGTAGGGATTATCGTCGATGACGTTCATAGTGTCATTTCAATCCGTAACGACCAGATCGAACGTATCAATGACGGCATCACATCATCCATCAGCGGTTATGTCAAAGCAGTCATTAAGATAGGGGACGAAGAAGATGAGAAAACAAAGACCCTTATCATCTGGCTCGACGTTCAGAAAGTGATCAGCGACCTTGGATACTACCAGAACGCCCCATAAATCAACGCCGGTGAAGATTACCTCATGGATGCGTTTATGTCGCTCCAGAAGAGCATCGAGAGACTGATCCGGATCAAGTGCTCGAGTTATAAGGAGGACTACATCAAACGGCGCATCCTCTCCCGGATGCGTCTGACAAACACCGCAGATTTCGAGGCCTATCATAAGTACCTCCTCGAAAATCCGCAGGAACTCGACCTGCTTAGGAACGCTCTCACCATCAACGTCACCAAATTTTTCCGGGACCCGGAAGTCTTTGAAGTAATGCGGCGGGAGATACTGCCGGACCTGGCCCGCCGCAGGAGGTCGATCAGGATCTGGTGCGCCGGCTGCGCCACGGGTGAAGAGCCTTACTCGATCGCCATCCTCGTGCACGAACTGATGGCATTCCATAAAGATGTCGGCGTAACGATATATGCGACCGATATCGACACCGTGGTGCTACAGAAGGCCACGGCCGGGATCTATGATAGAAAGGCGCTCGAGAATGTGGACGAGAAGAGAATCCGCAAGCACTTTATCAGCCACGATGACGGCACGTTCGAGGTCCGTCCCCACATCAAGGACCTCGTTAAGTTCCGTCAGCACGACCTGATGTCGGGCGCTCCCATCACACGATACCTTGACGCCGTCACCTGCCGGAACGTCACCATCTACTTCACCGAGAAGCAGAAGAACGACCTTACGCACCTTTTTTACTCTGCACTTGCCGTCGACGGCTACTATGTCATAGGCAAGACCGAGTACCTGGCAAGAGAGGTGGAGCACCTCTTTACGCCGTATAACGCCATGCAGAAGATACTGCGCAAGGCCGCGTAACGCGGCCCTACCGATTGAATCTTACCAGCGGTTGCCGGAAGAGTCTTTTTCCGTCGCGGTCTCGTCGAACTTCGACATCCGGTGCATGAAGGCCTTCCGGGCCTGGTAGCGCTTCAACTCGGAGAAGAGCAGGAAGAAGTTTACACCGACGACGATGATGATGAGCATGAGACTGACCCAGAGCTGGCTGTCGTTCTGGGTTGTGATGAAGATCGCTACAAGGAGCACCACGAAGGAGAGCAGATAAAATATCACCCACATGCGCACCTCAGTGATTTCCATGCTCTCATCAGGACGGTGGTATCGTCTCCGTATTAACGGTTCCGTTTTAGAATCTCAACGGAGAGGAAAAACATGGTGAAACCGGGATAATTCGGACCTCGAACGGCAATCCTCGACGGTCTATGGGCGAGGATATGAAGTCAAACCCGAAGGTCTTTTACCTTACACATCCCTTTACACCTGTGGATAAAGGCGACGTCTTCACCATTCTTGCCGCCCTGATTATTGTCTCCGCAATAGCACTGGTATTTCGCCCGCCCATAGCGGAGGCCGGGTCAGAGATTCCGGAAAGCCCAACCCCGACACCTTCTGTCACCGCTCCCCCCGCACCGACATCGCCCGTGCCGCTCGAACCCGCCAGGCTCTCCTATGTGACCAGAGTCTGGGATTACCCCTGCTGTCACCTCCCCGGCAACCTCACGCTCTACGGAGGTTCCGACCCGCCCTGGAAGGGTCCTCAGGAGATCATCCCGTTCGCTTACATCGAGGAGGGACGAGGAGGCATCACCGAGGCATTCCACGTGCCGTACGCGGTGTGGAGACTTAACTGCAGCGTCTCTGCAACGGTAAGGCCCGAGGCGGCACACTTTCGGATGGCACTGGTGGAGCTCGAGAGCGGAACCATCGTAGAAGGGGCTGACCTGCACTATCCAGGCAGCATCATCAAAAACGTCGAGAGGGGGGGTAAGGACTTCTACCTCATCGTCAGCGTGAATGAGGTTGATTCATACCGCATCACCCTGGAGACGCTCCCCGGATACCTCTAAATTCAGATCTTTTCGACGGTAACCCTGACCCGATCTCCGGCCCGTACGCCGTGCCCTTTGGGGACATCGATGTTGAACCAGAGCACATCCGGGTTCTCATGGCTCTTGTCCTGGGACATGAGGCAGTCTTTGTGGTCGTTGATGGTGGCCACAAATTCAACGGGTGCTTCGAACTCAATGATCTTCATGCCATAGAGTACGGCGTTCCAGAATAAAATTATGATGCACGGGAGGTAACACGCCACGTCGTACTGTTCGAGTAACTCCAGCGCCTGATATCCAGCTCATCACAGATCTCCGAGAGGATAGCAAGGTTGATGCCGACCTCTTTCGGGGAAAGGCCCAGATCGGTTGCAATATACTTGGATTTGAAGTAGGATTTGCCTGCTCTTAACCCGGACTTGAGATGGTACAGGATCTTACGCTGGGTATCGCTATATTTTTCTTTAATACGGTCCTTTGTCGACATCGACTGATTCCCTCGTGAGCAAGTGCTTTTTGTCCAGATCAATATTTATATCTACCCATTTGTTGCTGTAGAATCTTAAGGTATGTATACAAATCGTTGTATATAATTAGGCATCGTCGTGTCGATCGGTGGGGTGAGGAGCATGATCCGCAACCCGGACAGCGTGAACGGCCATCGCCAGCGCAGATGCCGGAGAGATAGGGATGGGTCATCCCCGACGCCCCCCCGACGCCGCCCGGTGTGGGGACCGGTTTCATGCTCCGGTTGCTGCTCTCACCACTTCTGCCGGGGTCGCCCGGCGTTCCGCCATCACCTCCGGTTCCTCCGGATCACGACGAGGAGCCCGGCAACTGCAACGGCCAGGATGACGCCGATGAGCGAGAGGGGAGCTGCCGGTGTCGGGCTTGCGTTAACCTGTGCTGCCTGTATCGGCGTGAACGTCGGCAGCTCCGTCGAGAGAGTCTCTGCCGGCGTCGTTTCCATCGTCACCTCATCCGTTCCGATGATGATGGGGGGTTCGGTCTCCATAGCAGTCTCGTTGATTGTCTCGTTGTCCGGGGTTCCGTTGACAGTCGCGTTGGTTGTCTCGTTGTCCAGAGTCCCGTTGACGGTCTCGTTGGTGGCCTCGTCGTCCAGGGTCTCCTCCGGGATCTCCGTCAGGGTCTCTACCGGGGTCTCGGCCAGAGTCTCGTCGTCTAAGGTCTCTACCGGGGTCTCGTTGTCCAGAGTCTCTACCGGGGTCTCCTCCGGGATCTCCGTCGGGGTCTCCTCCGGATTCTCGTCGGGCGTCGGAGGGAGAGTCCAGGTCAGAGGTTCCGCAGATGCTGAACTCTGGGCCGCTACGGGGAGCACAACAGCCGTTGCCACCACAAGCAACACGACCAGGAGGGCCCTCCATGTCCATCGGTTTCCTGCCATGAGGACTCCTGTTTGGCATAACCATATTTTTATATTTCGGTCGTTGTCAAAATCGCACCAGGGGTTAACTACCTGGTACTGCCTCACAACGTGGCGGTACCAAACTGTTGCACAGCGGTGAACCTCCAAAAACGAGATGCTGGTGCAGTGACCCGGAGGTGCAACACTGGCACCCGGAAGGCCCCCTATCGTGGCCGGTCCCGGCGCGAATACCCGCCTGGTTTCCAGACGGAGATCGGCTTTGCCGATATCGGGTAGTGCTCCAGCATATAACTGATAATTGATCTCAGAGGATCCGACCGAATTACGTTGCGCATCAACCCGCGTTCATATGGAAGCATACCCGATGAAAAACAGACCCCTGATGAGGAATCACCCCGGGCATGTCCTCATGCAGTGGACCGTGGGGATATCGCCTCGCGGGGGTGGGGCTGACGGGGAGGGGGTCTCCCCCTCCCCTGTCTCCACCGTATAATGGGATACCCATAACCCCCACACCCCGCCCGGCCTCCGGCCTCCTCCCCCGCCCCAGGGGCGGGGGCAGTCATGGCGATACCCAATGGAAAGCCGTGCCCCGGGTTGCAATCAATCGGGAACACCCGGATGCGATCTCAACAAAGTCATTATCAGTTGTTTCGTAGGGCACTACCCGATATCGGCAGTAGCGTAATACCGGCGAGAATGCCCGCCAAACGAGAAAGAAGTAGCGATCAGATTGGTGCTTCACCAATCTTCCGGATCAGGTTATCG
>JAENZF010000058.1:1527-7137 GCA_016841385.1 Methanobacteriota archaeon | reverse complement strand
AGAAAGAAGTAGCGATCAGATTGGTGCTTCACCAATCTTCCGGATCAGGTTATCGACCACCACATCACGCATACCCTCCACGAACTTGATGCTCCCGACGACAAGGTGGCCGCCGCCGCTCACTCCCCCGCCGGAGATCTCGCTATGGAGTTCGCGTACCATCTGCGGGATGTTCATCATGACGCCCCGGGAACGCAGGACGGCAAAGTCCGGCCCGAACCCAATCGTGACGACCGGTTCTCCCGGGTGCGCCCGGACCAGCCGGTCATGCACCTCTCCCGAGGTCTTGCCGGGCGGTGGGAACGTGAACCGGTGGGCAAACAGCTCCACATCGAGCATGAAGAGGTGGGCGCCGTTTTCGAGCACCCGGCTCTTGACATGGGGCATGATGGCTTCGAGCTGCTCTTCGATCGCGTGATTTGCTTCTTCGACCAGCAGATCGACGAACTTTTTATGGCGTCCGGAGTCACCGGCGAGGTTCAGGATATTCTTGACGATCTCCCTCCCGTCGCTGAACCGGAGCCAGAACTGCTCGTAGTCGAGCGCCAGCGCGATCGCGCGGCAATCGTCCTCCGAGTACTCAGGCGCGGCCAGCGCGAGGTAGCGGACACGTTCAGGCGCTTCGCTCCGGTCACCGAGCCCCGCGATCGCCGGCAGGTGCCGGATCTGGTCCTCGACTGCCGGATTGACCATGCGGGCGACCTCCGTCCCCAGCATCCCGGCGGTGATCCCGTAATCGCCACCCACATGATAGGGGTTGACGTGTCCGATCAGGTAATCGTCCACGATCTCGTCTGGGTGGTGGTGGTCCACGACCATCACCGGGAGACCGAAGATCCGGGTCACCTTCAGCGACGGCATATCCTCCTCGGTGGACCCGTTGTCCATCAGGAGGACCATCGGCATCTTCTGCCCGTAACGGACGTTGTCCTTGAGGGCAAAGTCAAGGTCCCGCGTGATATCCTCGATCTCATAGAACGGAGCCTTGGACGGGGACCGCTTGAAGAGGAAGAACTCCGCATCGAAGTCTCCGCCGCTCTCCCGCAGCAGTGCGGTCACCGCCTGCTCGATAGCAACGGCGGCGCATATGCCGTCGGCATCCGCGTGGTGCCGGAGGATGATCGGCCGGGCGGTCAGGACCGCTTTCCTGATCTCCTTTGCAACCTGGCGCATCTGTGGCCTGAGGGCTTCGAGAACCTCACTCTCCACGAGGAACGGGAGGTCGGATGGTTCCGCACGCTCATCGAGCGCCGCATCGATACGCTCCCTGACCAGTGCCGCATCCTCCGGCTCCAGGACCGCCATGGACGCGACCTCGATCTGGAGCTGGTTGTTGCGTTGCATCACCTCACCCGTGAGGGCGACGAGATCCCCGAGTTTGACCTCGGGATATGCGCGGACGCCCGCCTCGATGAACGCGGCGCCGTTCGCGGTGCCGGACTCGTCCACGATGGTGAAGATCGTCGGCCCCGACGTCTGCTTGATCTGGGCGATCTCGCCTTCGACCAGCACCGTCCTGCCGATCTTCTTCCCGATATCGGCAAGAAGCACACTCGTCGTCTTCTTGGTCACGTTCTCTGTCTGGTAGACGGTCGGCGTGACCTCCTCGAGGTCGATGTTGCCGTTGCTCCGGATCTGCAGGACATGAACGATGATCGGATCGCGTTCCTCGTGCTGCATCTTCACGTTGCTCTTATGAACGAGCCCCTTGACCCGGTCGTTGAGTTGGACAAAGACGCCGAACGGGGCAAAACCCTGCACCCGTCCCAGGTAGCTCTTTCCTTCCTCCACCTCGTCGAGATCACAGTTTGCGCCGAGGCGGTAAACAATCGTATCTTTTGTATCTCCCATAGTAGTTCACCTGATCATTCTTCGGGCGCCTCGACGGTGTAGCCGGCGAGTTCATACAGCCGGCACTCACCGTCCCGTCTGCCCTTCGCAATAATAATATCACCGCTCTCAAGCCGGACACCCTTCCCGGGGCGGTAGACCCAGCGATCACCGTGCTTGATGGCGAGCACGACCATCCCGGTCACCGTTCCGAGCGAGGCCTCCTTGAGGGTCCTCGCCACGAGCGGCGACGACTCTGCCACAGGCACCCGCGTGATGATCTCATCCGACTCCCGGACTATCTTCTTAAAGACCGGCGGGATCTCGATGTCACGCAGGATGACGTCGACGATGGAGTGGGCCGAATCGCTGATGGCCTGCGCGAACGAGGACATATACAGAAGGCCCCGGAGGTAGCGCACATCGTCGATCTTTCGTGCCGCCTCGAGGATCCAGAGGTCCAGATCGTAGCGCATATCATCGAGCGTCGAATCAAGGGCGACCACCTCGTGCGCCACCTCCTTGTTATCGAAGAGCAGCGAGGTGTACGCCAGCCCGACAGAGAGCTCCGAGAGGTTCTTCATCTCGATGATGAGTTGAACCGCCCGGTCAAGGTCGTCGACCTCACCCGCATGCGAGGGTTCGCCCCGGGGGCGCTCCATCGTCCCCGCCATCAGGGAGAGGATATCCTCCCCGGCTTCCGGGCCCCGCGATATCAGGATGTCTCCGCTCTCCATCCGGGTGGCTTTGTCGGGGTCATAGATCCAGCCCTTTCCACGCCGGATGGCAATCACCTGCATACCCGTCGTGCTCTGGACTTTGAGGTCGCCGAGCGTGCGGCCGGCAAGCTCGCTTCCCTGGCTGACGATGACCCGGGTGACGATCTCTTCGGCCTCGGGGAAGACGCGCTTGAGTTTTGCCGGAAACCTGATATCTTTCAGGATGAGTTTTGCTATATCCGAAGCCGAGTTCGCAATCCTCTCTGCGGCCTCGGCCACCTGGAGCATGCCGCTCATCGCCTCTGCCTCTTCGATCCTTCTCGCGGCAAGAACGCTCTGAATTCTGGCCTGGTAGACCAGTTTATTCATGCTCTCCTCGAGATTGATCACTTCGAGCGCTATCTCTTTGCTGTCGAAGAGTATCGCGGAGTAAGAGAGATCAACCATCAGCTCCGAGACATCCTTCATCTCGATCAGGACGTCTTTGAAGCTGATCGGCTGGTATTCATGTTCCATCATGGTCTGTTAACCGTCGTTCTCATGTTCTTTCACTACAACAGCAGGCCTATCACTGCCACGAGCGCAGCTGCACCGATCAGGTCGATCAGGCTTGTGACGACAGGGATTCCGAAGTTGTCGGGATCAAGACCGTACCGGAATGAAAGGCTCGCGGTGACGTACGCCACGCCGTTCACCAGTGTCATGACAACCAGACCCGCCACAAGGCTGATAGTGACCAGCATCCCGAGGCCGGGGCTGTTCAACCCCATGAGCACCGCCGCACCATGCGCGATGAGCGCTAGCAGTGGAAGCAGTATCAACGTATAGAGATAGGAAATAATAAAATGATGCACAACGCCGCGCTCGGGGAGGAACGAGGGGTTGAGCTCGCCTGTGTGCATCCTCGTCGAGAGGCGCGATCCGAGGATCCCACCGATCGACCCGAGACCGCCCATGAACGGCGGTATCAGGACGAGAAAGACCGCGAGCGCCACCAGACGGTCGAGGTTGAGCGCGTAGATCAGACCGGCCAGCGTGCCGAGGACGCTGAGCGGGATGAGGAGAGAGAGGTTCTCCCGGACAATCGGCCCGATCCCCTCCGGGCGCCGCCGGGTGTAGAAGATGGCGATGAGGGCAGCAGCGACCACGACCGCACTGAGCACCAGACGTGCCCAGGGGGAGAGGAGCATGACGGAGACCGCAGAGAGCACCAGGATCGGGAGCGTGACGATATCCCCGAAGGTGGTGACGGTCGGGGCGGCGATCATGTCGAGATCCAGACCGTAACGGTAACTTGCAAGGGCGACTACCAGGGTGATCCCCGTCACCACAAGCCCCGCGACAACGCCGCTCGTGACCGAGATCAGCATGAGGTCGGTGATGCCTATCACGGGAAATCCAAAGATACGGCTCACCGCGTAGGCAAAGATGCCGAGAGCGAATGCCGTGAGAACGGTTATCACGAACGAGGCACGGATGTTGTCACCGAGGATGCAGCCCTCCTGAAAATCGATGGAGAACTCCCCGAGGTGCATCGACGACGAGAGGCGCGAGGCAAAGACTCCGGCGATGCTCCCCCGCATATGGATAGCCGAAGGCAGGAGCACCATCAGTCCGGGGATCAGCGCGAGGACGTCACGTACTGAGCCAAGATAGATGCCCGTTATGCTCGAGACAGCGGCGCTGACGAGCAGGGCGCCGAGACCGGTAAGGATCAGGCGGCTCTGGCTGGATAGGCCCTGCTCCATCACTATCACCGTCCATCTCGATCAACTCCGATACGGGATCTCCAGAACCGCCAGATCTGCCGGCAGAATCACGTCTCCCTCATACTGTCGCTTTGCATCGCGTATATGGTTTGCTGTGCTCGTATAACGGGAGCTTATATGCACCAGGGCAAGCATACGGGCGTTTAAGGCCACCGCCGCCTCACCGGCTTCCCCGGCAGTGGAGTGCAGGACCTCCCGGGCGCGGCCGCTCTCCTGGTCGTCGAACGTGGCGTCGTGGATCAGGAGATCGGCGTCCCGGATCATCGCCGCGACATCGGGCTGGTGCGGGAGCGGCCGCGTGTCCCCGGTATAGACGACCCTCCTCCCCGGGCGCGGCTCTCCCAGCACATCGATGGGCCGGACGGCGGTCTCGGTGCCGTCGCGGACGATGCGAACCGCTTCTCCGCGCTGCAGCCGCCCGAAGAGCGGGCCCGGCGGGACGCCAAGCGCGATGGCCCGCTCGCGGTTGAACTTTCCGGGCCGCTCGTCCTCCTCCAGAACGTAGCCAATCCCGGGGATGCCGTGGGAAGCAGCAAACGCCCGGACGGTGTAGCCGTTGAAGGGCACGACCGAACCGTGCTCGAGGGCGTGTGCGGTGATGGGGAAACCCCGGGTGTGGCGGCTGATCCTCAGCACGAGGTCGACGAACTCACCGACCCAGGGCGGGCCGTAGATCGGGAGCGGCTCGGTCCGTCCCATGAACGCGAGCGTCTCGACGAGCCCGAAGACGCCGAGGAAATGGTCGGCGTGCCAGTGGGTGATGAAGATGGCGTTCACGGTAAACCCGGTACGGGCACGCATCATCTGCTGCTGGGCGCCCTCCCCGCAATCAAAGAGCAGGGTGTCGGAGCCCCGCCGGATCAGGATGCAGGAGGGGCTCCGTTGCGGTGACGGGAGCGCTCCCGCCGTGCCGAGAAAGTGGACGTGCAGGGTCTCGCCGGCTATACGAACCACTTCCTGAATGCTGCAAGGCTCCGTTTTGCCTCTTCGAGCGTCCGGCCCTCGATAACGACCGGGCCGGAGTAGTCGCGGGCGACGACCCGCCCGACCTTCTCCCAGGAGATGGTGCCGTCACCGAGTGCCAGATGCTCGTCCGACTGTCCGTGGTTGTCGTGGATGTGCAGGTGGTTGATCTCTTTAACATGCGCAAGGAACGCATCGACCTTGCCGTTGGTGTTGGCGTGCCCGATATCGAGCGTGATCCCGATCCCCGCTATCCCCTCCGTGAGACCGAGGATCTCCTCGGGGTAGCGGCAGAGGAAGTCCCTGATGCTGATCATGTTCTCGACGCA
>JAENZF010000058.1:0-1427 GCA_016841385.1 Methanobacteriota archaeon | reverse complement strand
GCCCGGCCGAGCCCCCACCCGAGTTCCCGCTCGTCGCGGACCCGGAGGTCCCCGGCGGTGAGGGAGTCGTCCGACCGGCCCCGGTTCGCGAGCCGCCGGTAACGCGTCTCAAACGACGAGACGATCCCGATGAGCATGAAGTCGGGGAAGTGCTCCTTGAACGCAGCCACCTCGTAGTCCCCCCTGATGCCGTCCACCAGGACCACCGGGGCGGACTCTGCCTCGATGACCGGGATGGTGATCCGGGCGATGGCGTCCATGCCGAGGTCCGCGCGCAACTTCGCCGACATTGCACCGAGGTTTGCGTCTGTGGCCGGAAGCCCGGCCTCCTTCACCCGTTCCCGTATCGCATCCCCCATGACCACAACCGGAATCCCGAGGTCCCGGGCGATCCGTGACACCTCTCCTTTCCCGCTTGCCGGCATACCAACGATTCCAATGACTTTCATCAGGGTTCCTCCATCCTTGTTATGCTATCGTATCCAGAACAGCGGGCCGCACCGGTAAGAGACCGGCTGCAGGGTCCCGGCGGTGCAGGTTGTGGCGGCCGCCACAACTATCTCCATAAACGTGCGTTCCCGACGATATTATGCTTAACGTCACCGAAACGGTTACTGCTCCGGATCGTACCCGACCTCGCCGTCCTCCCGGGTCCGTATCCGGACCTTGCGGCCGAGCGGTGCCGTTGCGGCCTCGAGTTCCTGCCGGGTCAGGGGGACGAACCCCGGAGCCACACCCTGCTGGAGCACGAGGTCCAGCCCGCGGGTAGCCTCCGCGATGGACGGAAGGTCTTCCTCGCGGCCCCGGAAGAGGGTGACCACGATCTCGCAGGTCTCAAGGCTGCCGTCGGCCTTCGCCCGTTTGCAGACGGCGAGCGACTGCTTCACTGCATCGGCGGCAGCAAGTTCCAGGAGGTCGTCGTAACGCTCCCACGTGGTCTTGATATCAAGCGCGATCATGTCCACCAGGTGCCGGCCTGTCAGTTCTTCGAGCACGCGGGGAAAGATGCCGTTCGTGTGCAGGCCGACGGAGAGCCCCATGTTCCGGGCGGCGGCGGCGAGGTGGATGAGCGCAGATCCCTGCAGGGTCGGCTCTCCGCCGGAGAAGACCACGGCGCCTGCAACCGTGCGGGAACCCCGGATCATCGCGAGGATCTCATCTGCGTCGCGAAGATCCTCGCCGCCCTGGATGGCGACGTTATGGCAGTAGAAGCAGCGCGCGGGGCACCCCCTGAAGAAGACGGTGCAGGCCGCCCGTCCCCGCCAGTCGACGGTGCTGATCGGGACAAAGCCTCCGAAATTGACGTACAAATGATCACCAGGCGGTATAGTGGTGCTCCTCCATTTCTTGTAAGCCTTGGCTTTCCGGCTAGGAAACAAGATCTGCGTAAGAGTAAGTCAAGTTTACTTGTTGAGAGAGCAACCCGA
>JAENZF010000057.1:7243-12635 GCA_016841385.1 Methanobacteriota archaeon | reverse complement strand
AGGGGCTCTCCGCGTCCATACGGAGCCGGAACCGTTCCATACGGTCCCGGAGTTCAGAGGCAGGGGTCTTTCGCTCCATACCCATGATCTCTGCGGCGATGATATTTACGATGGTCGGGACGGCTGCCGCTTCGTGCCGTGCGGGTTTATAGGGTCGCACGGCGCACGTATCCCCATCATGGAAACCCCTTTCATTTTTACCATGCACGAGGGCCTGCCCCGCCAGGGGCCGGGAAGCAACGCGTGCACGAGGAAAGCTTTTTCGATGCTGACCGATCTCCCGGCCCAACCGGAGATCCTGGATATCGGGTGCGGGGCCGGGATGCAGACGGTCGAACTGGCCCGGACCTGCCCCGGCTGCCGTATCACCGCCACCGACATACACCAGCCGTTCCTCGATCAACTTGCCCGGAGCGCGGCATCGGCCGGGGTGGGCGACCGGATCACCACGGTCCGGGCCTCGATGGACGACCTGCCGTTTCCCGACGCATCGTTCGACGTCCTCTGGGCGGAAGGCTCGATCTTCATCATAGGGTTTACGAAGGGGCTGGCCTCGTGGAAACGGCTCCTCCGGCCGGGCGGCTATCTCTGCCTCACAGAGGCCGTGTGGTTCACCGAAAATCCCTCGCCGGAGGCGGCGGCGTTCTGGAACGATTGTTATCCGGATATCAAAACCGTTCCGGAGACCTGTGCGATCGCAGCATCTGCCGGCTACGAGGTCGTCGCGACCTTCCCGCTCCCGAAATCCGCGTGGTGGGAGAACTACTATATGCCGGTCCTCAAGCGGATAGAAGACCTGCGGCCGGCAGTTGCCGGCAATCCCGAGGCGGAAGCGCAAATTGAGTTCGCCGAGCGGGAGATAGCCGTCTACCGGGAGCATGCCGACGAGTACGGCTATGAGTTCTTCATTCTGCGGAAGAACGACTGACCTTCCTGCCTGGGAAGCGGTTTTTCACGGTGCAGATCCCTTTCCTCTCCCGACGGGACCTCCTTTCCCGCCGGGGATGCCGGGGCCGGTTTGCAGTCGCGGTGCTGCACCGGACAGCCGTTACTTCCCTCTTGTCTTCTCAAGATCCTTTGCGAGTTTTGCGATTCCTTTCCAGCGTTTCTTCTCGAGCTGCACAAGCCCGATTTCCGCTTTATCCCGTTCGAATGCGAGTTCCCGCATGAGCCGTTGGAAACTGTCCAGCCGTGCTGCAGAGAGAGTTCCGGCCGCGACGGCCGCCTGCACCGCACAGCCGGGCTCCTGTTCGTGCCGGCAGTCTGAGAACCTGCAGCCTTCTGCCAGTTCGAGAATCTCGGGGAACGTATCGGCGATACCGGCAGATGCCTTACCAATGCCGACCTCCCGCAGACCGGGGTTGTCTATCATGAGCGCCCCGCCGGCGAGGATGAAGAGCTGGCGGACGGTCGTGGTGTGCCGCCCTTTGCCGTCGTAGTCCCGGATATCCGAGGTGTCCTGCACCGGACGGCCCATGAGCCGGTTGATCAGGGTAGACTTGCCGACGCCCGATGAACCGATGAGGGCGATCGTTGTTCGCGGCGACAGATACGGGTCGAGCCGGTCGACTCCCTCCCCGCTCACGGCGCTGATTGGAATTACCGGTATGCCGGGAGAGACCGAAACGATCTCATCGGCGAGCGTTGCGGGGTCGTCCGCCAGATCGGATTTGTTGATCACGATGACCGGGCGGGCACCGGATGCGTGGGCGACCGCTAGGTAGCGTTCGATCCGACGGGCGTTGAGGTCGTGACCGGTGGCCGTGACGATAAAGACCGTGTCGATATTCGCTGCAATGACCTGATCGGCGCCATCACGTCCCGGTGTTCCCCGTGCAAAGCGGGTCTTCTGCGGGAGGATATCAACGATCGTCGAGGTGCCGGCCTCCGGCTGGTCGAGTAATGCGACAAAATCCCCCACAGCGGGAAAGCGGCCGAGTTTTCGCAGTGCTCCGGAGATCCCGGCAGTGACGGACCCGCCGTCGACGAGCACGTCCCATACGGTTTTCTGCCGGCAGGCCACGCGGCCCGGCACATACGGGCCGGTGTACTTTGAGAATGCTGCATCGTGTTCTTCCGTCCAGCCGAGCTCTTCAAGCGCATAGGGATGCTGCTGTCCGCATCGGGAAGTCGATTGGCTCATAATGACTTGGACTCCGTAAAATGGATGGCATGCGAAGCGCCAAGTGCTTTGTGGTCGCGGTTGTCGACCGCAGCCTCTTCTGCGTGGCGATCGCATGCCCTGAGCCCCCTTCGATACTCTCCTGTGACCGCTTCCGGCGGCATGCGGTCCGGGCAGATCTTTATATGGGCCGACGTTCCCGTCTCCGGGCGGTGATGCGAATGACCGAGAGAGAAACACCGGCGGGAACGACTGCCCGGTGGGAGCCCACAGTACACGAACCCGGACCTGAGACCGAGGCGCTTGCCCGGTTCCACCCGAACGGGACCTGGACGGGCAGGGTGAAAGCAGGCGGTATGGGTCCCGGGTCGCCCGAGATGGAGGCCAGAGGCAGGGCGGACTGCGAGTGGATAATAAACGGCCTCTGGCGCTCCTGCAGGTTCGAGCAGGACCAGTTTGTCGCAGGAGAGAAGGTGGTTGCCTGGAAGGCTCACTGGATTGCGGGATGGGATGCGAGGGCAGAGGAGTACCGGGGCATGGCCGTCGACAGCAACGGCATCTCCATGATGTTCAGGGGGAGGCTGGAAGGTGACCGGCTCATCATGGAGTCCATGGGGGATCCGGCGGTCAACCTGCGTTTCATCCGGGATGCGACCGATCCGCGTGCGATCACCTGGACCAACGAGATCATGACGGAGGACGGGTCCTGGAGGCTCATCGAAGAGTACGTCATCCGGCCGTAAGAGCCGGTTCGTCTGTCCGGCCCGGAGTATGGCTGGGTGTGAAGACGATGCCGCGTACGGGAGATTCGCCCTCGAGGATGGACTGCGGGAACGTCCCCGCACACGCCTGCCTGCGTTCAGCCTTCCTCGCCGGTCTCCTGCCCCCGGCACCGGCTATCCGTCGGGCCTCGACCGGGCTCTCCCCCTGCAACCGGCCTCCACGCCCGAGGAGGGACAAGGATCTCAAACCGTGCCCCGGTGCCCGCCGTCCCGGTCTCGCGTATCCCGATATCGGTTGCGGAGAGGATATCCCGGGAAAAGGCCAGCCCGAAACCGGTGTTCTTTCCGTAACCGTAGCTAAAAATCCTTTCCTTCTCCTCGTCCCGGACCCCTGCGCCGTCGTCCTCGAATGCCACAACGAGCGTCCCGTCGGTCCGCTCATTGGTTGTTATACGGACCCTGGTGACGCCTCCCCCGTGCCGGAGTGCGTTCTCGAGCAAATTGTACACGGCTTTCGGTGAAAGCGGGTCGGCATAGATCTCCACCAGAGCGACCCGGGCGGGGATCTCGACCCCCGGATGTGGAATGCCGCTGACGGCGTGGGCGATCATCGGTTCGAGCGGTTGCCAGACCGGCTCGTACACGCCGATCATCTGGTATTCGCGGGAGAACTGGAGATGCTCCTTGATCTTCTCTACGGCCTCGACCGATCGGGAGAGATACCCGTCGCCGTCAGGATGCATCCCGTCCTCTGAAAGGAGGCTCAGGTACCAGGAAAGGGCTGTGACATCGTTGCCGATGTCGTGGCATGTCAGCTGGGATAAGAGGGATAACTTCTGGTTGGCCGTCCGGAGGGCTGTTTCGGCTGCTTTCCGGCCGGTGATATCCCTGATGATCAGGACGATTCCGGCAGGCTCCATCTCCGGGTCCCTGACAAGTGCCCCGGCGATGCTGAGAACGCGGTCCTTCTTGCCGTCAGGCACCGCCTCGAGATCCGAAAACCTCCCCTGCTCCGTGACGGCGGTCCTGATCGAGGCATATACCGTATCGGAGATGAACCTCCCGACAGGTTGTCCGGGAAGATCGGCTTCGGCCACGCCGAAGACCTCCGCAGCCGACGCGTTCGCCGTGATGACCCTGCCGTCCATATCGGCAAGGACCAGGCCGTCGGGCATCGTCCTGAGGATCTCCGGGACCGCCGCCTGGGGGCTCAGGGTAAACAGCCCGTGTCGGTGGACGGCATAGGCGATAAGGAGGGAGAATACGACGATCCCGATGAAAACGAGATTGACGGTATAGATCCCGAAGGCCGGAAGGACCAGTCCGGAGAGAGTTCCGAAACCGACGACGGTTGCTATGCCGATACAGAAGAGTCGGTTCTGGCGCCGGATCCTTCCGGGGCGCGCGCTCCGCCAGGACAAAATGCCGACGTATACCGCCCAGGCTATTACCAGGACGCAGTAAGCCCTCTCAGCCAGGTAGATGGGGTTTGCGGATGCTGGCATGTAGACGTACCCCGTCCCGGACCGGAACGTAACTACGTAGATCAGGTCGGTGAAGAGCCCGATCAGGGCAAAGAGGAGGGCCGGCAGGTACAGGCCGACGAGGATGATGCCGTGCTTTTTCTCCTGTATGAGGGGGTGCCCGGTGAAGGCGAGCGTGAAATGGACCGTGAGCGCGAAGACCAGGGGCCAGAACGAGCTGGCCTTCAGCCAGAACAGGCAACCGTCGTAGCCGGCCGAATACCAGATGAAGAACTCCCCCAGGGCCCAGTAGGTTGCCGAGAGCGTTACCGCGAGGAAAAGGCGGTTGACCGCCGATGAAGGGTTCCGCGCAAAAACATAGGTCCCGAGGCCGTAGGTGATGAGCGCCGAGATGACACAGGAACCGACCAGTATTGGAAAGAAAATCATGAAGATATCAGACACGGCCGCTCACACCCCTGTACCGTCCGGTTTTGTCTCGGCCCATCCTGTCCCGTTCCCGGTTATCGTGAGATCTCGTTGCAGGACTATTATAGATATAATGGCTCTGTTCTTCTTCCTGAAAACGCTTTGCTTTCCGGTTCGTGCTGCGGATATCGTGGTACGACCGGCGTGCAACGCTCCGGAGGGGGCGTAACATGGCACCGGCGGGCCGGAAGGGATGCGCACGCCGGTGCCTTAATACAGAACTTGTGCTATAGATTCCTGCAGGCAGGGAAGCGGGATGAGCGGCAGGAACTATGTCCACGGGTACACAGAGCGGGAAGCGGAGCGGTTGAGCGACCAGGCAGAGACCCTGACCGGGCTCCTCCACGACGACACCCGGTACCCGGCGGAATCAAGGGTGCTTGAGGCCGGGTGCGGCACCGGCGCCCAGACGGTAATCCTCGCGCAGAACAGCCCCGAGGCCCGGATCACATCGATCGACATCTCCGAAGCCTCGCTTGATGCGGCAAAACAGCGCGTGCTGGAAGAAGGGATCACGAACGTCACGTTCGAGGTCGGCGATATCTTCGACCTCCGGTACGAGCCGGGGAGCTTCGACCACATCTTCCTCTGTTTCG
>JAENZF010000057.1:0-7143 GCA_016841385.1 Methanobacteriota archaeon | reverse complement strand
ATCTTCGACCTCCGGTACGAGCCGGGGAGCTTCGACCACATCTTCCTCTGTTTCGTCCTCGAGCACCTGGCGGAGCCCCGCCGTGCGCTCGAATGCCTCCGCCCGCTTCTCAGGGAAGGCGGCACGATCACCGCGATCGAAGGGGATCACGGCTCGGCGTACTTCCACCCGGACAGCGCCCATGCCCGCCGGGCAGTCGGGTGCCTTGTCGACCTCCAGCGGGAGATGGGCGGCAACGCCCTGATCGGGAGAGAACTCTACCCGCTCGTCGCCGGCGCCGGATACCGCGACGTCCGCGTCTCTCCGCGGATGGTCTACGTGGACGCGTCCCGGCCGGACCTCGTGGAAGGGTTCACGAGACTGACCTTCACTGCCATGGTCGAGGGCGTCGGGGACGATGTGGTGAACCGTGGCATGATGAGCCGGGAGGACTGGGAACGGGGGATAGGGGACCTCTACCGCACCTCTCGGCCGGACGGGGTCTTCTGCTACACGTTTTTCAAGGCGACGGGAAAGAAGTGACGGGGCTGGGGTCCTGCTCGTCCATCTCACCGCTTCTCTGCAAGCGGCGCCATGAGATATCCCCCGAACGCCGTGAGCCAGAGCAATGCGGGATACACAATCATCCTCTCCGACCCGCCATGGGTGCCGGGAATATCCAGCGTAAAGACTGCGGCACCGATTGCCCCGATGCCCGCGAGGACGAAGACGGCAAGAATCCAGCCTTTGCCGTAGGAGCGGTAGAGTAAGTAGCCGCCGATGATGTTCAGGAGGCCCGCTATGATCCGGGAGGCGTTGAAGAGCCACGCCGTCGCGTCGATCACGCCGAGATCGCTGATCGCATTCCGGCTGATGCTGTAGCCGGGTGCTATGGCCGCACCGGCCATGAGAGCGGTCATAAACTGGACCGGGAGCAGGAAGAGCAGCACCCCTGCAGCTGTCCGGTTGTTGTCCGCGAGATCCGTTCCGTGCATGGCGGGGAAGTAGGCTCTCCCCCTTTATAGTTCCTGCACAGGACCGGTCGTCGCAGCGAGTCCTGGCGCCTATTTCGTCGCCATCGTCTGCAGGATCGACATGATCCCCGGCTTTGCCCTCCGCCCGAACGGCGAGCCGAACCCGCCCATCTCCATATCCGCGGCTCCGAACATCTCGTTGTTCAGCCGGTCGGTGATCTCGTCGAATATCCGCTTGTAGGCGATGCAGTGGGGATCGACGCCCCTGATCTCGCCGTTCGTGGGCGCTATCGCATTGTAGGGGCATCCGCCCCGGCAGTACCTGATGTGGGGACATTCTCCGCATTCACGGTCGACGTACTCCTTGAACGCGTGCATGAGCTTCCAGGCGTCCGATCGGGCGAGGTCGTCGCGTGTGGGGCGGTCGTAGACGTTCCCCATCACGTACTCAGGCATCCCGACGAAGCGGTAGCATGGGTATATGCTCCCGTCCGGCCCGACGGCAAGAGTGGTTCCCATGCAGTCAACGAACGTGCAGACCGTGCCGCGCCGGATAAAGATGCACCTGCAGAGGTCGTTGATGTTCATGACCTCGATCCTGCCCAGGTTCTCCAGGTACTTATCGAGGAGGTACACCAGCAGTTCCCCGTAGGCCTCCGGCTCGAGTGCCCACTCTTTCGGGTCATTGCTCCGGAGAGACGGCAGCGCCGGGTGTAGTTTGAGTGGGAACCCGCTCTGCAGGAAGAAGTTGAAGATCTCCTCCTTACGCTCGACCGACCTGCAGGTGAACGTGCAGATAAACCTGACCTCAAGTCCGTTCGCTTTTGCGATCTCGTAGCCCCGCATGGTCTTTTCAAAATAGCCCTTCCCCCTCTGCAGGTCGTTGATCTCCTCGGGGCCGTCGATGCTGGAGCCGATGGGAATATGGTATTCTGCAAATATCTGAGCCATTTCCGGGGTGAGCCTCCAGAGGTTGCTCTGCAGGGCGAACGTCGGTGAAAGGTGGTGCAGGCTCTCGGAGAGGATGGGGAGGGCCTGCCGGTAAAAGTCCGCACCGGCGAGGAGCGGCTCTCCGCCGTGGAAGGTGATGGTGACCTGGTCGGACTGGTAGTCTTTGAGCCACTCCGCTATCTCCCGGACCGTCTCGATACTCATCTTCGGAGACCCTTCATCAGAACTCCAGCAGTAGTGGCACTTGGACGGACAACCGAGCGTGGGTATGATCATGATGTGAAAAGGGCTCTTCATCACACTCATCTTCTCTTTGTAAGATGTAAAATCTATTCATGCGGGTAGTGAAATCTAAAGCCGGGAAAGATGTGTTCTTTCGGATAAGTGAGGCCATTCTGCAGGGATAGCGAACCTGCGTGGAGTGTGGTGAATCTCCGTTAGTGGCGTTAACGCGGGGCAGGTCCGGGCGGCATAGAGGGCCGTTCCGGTGGGCCTGCTCAAGGCAAAAGCGGCACTCGTCTTCAATACCTCGAACACGCCCCAAGAGAGGGAACTCGAGGTCTTCGGCGATCCCCTCGAACGGCTCTGGAAGGACTGTATCTGCATGTTCTGCGGGATCCCGGTTGTTCACCGGCGGATGTTCTCTGTTATGGTCACGAGCACCGATAGGGAGCGCAGGTCGTGGCTTGACGAGGTCCGGACGCTGACCCGCGAAGTATTCCCGCCGGATTCCGCCTGATCTTTCCCGCAACCATTTTTTACCTACTCTCCGTATGGATGTACGAGGAAGGAGAATGGACTTTTCCGACTGCGTGAAATTCGCAAACGCCAATCCCGTGACCTACATCGCGACGATGGACGGCGACCAGCCCCGGGTCCGGGCGTTTGCCATGTGGTTTGCCGATGCGACCGGGTTCTATTACCATACCGGGACCCCGAAGGGTGTCTGGCGGCAGCTCTCAAAGAACCCGAAGGTCGAGCTCTGCTTCTACTCGCCCGAGGGCACCGGAACGATGATGCGGGTCGCGGGAGCGGTCGAGTTCCTCGAGGACGCGGCCCTGAAGAAGCGGCTCGTCAAGGAGCGCCCGTGGCTCCTCCGGATCGGGGTCTCCGGCGCGGACGACCCCAAACTTGCTGTCTTCCGCGTGGCCCACGGCGAGGCGTACTTCTGGACCCTGGAACAGAACCTGCGGGAAGCCGAGGCGCCCCGGGTCAGGTTCTAGGCGAGCAGGGGTAGGTACCCCTGTACCCTGTTTTTTCACGCCTCCTCCTGATCTCTCCGGCACTGCCTTGTGGGGAGGGACGCTCTAGTAATGCCTCCGGAGGAACCTGCGGACCTTCTCCGATTCGATCCATCCCTGGTCGAGCCGGTCGATGAGAGCATTGATGACGGCTGCCTGCCCGGCGATCTCTGCCGAGTACCTTGAGTCGTCCATCCTTGCGAGTCCCGTGATCACCTGCAGGGGCTGGCGGACCTGATCGCCGAGGGTAGCGAACTGTTCGATGTTCTGTTCGATCTGGTCGAATGCCTGTCTTCGGCTCTCTTCTGTCCTCCTGCGTTCCGAGATGTCGCGGGAGATCGAGAGGACGGTTGTCTTTCCCTGCAGGGGAAAGCGGAGCGAGTTGATCTCGACCGGAACGCGGCTCCCGTCTTTCGTGACATGCTCGCTCTCGTAGAGGATGCGGTCGTTCAGCCGGAACTGCTTTAAGAGCGCGAGGACTTCACCGATCTTTTCCGGGGGGACGATATCGAGCGGTGACAGCCCCAGCAGCTCATCGCGGGAGTAGCCAAGTCGTTTGCAGGCGACTTCGTTCACCTCGACGAACCGTGTCGGCACGGACTCCGGCGAGAGTTCGAAGACGAGGATGCCGTCGTTCCCTTTATCAAGGAGCGTCCGGTATCTCTCCTCACTCTCGACGAGGTGCCGCTCAGCAAGTTTCCACCGCGTGATCTTGCGGTAGATCTCAAGCCTGTTATGACGCATCGGGTAGAGTCGCATCGGACGGCTCGTATATTCGAACCAGCACTCTTCTCCGTTGGGTTTGCAGATGTGCAGCTCGCGGTTGCGGGCGGTCTTTTCGCCCCGGCCCGGCCCGGCGAGGGTCGTCGTGACCGTACCCGCATCCACGATCAGCGGGGTGATGAATTGACGCGTAAACGCTCCGGCAGGCATCCCGGTGACATCGGCCTCGTTCAGGTCGAAGAACTGCCACATGCTCGCGTTCACCCACCGGACCCGGTTCTCCTCGTCGATGAGGACAATTCCGTCCTCAAACTCGTCGAGCACCTGATAGATGGTGAAGAGAAGGAAGAGCAGTATGCCGGGGTTCGGGTTCTCGTCTGCATCTCTCCGCTCGTTCGCCGGGTAAGCCGTGCCGCCTCGTCCGGGGAGCGCAACCGGCCGCCTTGCACGGCGTTCCGGGGGAGCATCGGTAGTCTGATCGTCTCTCTGCATTGGTGGAAGTACACTTCCATGTTGGTATATTAATAGTTTTCCAAAAATTTCAGGCTCTCGGGGCCCCTGCTTTGTTCCTGTCCGGACGTCGCACGGCTGCCTGCCTGTGCCGTCGACTCACCAGTCTTTTTTCATCGCCTCTGCCCTGAGTTCCTTCGGCATCAGCTCGACGGCGTACCGGAGCGCCGTCCTGGGCATATCCCTCTTGTTCGCCACAACGTAACGGAAGACCTTGTCCGTGTGCTTCCGGCTCGCCTCCTTTAAGAGCCACCCGTAGCCTTTCTGCACCATGTCGTCCGTATCGGTCAGGAGCAGGTCGGCGATCTCGATGGCTTCGGCAAGGAACATGCCGCGCTTCGCGGGCACGATCAGCGAGACAGCCGCCGACCGCCGCATCCAGCGGTTCTTCGACTGCGTCCAGCGTTTCAGTTCCTCAATCTGCTCCGGGTATCGTACGATGAAGTCCCCGACGGCATGGTTACAGAGACCGTCACAGGTGGCCCAGTTGGTGATATAGGTCTCGATCCAGTGCCGGAAGACGGCGATGTCCCCGGGTTCGTAGCGGTCGGCGAGTAACGGAGCCCATACGGATACGACGAACGCCTCCTCCATCATCCCCGACCGGTAGAGTTCTTCGCAGAGCCGGAAGATCCCCTGCTTATCGCGGGTTTTGACCTCCTTCCAGTGCTTCTTTGCAATCGAGGTTACGGTTGCGGTCTTCATCCCGTAGCACCGGACCACCTCCTTGAAGAACCGTCCTGAACTCTTCCGGATCTCGGGGTCCGCGTGAGCCGTGAGTTCCTGCCGTATCGCTTCGATGACCGGGGCCATACGTAGGTGTGGGAAGGGTTGGATGATAAGCGATGCGGCAGGCGGGGCTCTGCTACCATGCACGGCGGTCGGGCAACCCCCGCCTCCCGAGATACCGCTCGATATGCGTCTTTTTGATCCCCATCCCGAGCAGGCGTCGGAAGACCTCCTCCCGCCCGGAGGCCGCGATCTCCCGCTTTGCCCGTTGCAGCGCCTCGACCTCCTCACGGTACGGGATCTCCCCCCGCCCCTCCGTCAGGCGCCGGAGGAGGGCCGGGTCGCAGCCGGATTCGGTCGCCCCGGCAAAACCGTCCTCCCCGCGCACAACGACGCGGCACGTCCCGGCGGCGTACTCGATTCGCCGCCACCCCTCCTCCCGGTCGATCGCCGCGTAGGAGGACGGCGAGCAGTCGAGGGAGAGGTACGCCTTCCCGGCGACTACGCCCGCCATCATCCCGTAGTGGCCGGTGACGACGCACCCGCCGGGAGGTCAAAGAGCCAGACCCGGTTCGCCAAAGGAGCGTGGGCCACCGCGATATCGACCGCTTCATGGGTCGATTCGGCCATCTTCCTCTCCTTTCCGGTGGGGATGCCGAGGAAGCGTATACCCCCGACGACGCACGCCTCTCCCGAGACCTCGTGGAGGCAGGGGTTCGCTTCCGCCGCTTCCCGGACGCGGCCGTAGGTGCCGAATGTGTCGTCGTTGTTCCCCTCGACGACGATGCAGTGCTTTTCTGCCGCTGCAATCTGCCACAGAAGGCCGAGGAAGAGCTCCGTCTCGTCGAGCCCCGAGCGCGAGCACCGGTCGTAGGCGGCATCCCCGGCGAAGACAACGATCTGCGGGTCAATGTCGTCAACCAGGCGGAGGTATGAGGTTTCGTCTACTCCCCGGTCGCCGGACGAGCCCCGCTCCCTTGTCCCCCACGCAAGATCGCTGAACGCCAGTATCCTGGTCATGGGCATGGCCCGGAGTTGTTCTCCGGGGTGATAGGTCTCGCGGTCGGTAGTTGTTCAGTTCCCGGGAACTTCCCTCTCCTCCGCCTTTGAGATTGTATGATGAAGCCCCGGGCCGTTCAGGCCTCATCGGAGATCCGGAGCACGACGACCGTGATATCGTCTAATTGCGGGGCGTCAGCGGCAAACACGGCGACAGCGTCCCGAATCGCTTCCGCGACCTCCGGGGACGGGCGGTCGGCCGCGGCATCGATGACGGCGTAAAGGCGCTCTTCGCCGAACATCCCGCCGTCCTTGTTCTCCGCTTCGGTCACGCCGTCGGTGTAGAAGACGAGGAGATCGCCGGGCCGGAGCGGGATCGTGACTTCCTCAAACTCAACATCCTTGAGAAACCCGATCACCGGGCCGGTCGGTTCCAGGGTCTCCACCGTCCCGTCCCCCCGCCGGAGGACGGGCGGGTTGTGGCCGGCGTTGACGTAGGTGAGGGTGCGTGCCTGCTCGTCAAAGACCGCGTACAGGAGGGTGACGAAACTGATGGAACCGGCATCCTCAATGACAGTTTCGTTCGAACGGCGGACGGTCTCCGAGGCGACACGGCACTCGCGGGCGACGGTGCGCACGGTAGTCCGGGAGAGCGCCATGTAGAGCGCTGCCGGCACTCCCTTACCGGCAACGTCGGCGACGACGAGGGCGTACCGCCCCTCCCCGAGACCGAAAAAGTCGTAGAAATCTCCTCCCACCTCTTTAGCCGGGTGGGTGAACGCGGCGATCTCGCACCCCCGGATCTCCGGGGTCGTACGGGGCAAAAACGACGTCTGGATCTCTGCGGCGATCCGGAGTTCGGACTCCTTCCGCTCGATCTCCTCGCTGTAGTGCCGGATCCGCTGCACCATCCGATTGATGCTCTGCTCCAGCCGGACGAACTCCGCCGTGTTCATCCCCCGTATGGCGTGGTCGAGGTCTCCTGCGGCGATCCGGTCGGCATCGTCGATGACGGCCCCGATGGCGGTGCCGATGTA
>JAENZF010000056.1:9587-12753 GCA_016841385.1 Methanobacteriota archaeon | reverse complement strand
ATCCGGTGGACCACCATCGCGGGGTGCCGGGCGAAGTTCGCGAGCAGCCGTTCCAGCTCCCGCCCGCGCTGGAGGGCGACGATCCGGGAGGGGCGGAGGAGGTCGATCATCTGAAACTGGAACTCGATGCCCACCCCGCCAGAGACGAGTCCGGGCGAGTCGATGATGGTGGCACGAGCCCCGAGCTCCGCCGCCTTCTCGACGAGGCGCTTTGCTCCTGCGAGCGTCTGGATGAAGTGGCCGCCAGGAGACGTCGAACCGACGAACCGGAGGTAGGGCTCCGGCGTGCCGGGGTAGAGGGCCATCCCCTCGGTCGTCGGCGGGCCAAGCCGGGACTGCCCGGTATCGCAGTCGACGTATGCGGTCCTCATGCACGGTGCCGTCTCGTCGACCAGATAGCGGCAGAGCGTCGTCTTTCCGCTGTCCGTTGATCCGACGACGTAAACACGCTCCGGGGCATCCGCCCCGGAGAGCGCCGCGACGAGATCGTCCCAGCCCTCTCCGATGCTGATCAAGTCCGCTAAGTCTCCTTGAGAGAACTGTTGCGTTCCAGGGTTATAGTACTTGACGCAATGCTCCCCTGCGGTCATACCTCCCGGATCCCCCGGGGCTACGCCACCCGGGAGAGGCTTTATCTGGAGTGCATCCTACTGGCAGAGCATGAATGGAACGGCAGCAACCACCGAGCCGGTGCCTGCAGCCATAGGCAGGACGTTTCCCACCCTCATGGCCACGTCGATCACCGGCAGGGTCGTCACCCTTCCCGACGATGCGGGAGGCGACGCCTCGCTCGTTGTCCTCGTCTTCCTGGAATCCGCCAGTCCGATGACGGAGTCCTGGAGCGGTCCCTTTGTCGGGGCGTTCACCGAGAATCCCCGGGTGACGACCTATCTGGTATCGGTCGTCGGCGACAGCCTCATCGGCAGATCCCTTGCCGACCGCATCCACGAGGGGTTGCGCGGCGGCGTCCCTCCCGCGAAGCACGACCTGATGCTGACCATCCCCGGGGATATCGAGCGGTGCCGGCGGGCTTACGCGATCGACGACCCGTCGCTCGCCTATATCTACCTCCTGGACGGCCGCGGCATCATCCGCTGGATGGAGAAGGGGACCGCCACACCGGAGGGCCTGGATACCCTGCTGGATACGGCACGCACGATGCTCGAACCGCTCCTGGAGTAACTCACGGCGGTGTCCGGCGGCGTGCCGGCATGATGCTGGCGATGAAGGCGAGCAGGGGACCGATAACGAGCCCCGCCCAGGTAACGAGGGCGAGAATGCCGAGCACCACCATGACGATCCGCTCCCCGGTTCCGACGCTCTCTCGCAAGGCGACCCGGAGTGCAAGGACCCCGAGGAGAATCGGGATGAGCGCGAAGACAAGGGTCACGAGAATAGCGGCTCCGGGATCCGTTCCCACGGCCGCGATGGCCATCTGCATCAGGGTCATGGCACCGCTCCCGATAAAGAGGAGACCCACAGCCGCCCCAAAGAGCGCGAAGAGGGAGAGGGCCCGGCCCCGCCGGAGCAGCAGGCCGGCTCCTACGGCGAGGACGGCGATCATCGGTGCGAAGATCAGGAGGAGAGGCTGTCCCTCGTGACGGTGGATGCCGACGACGTCGATCGGGACCCGGATCCATTCCCCGGCGGTGTAGGACTCGACGAAGCCGAGCGCGAGAGCATAGTTTCCTCCCTCTCCCGCCGTGTAGACCGCGAGGGTGTAGTCGCCTGTTTCCGGCGCTGCCGTATCGATCCGGGCGAGTGTGTAGAGTTTCGACGGCGTGAACGGCTCGTAATCAGGCTGTTCGGGAAGTTCTCCCGGCACCGCCATCGTGCCGGCACCCTCCGGGACCCCGACATACTGCGGGACCGTGCCCGAGCTCCCGACGCCCGGTCCCGCAAGCACCATGCCGGGTACGAACCCTCCCGCACGCGGGACCTGGAGCGTCGCGTATATCCGCTCCCCTTCCTCCATCCGGAACCGGTAGTACCGGACGGCGGGGCCATCCGGCAGTTCGTCATAGACCACCCATGACTTCGCAGGGTCCTCGATGACGAACGCCGAGTCCGGTGAGGAACCATCGCGAAAGAGGGGGACGTGAGCGAGGGCAGGCGTCGCGGCGAGAAGCACGGCAAGAAGAGCGGCGATCACCCCGCGGCATCCGGGAGCCATAGCCGTCCCATGTCCTTCCGGTTCATAATGGTTCCGCGCCCGGGGCTATTGCCTCTGCCCGGGTTCCGGAAAAAAGGTTAGAGGTTTTTCAGGGCGACGATATCGGTCACGCCGGTAAGTTTCCAGATGTTTGAACGCTCCTCGGAGGCGATCGACTCGAGCGGCTCTTCGGGCTTGTGGCCGAGTGCCGCAAGGATGTTCTGGGAGAGGTTGTGCGCCTTGATCATGCCCACGAACTTCTCTCTGACGATCTTCTTCTCGATCGCATCCTCAAGTTGCACCAGATAGCCCTGCATCGTCACGAAGGTGTAGCAGGAGAGGTCGCTTGAATACTTCTCGATCTCGACGGAGACGTACGGGTGCTGCCGGAAGAGGTCGTTCTTCCTGCCGTACTTGGTCGCCAGGAAGTAGAGAAACTTTCCGTCGAAGACGTACAGGAACGGGGCGATATACGGGTACTTACCCCCCTGGAATGCGATGCGGCTGACAAATCCCTCTTCGATGAGTTTATCATACTCTGCTTTATCCATACTCGGAATCTTCACGATCTCCATCGGACATCCTCTTATTCCCGATGACCCGTGAGAGTTCATATAAGTTTCCACGGGAGGGCGCACCGTCTCACAAGAAAGGGAAAATACCCGGCGACTACGGGCCTGATAGACAGAATATCTATTTTAACGGCCAGCCCTCCGGCCAGCCCCTCCCGGGGGGGCGGGATTGTACCTCCCGCTCCCCCGCAGGGCTCTGCCGCATCAGGAGGGATTCTGGAGGATTTTCTTGCCAGCTGTTCTTGACCCCGGCCTCCCGGAGGGCTATTCGTGCTGCCTGATGTGCCGACCCATAGATGACGGATCTCCGTCGGTGCCGGAAACGGTTTCTCTGGAGAGTCCTTTTTTTAAAACATACAATATAATAATATTTATATATAATAACCGAAAGAAAAATGCACATGAGCAAGCACCATGAGAACGCTCTAATTCTCTTCGGAAT
>JAENZF010000056.1:0-9487 GCA_016841385.1 Methanobacteriota archaeon | reverse complement strand
AAAGAAAAATGCACATGAGCAAGCACCATGAGAACGCTCTAATTCTCTTCGGAATCGCCGTCTGCGCGGGATTCCTCCTCTCCGTACCAGCCGTTGCCGACGCCGGCCAGGGGCTCATGGCGCTGGAGTCGGGAGAACTGTTACCGTTCTCACTCGCCGATCTTTCGGCGGCTGAGAACGTATCGGAGCCATCCGGTATTTCGATGCTCCCGGACATGAGGAGTATCTCCGACGCCGTCCCGGCACTCACGGACGAAGGAAATACCTCCGACGCCGTCCCGGTACTCCTGGACGACAGGAATACCTCCGATGCAGTCCCCACCCCGACCGATCCCGGGGTTCCCGGCGCCGACATGGAGCCGGTGATGCCTGCCGGTCCGGAGAATGCCAGCCAGCCCGTCATTCCGGTCCCTGCAGTCGACGCATCTTCCGATGAAACCGGCAGCTACGACGACGAACGGCTGGCAGGGTTGATCGACACCGCCGGCATTCGCCTGATGAGACTCTCGATGGAGCATGCCTGCGCCCTCTACCTGCAGGACGCAGATGCCGCCGCTATAGCGGCGGACGACCTGCATGCATTCTCCGTCAGGTTGCTCGGTGAGGTGCAGCCTCTCCAGGTGTCTCCGGAACGGCAGCCTGTCAAGGATGAGTTCATCAGGTCGCTCGCGGCATACTCCACGGCAAGCGAGACGCTTCTCGGCCCGATGGATGCCGACAGCGATGCCGTTCCGACGGCCTTCAGGGATCTGGCCATAGCATCGGAAGGCCTTGAAGCGGTTAGCCGGCAGGCCGGCGAGATGCAGCCGGCCAGCACCCGTATGTCTACGATGAGCGCCGCGACCACTACCCTCGCGACCGAGGCACCCGGCGTTTCGGCCGGGACCGGGCCGGTCCTGGTCACGCCACCTGCGGAGGTACTCCCCCTCCTGGATCGCTACACCTACGACGACCCGTCAGGCGAGAATATGGTCTCGCTGCTCGCGGAGTCTACCCGGACCGCAACGGCATACCAGACGGTCCCCGTCAATGCGTCGGCGGCGAAAGTCGAGGCGGGCGAAGGGCGCATGCTCCTCCTCGTTGTCGTCAAGTCGACGAACCTCGGGCACAAGGGCGACTCCGACCTCTACGCCATCGACACTCCCGGACGGGACGCGTTCGTCCTTGAATGCCAGGGATCGACGTTTGCGCCTCTGGAGGTCCCGCCCTTCACTTCGCTCGGGGAGTCGTTCGATAAAAAGACGCTCGAGCGGTATGAATCGCTGAAAGGCTACCTCTACTTCGATGTCCCTGCCACTCTGGAGGTCTCCGGGGCGACTCTCAGGGCGGAACTCGGGGATGCCGGCGCTCCCGCCTGGAGCCTCGGAGAGGAGCTCGGCGAAGAATCCGACGATGCGGATGCGGTATAATCCGCACCGTGCTTTTTCCCATCTCTTCCCGGATCACAGGGATAGCAGTTCCACATTCCGGGTCACCGTATCCAGCACGGCGATAGTCGGCCGGCCGGTCAGGTAACCGCAGGTCTCCCCGGGGTTGACGACCAGAGTCCTCCCAAGAGTTCGGACCTCCGCCTGGTGGGTATGCCCGTGGACCACGACGTCGAAAGCCTTCCGCCCGATGAGCGCCTGCAGAAGTTCACGGTCATCACCATGAAGCAGCCCGATCGTCATACCGCCCGCGGTTACGGCAGCAAAACCTCCCCGCAGGCTGAGCAGTTCATACTCGGCAAACCGTGCCGAAAGGAGACGGTGGTCGCCGTCGTTGTTCCCGAGAACACCGATCATGGGTGATTGCAGGTTCGCAAGCCGGGGGACGACGAACGGCGACACGTAATCCCCGGCATGGAGCACCAGGTCTACCCGTTCCCGGTTCAGCTGCCCTACGGCCGCATCCACCATCTGGAGGTTGTCGTGTGTGTCGGAGAGGATCCCGATGCGCATGTATGCACTCCTGACCGCTGTCACGATATATATGGCTGTGCATCATCCCGGCGGAGCGGAGGGGGAGTGCCGGAAGACAGATACTGGCATTCGACACGCGCTTTTACGCACAACGCCCGGGAAATCCCGAATGTTCAGGTATTCTCCTGCTTTTTTCACCGGAAAATCTTTATTTAACTATTATCTGATACTGGAATGGGAGCATGCTCTCGAGGATGCACCGGTCCGGGACCTTGCCCGGGCCGGGTGCATCGGGAGCACTGAAATAATGGATTCGTGGAGGTACAGCATGTGGGCGTACATCAAACGTTCTGACGGCAAAACAGAGGAGCGGGAGTTTCCTGCAGGGGTATACATCGAGATCGGCGACATCCTAGAAGACGGGTCGGTTGTCATCGATCTCCCGTACACGGACGACATCGACGACGATGCGGAAGCCCCGGACCTCTACGACGACTGAACCGGGCCGGCGAGCGGCGGAACGCGAGGGACTATGCCGCGCCCGCGCTATCGCTGGAACCAACCTGCAGCACGCCGCATCGGCTGTACGTTCGCCCCTTCCATCTCGCCGAGAGCAAACGCGAACCTCGCCCGGATGGTCGGCGGAAGGTCGCTCTCCGGTATCGATATGAACCCGTATGCCCCGTAGAAATCGACGAGGTTCCGGACCGAGTGCATGTACAGGGTGTCGTGCTGGCACGCCTCTACGAGTGCATCCATCGCCCTCCGGGCATATCCTCTGCCCCGGAACCGGACCGGGGTGAAGACCCCGTCCACCTCGTAGCCGTCCGGGTGCCGGCGACACCGGGCGACGGAGACGAGGGTGCCGTCTGCGAAGACCCCAAATATCCGGTCTGTCTCCGGGTTCGCCTTCAACTGGTGGTAGTCGAGCCAGATCTCCTCGGCGAGCCCGAACTCCTCGCTTCGCAGTTCCCGGGTCTCGATCCGCAGGTGGATCGAGACCGCCAGCACCAGCACCGGCGGTTTTACGCACTCGATGACTGCGCTCGTGACGCTCCCGAGCGGGGCGCTTCCCGGGGCGTCACGCTTCCCGATGCGTGGGATGACGACTGCTGAGGCGCTTATCTCGTCTGCCACGGCACAGATGGTGCGCGCCGGGCTCCCGGTCCTGACCAGCACCTCGATCTCATGCCCTGCGGGTGAGAGATCACTTCGGAGAGCGGCGAGCCGGTCGCCTGCCTCTTGCTCCGTCTCTAGTCCGGGTTCGACGACGTGCAGGAGCACCGCCGCCCCGTCCCCGGCAGGAACTTTTAGGACCGAGCGGACTTCCGGCGCCGGTGCCGCAAGATCGGTCGGCACCAGCAGCCGCGCAAAGAGCGGTGGCCTGCTTCCTCCCGACTGCGGGACGATCAGGACGTGTGTCCGGGTATCCCGGAGCACGGCAGCCGCAACGTTCCCGGAGAAGAGGTTCCGGAGCAGGCCCTGGTCCCTGAGCCCCATCGCGATCAGGCCGACGTTCCTCTCAGCGGCTCCCCGGAGTATCCTCTCCGGGACAGGCGTCCCGTCGTCCTCTGCTATTGCCACTTCTGCGGGGATACCCTGTCGCTGCACCAGCTCCTGCATCCGGCGGAGCGCCTCATCGGCGGCCGGCTCCCCGGCCGATGTCCGGGCGTGGAAGAGGACGACCTCGCGGACGCCCGGGACCTCACCGACCCGCTCCACCATGGCGACGGAGGCTTCGGAGAGGTCTGTCGGGATAAGCACCTTTGTAAACATGGTTCTACCTCAGATTATCCGGTATCCGCCCGGGGGCACGTGTATCACGAACCTCGCCCCCTTACCGGGACACCCGATCTCCCGGATCGTCATATTCGTGATGGCAAGGATCTCCCGGACGAGGAAGAGCCCGAGCCCACCGTCGATGCCGACGCCGTACGCAAAGATCTTCTCTTTCTCCGTCTCGGGAACACCCGCACCGTCGTCCTCGACATAGATCGAGAGTCCGTCGTCCCGGATCTGGTAGGTGATGACGACCTGCGATACAGTCTTCCCGTGGCGGGCGGCGTTCTCGATCAGGTTGGAAAAGACCCGGTCGAGCATCGGGTCGGCGAAGACCTCGAGCCGCTCCACCCAGGGACGGACCGATATCCCGGGGAGCAGCAGGCACGACGTCACCTCCCGGATCACCGCTTGAAGCGGCTGCCAGCCCGGCGGCCGGAGGCCGAGGTCCTGGTAGTCCTGGGTGATCTCTGCGCGGCGCTGCACGACCCGGGCGTCCTCTTCCAGACTGTCCAGGTGCCGGCGGACAGCCGGGTCGTCAAACTGCCGCATCCCCTCGGCGATCCGCCCGAGGAGTCCCGATATTGCCGCCGCGAGATCGTCCCGGGTGAGCCGTCCCAGCATGTTCAGTTTGGCGTTCGTCTGGCGAAGCGCATCCTCGGCGTTCTTCCGCGCGGTGATATCGACGAGCGTGACGATGATCCGCCCGTCGGGGAGCCGGCCGCCCGATACGAGCACCTGGACGGCAGCCCCGTCGGTGCGGCGGAGGGTCGTCTCATACTCGTAGACAGCATTATCCCGGCGGATTCGCGCCTTGAACTCTTCCCAGGCACCGGGGTCGTCGAGAAATCCGGTGACGCGTTCTCCGATCAGGTCCTTTGTCGTGGAGCCGAGAAGGGTGGCGCCCACGTAGTTGGCCTCCTCGATGCGCGGCCCGGCCTCTTCCGGTGCAACGATGAACGTTCCCGCCTCCGAGTAATCGAAGATTCCCCGGTACCGCTCTTCCTGCTCCCGCAGCCGGAGAGAGAGGAGCGATACGACGGCGCCGATGGCGACGAAGACCACCCCCCGCGAGAAGACCGAGACGACCAGTCCGGCGTCTCCCCGGGTGAAGGTCAGGGTCATCGCCAGGTACCCAAGGGCGAGGGCGAGCGAGAAGACGATGCCGCGGCGGGGGAACCAGTAGGAGGCAAGCACGATCGGCAGGTACAGCAGGTGCGGGAGGACGATGGTGATGCCGGCAAGAAGCCCGGCGGCGTTTGCGGCGAAGGCGATGAGGGTTGATGCCGCAAGCATGAGGAGCCGGGTATCCCCCCCTGCAGACCGGCGCTGCCCGGAGATCAGGCTGCTCGCCCCCGAATACGGCTACGGGATGGAGACGGCTCTCCAGAGCTCCGGACGGGGGATGCCACTCCACGGTATGCTCTCTGCATAGTCTCTACAAGGCGCTTTGGTCTCCTGCCTTTAAAATGGATCTGATCGGCGGGGCGCGGCGGGCCCGGTTTCGGCAGCTCCCTCTCCATGAGAACGTGGTTATGCAAAGGCATATGCCATCCGTTCTGCCATAACTGATCAGAAGAATCCGGGAAAAACTATGAAGATCTCACTCCTCCAGGTAAACACGGTCGTCGGCGATCTCGTCGGCAACGCAGACCGGATAGCGGCATGTGTCGGGGAGGCGGCTCGTTACCGGCCGGACCTGATCGTGGCCCCAGAGCTCTCCCTGCCCGGCTGCCCTTCCCGGGACCTGCTGCTTGATGCGGGGTTTATAGGACGGAGCCTCGCCGTCCTGGAAGACCTGGCCGCCGATCTTGCTGATGCACCGCCGGTGCTCGTCGGTTTCGCCGCGCCGAACCCCGCCGGAACCGGCCGGCCGCTCTTCAACGCCGCCGCCCTCCTCCGGAACGGTGCGGTAGGGGAGACGTTCCGGAAAGCCCGTCTCTCCTCCGGTGCACTCGATGAAGGCCGCTACTTTGAGCCGGCGGCCCCAACCCCTCAACTCCTCCGCCTCGGCGGGAGGACGGTCGGGGTTTCCATCGGCGAGGAGATCTGGTGCGGTGCGCGGTATCACCGCGATTCTGCCGGAGAACTGGTCCGCGCCGGCGCGGAGGTGATCGTGAACCTCTCTGCATCCCCGTTTGCCGTCGGCCGGCACAGCCTGCGCGAGGCGTCGCTCTCCCGGATCGCGAGGGATCATCGGGTCGCAATCGCCACAGCAAACCTCGTCGGCGGAAACGACGACCTGGTCTTTGACGGCCGGAGTTCCGTCTTTTCCGCCGACGGAACCCTCATCGGCCACGGTGCGGCTTTTGCCGAGGATATCGTGACCGTCGATATCGTCCGCCCCGTCCCGCAGGCGGTCGCTCCCGACGACCAGGGCCCCGAGTCCGAGATCTGGCGGGCACTGGTGCTCGGCACCCGCGACTACGTCCGGAAGTGCGGCCTTGCATCGGTCCTCCTCGGCCTCTCCGGCGGGATCGATTCGTCGCTCGTGGCCACAGTTGCCGTCGAGGCGCTCGGGCCGGAGAACGTCCTCGGGGTGCTCCTTCCCTCCCCCTACACCTCCACAGAAAGCATCGAAGATGCCCGGGAACTTGCAGAGAACCTCGGGATCAGGACATACTGCCTCCCTCTCGCCCCGATGATGGAGGCATTCGACGGGGCCTTCGCGGGAGTCTTCGCCGGGCGTGCCCGCGACACCACCGAGGAGAACCTGCAGGCCAGGATCCGGGCGACGGTCCTGATGGCCCTCGCGAACAAGTTCGGCTCCATGCTCCTCTCGACCGGGAACAAGTCGGAGGCCGCGGTCGGCTACTGCACCCTCTACGGGGATACGGCGGGGGGGCTCTCGGTGATCGTCGACGTCCCGAAGGGGATGGTCTATCGGATTGCCCGGTGGCTGAACGCGAAGCGCCCCGTCATCCCCGGACGGGTGCTCGCGAAGCCTCCCTCCGCCGAGCTCCGGCACGGCCAGACCGACCAGGAGATCCTCCCCCCCTACGACATCCTCGACGCGATCCTCCACCGTCACATCGACTGCTTCGAGTCGGTCGACGAGATAATCGCTGCCGGGTATCCTGCGGAGACCGTCCATGCGGTTCTCCGGATGGTCGGGCAGGCGGAGTTCAAGCGCCGGCAGGCCGCACCCGGGATCAGGGTGACCGACCGGGCCTTCGGGATAGACTGGCATATGCCGATCGCCGCAAAGCCCTGGTGGCGCCGGGCGTGACTCGCTTACTTCTTCCGGTAGATGTTGAGGCCGATCTTGATATCCTCGTGCCCCGGCACCGCAACGTTGCCCTCGGTGGAGGCGATCGTGATCGACTTCCCGCTCTTCGATGCGCCGAACTCTTTTCTGAGATCCACGCGTATGGTGAGGATGTTCTCCTCAATCGCCATATCGATGTTCTTCATCCGTTTGTAGTACAGATACTTCCCGCGGATATGCGCATCGATGCAGTACGGCAGGAAGACAACAAACACTATCCCGGCCCCCGGCCAACAGTAGTATTACATCGGACTCCGTGACGCAATGGGTGCAAAGCACACTGCTCTTGAGAAATACTTCGGTTACACGTCGTTCCTCCCCTACCAGGAAGAGATCATCGATGCCGTGCTCGCAGGGAAGGACGTCCTCGCCGTCATGGCGACCGGGGGCGGCAAATCCCTCTGCTATCAGCTCCCGGCCCTCGTCTTCGGGGGGCTTACGGTCGTCGTCTCGCCGCTCATCGCCCTGATGAAGGACCAGGTCGACAGCCTCCGGGCGAACGGCATCCCGGCGGCGACGATCAACAGTTCGCTCGGCTACGGGGAGCAGAAGATCATCGAGCGGGTGATCCTCGAAGGCCGCATCCGGATTCTCTACGTTTCGCCGGAACGGGCCGTGCAGCAGTCCTTCCTCTCGCTCCTTGCGAAAGCGGACGTCCGGCTCATCGCCATCGACGAGGCGCACTGCATCTCCATGTGGGGGCATAACTTCCGGCCGGAGTACCGCCGGCTCCGGGTGCTCAAGGAGCGGTTTCCCGCGGTTCCCGTCATCGCCCTGACCGCGACCGCCATCCCGGCCGTCCAGGACGACATCGCGGTGCAGCTCGCTCTCTCGAACCCGGCCCGGTTCGTCGGGAGTTTCAACCGGAAGAACCTCACCTACCGGGTGGTGCCGAAGGCCCGCTACTTCCAAAGGCTCGTCGCCTACTTAAGCGAGCACCGGGACGACGCCGGCATCATCTACTGCTTCTCCCAGAAGGCGACGGAAGACCTGGCTGAGAAACTCCGGGGCAAGGGCTTTCTGGCGCTCCCCTACCATGCCGGCCTCCCCGATGCCGTCCGCGCAGAGAACCAGGAGGCCTTCTCCCACGGAGACGCCGCCATCATCTGCGCCACCGTCGCCTTCGGCATGGGCATCGACAAACCCGACGTGCGGTTCGTCATCCACACCGACCTTCCGAAGGATATCGAGTCCTACTACCAGGAGACCGGCAGAGCGGGCAGAGACGGGGAGGCGAGCGACTGCATCCTCTTCTACAGCCGGGGCGACTACAACACGATCCGGTACATCATCGAGAAGGAGTGCGCCGATGCGACGCAGAAGGACGTTGCCTACCGCAAAGCGGGAGCCATGCTCGACTACTGCGAGACCACCGGGTGCCGGAGGAAGTTTCTGCTCGCCCACTTCGGAGAGGCCTACCCGGAGGAGCGGTGCGGGGGATGCGACCGGTGCGAGACGCCGGTGAAGGTCTTTGATGGGACTCCTGCCGCGTCGGCGGTCATCGCCTGCATCCAGCAGGTCGGCGAGCGGTTCGGGGCGTCTTACATCGGCGATGTGCTCGCCGGTTCAAAGAGCGTGAGAATCCACGAGAACGGGCACGACACCCTCCCCGCCTACGGCTCCGGCAGGGGCTACACCCGCGACCAGTGGCTGCTCTTCATCCAGGAGATGGTCGGGAAGGAGTTCATCGCGTCGACCGGCGGCCGGTACCCGGTCCTTGTGCTGAACGACCGGAGCCGGGCGGTGGTCGCGGGCGACCTCCCGGTGCCGCTCACAGAGCCGCGCCCGGAAGGCGTCATCGCGTCGGAGGCCGGGGATGACTACGACGAGGCCCTCTTCCTCCGGCTCCGCCAGCTCCGGAAGGTCGTTGCCGACCTCGAGCACGTGCCGCCGTTCGTCGTCTTCCACGACCGGAGCCTCAAGGAGATGGCGCATCGCTACCCGCGCACCGGTGTCGCGCTCCTCCAGGTCTACGGCGTCAGCGAGGGGAAACTCCAGCGCTACGGCAGGAGGTTCCTTGACGCTATCGATAAGCACTGCACCGAGCAGGGGATCGGACCGGAGCGCCGGAGCGGGTGACCCCGGCCGGAGAACCCGGATCCCGGCAAAAGCGGCGCGGGCCGCCGGGTCACGGATCTGTAGCACCGCCGCCGTAACTACAGTTTTCTGACAAATCACTATATAAATCCGTAGTCCTGAGAATGTATTGGTGAAAAACGATGGTTGCACTGACTGAAGCGATGAAGACGGCGTTTGGGACGATGAAGGCCTTCCCGGTCGCCACGGCCTCGAAGGACGGGTGGCCGAACGTTGTGCCGATCGGGTTCGTGGAACTCGTCGACGACGAGACGATCTGGATTGCGGACAACTTCATGAAGAAGACGCTCGCAAACGTCCGGGAGAACCCGAAGGTCTCCATCTACGTCTGGGGAGCCGAGACGAAGGGCTGCTTCCAGGTCAAGGGCGACGTCGAGGTCAGGTCCGAAGGCCCGGAGTTTGAGAAGATGCAGCTTACCGTCCGGTCGAAGATGGCAAAGGC
>JAENZF010000055.1 GCA_016841385.1 Methanobacteriota archaeon | reverse complement strand
CTGTTCATGCCGGTGCCCGAACTGACCAGGATGTACTCGGGATCCGTGGTGATGAACTCTTCAAGGCTGACGATGCTCCACTCCTCGACCGAACCGAATGCGTTGGTTCCCCCGGCCATCGTGATCACCTCGTCCTGGAACGTTCCCCGACCACTGACCCTGATCGGATCGTACCAGACGATATGGGCGACGGATGGCCGTTCGGCCAGGTTCTCTATCTTTCCGGTCACTGCCCGGATGCGCTTCTGGAGCTCCTCAGTGCACGTCGATGCCTGCTCCTCGTGCCCGGTCGCCCTCCCGACAAGTTCGATGTCCCGCAGGACGTCGTCGACCGTCTGCGGGTTGAGGGAGACGACGGTCATCCCGAGAGTTCGCAGGCGGTCGACAACATCCCCGGTGTTGCGCGCGGCGAAGATCAGGTCCGGTTCCGCCGCGATCACCTTTTCGATATTGACGCTGCGGTATCCGCCGACTTTTGGCTTATCGGCAGCCACCGGCGGATAGTCACAGTAGTCGGTGACACCGACGATCCGGTCCTCAAGACCGAGGGCATAGAGGATCTCGGTGTTGGAAGGTGAGAGCGAGACGATTCTCTGCGGTATCCCCCGGATGACGACGTTCTCCCCGAGATCGTCGGTGACCGTCACGCATACGGGGGTTGCGGTCGCCGCGTTGGTCGGTGTCTCCGGCGAAAGAGCGTCCGGTCCCGCTCCTCCAGGAAGTGCGGGTGTTGCACCTGCTGCACCGGCGAGCAGGAGGATTACGATGAGCGACGAAACAGAGAGTACCGGGCGTGTGGTTCGCATTACTATATGTACACTTGTGTTAAGGTAATAACAGTTTACAAATCGGCATCGTGTTGCGGCATCGCGGTGTTCGCCGTTCTGCGCCTTCCTGCATCCCCGGCCCGAAGCGATCCCCCGCATATGAGTCGGGTTTAACGTCCGGGGGGTGAATAGGGATCATTCCCGCTTCAGGTGCCCCTGCGACAGGCTGGCAAGGAGTTCCTCCGGCCCCTCGACCTGGAGAGCCCCGTGCGCCTCCAACCCCGTCAGCACCGCACCGGCTTCGCCCCCGGTATAGTCTTCCATCACGGAGTTGCTGCTTCCGGAGTAGAGGAGTATGGGCTTTGCCGGATAATCGAGCAGCACCCGGAGGTTATCGAGATTCCCCCTGCCGATCGGCATCGTCGTAACGACGATGATGTCTGCGTGGTCCAGGCGTTGGCGGAGATCCGCGAGGGACCCGGGGGTGATGCCGTGAAACGGAGGTTCCGCAACGCAGGGAAGCCCGAGGCGCATGGCCGTCCCGTAATCCGTATCCATGACGTTCAGGATGCCGCAGGTGACCGTAAAATCCGCGGCATGGAGGAGGTGGAGGATATTGGACCCCGTCCCCCCGCCGCAGACGACGTGTACCCGCCGGTTCGCCCCAACGTTTGATTGGTGCGTATACACCGGCAGAACATACGGTTTCCCCGTCAGTGGGTGCGGTTTGACGAGGGTCTCCATCTGAAAGATCGCCCGAATGTTCTCATAAGTCAGGACCTCCTCGGGCGTCCCTGTGGCGTAGACCTTCCTATCTTTGAGGAGCAGGAGCCGATCACAGTAGTATGCGGCCAGGTTCAGGTCGTGAAAGACGCTTACCACCGTGATCCTCCCGGTGAGGTCCCGGATGATGTTGAGGATCTCGACCTGGTGGCTGACATCGAGGTTTGAAGTTGCTTCATCGAGAAGCAGGATATTTGGTTCCTGCGCGAGCGCCCGCGCTATGAGCACCCGCTGGCGTTCTCCGCCGCTGATGTCGTGCACCGACATCCCGGCGAGGTAAGCGACGTTTGCAAGATGCATGGCATGATCGCAGATCTCTACATCACGGAGCGTCTCGGAGGCAAGCCTTCCGATGTGTGGATGTCTTCCCATCATGACGATATCGCGCACCGTATAATCGAAGCCGATGGAGATATCCTGCGGGACGACCGCAACCTGACGTGCAAGTTCACGATGTCCGAGCGTGTCCAGATCACGATTATCGAGCCGGATCTCTCCGCTGTCACGGGTGACGACCCTGCTCATCGCTTTCAAGAGGGTCGTCTTCCCCGACCCGTTCGGCCCGACGATCCCGAGGATCTCGCCCGCGTCTGCATGGAACGTGATCGCCTCGAGGATCTTCTTTGCGCCGTAGGAGACGTCGACATCGATGATTTCAATCGGTTTCATGCTTTCATCCGACTCCGGAGAAGGTATATGAAGAACGGTGCGCCGAAGCAGGCGGTTATGATTCCGACCGGCATATCGTTCGTGAAGGTCCGTGTGAGGGTATCGGACCATACGAGGAGGATAGCGCCTGCAAGAGCGGCCGCAGGGAAGAGAAGACGGTGGTCGGGCCCGACGATCAGCCGCATCACGTGCGGGGTGATCAGGCCGATGAACCCGATCGATCCGGCTACTGCAACGGCTATTCCCGCGACGAACGCGCTCAGGGCGAGGAGGATCTGCTTCAGCCGCTCGACATTCACCCCGAGATGGGTTGCATCCTCTTCGTTTAGGGAGAGGATGTTGACGTCGCGTGCGAAGAGGTAGATGCCCGTGCACCCGAGCAGGACGGGGAGGGCAACGAAGACATCGTCCCAAGATACGTTCCAGAGCCCTCCCATCAGCCAGAACATGATCTGGTGCAGGCTCTGCCCTGCGGTATACATGAGGAAGGAGAGGAGCGCCGCAAGAAGCGTTGAAAGGGCGATGCCGGAGAGCAGAAGCGTCTCGACCGGGATCTTGCCCCCTTTGCGGGCGATGAAGTAGACGGCGAATGTGGCGGCCATTGCCCCGGCGAATGCAAACACGGGTCGTCCCTGCCCGGCAAAGAGGACGATCGCGATTGTGGCGCCGAGCGCCCCGCCCGACGAGGTGCCGATGATGTGGGGGTCTGCCATCGGATTCCTGAACAGTCCCTGCATGGCCGTGCCCGCCACGGCAAGCGCGCACCCGACCAGCGCCGCGGCGATCACCCTCGGCAGCCTGACGTCCCAGATGATCGTCCACGCATTCGGCGAGGCAAACAGCGATCCGAGGGAGATACCGGTCGGTCCGAGAGCGACTGCACAGGCTATGCTGACGAGAAGTGTGCAGGTGAGTGCCGGAATCGCGATTAACGCCGTTCTCCTCATCGGGACTAAATAAAATCAACTTTACTTTATTAAAATGTGTTTGTGTTGTCAGTACGGCGTGTTGTAAGTGCCGCCGCATCTTTCATATGCCTGCGGGGCTCTGGTGACGTCCGGAGGTGTGTGAACCGGGGTGCGTTTTCTCAGCGTGGAGCAAACCTCATACTCTCGGATAACCAAGAGATCTGGCATATGGGCAATCTAAATGTTGCCGTGCTGGGACCCGCAGGGTACGCAAAGGACCTCGGGAAGAAGGGCACGGAATCCGATATCACCTTCTATAACCTGAAGAAGGGCGACGATACCGTCACCATCATCGAACCTACGCGGTATCCCGAGCGGCTGGCCCCGCTCTTCTACGCTGCATCGATGGCGGATGCAGTTCTTATCGTCGTGAGTGAGATCACCCCGACACTCGGCGAGTGGGTGCTGATGCTTGATGAGGTGGGGATAGAGCAGGGCTACATCGTCCTCCAGAACTACCTGACCCCTGAGGGGATTGTGCCGCTCCTCCGCGGAACGGTGCTCGAGCACTACAAGTTCGTGGAGGAAGACCCGATCGCGCTCCGCGACCTTCTGCTAGACCTGGCGCACGCCCGAAACCCCGTCCAGCCCGGCGCCGGTGCTGTGGGAACGATCCCGATCGATCACCACTTCAACGTCCGCGGCATCGGGACTGTCATCCTCGGCGGCGTGGTGCGGGGCGGTATAAAGAAGCACGATACCCTGAAGATCTACCCCGGGGAGCAGGCGATCACGGTGCGGTCCATCCAGAAGCACGACGACGATTTCGACTGGGCCGCCAAGGGCGACCGCGTGGGGCTCGCGCTCAAGAACATCGAGTCCGACGACCTCGACCGCGGCTTTGTCCTCTCGGACGATCCCGCGATCCGGACCCGGACGACCCTTGAGGCGCGGGCGACCCTGGTCAGATACTGGCCGGCACCGCTCACGGCGGGTACGGTGCTCCACCTCGGCCACTGGATGCAGTTCATCCCGGCGCGGGTGGAGGCGGTGCGGGACGACGGAGATTGGCGGCAGCCGACGCTCACGCTTACACTGGAGAAAGACCTCGTCTACCTCCCGGGCGATAAGGCGGTGCTTCACTACCTCGAGGGCGGGAAACTCCGGATCGCCGGGCGTATCGAGCTGCCCTGAGCGGTTGCGGCGGGAATATCCCCGTCTTCCTGATAACATACTCTTCTTTTTGAGCCTTGAGAGGATCTCCAGCAAGGGTGTGCCGCCTCGGGTTCACCGTGCAATTGTCGAGGTCGTCCCGGAATCCATGCAGGGGTTTTCCTCTAGAGACCTGGTGGTCTTCCGGCAGTGTGGTGATGAGATGAGGGCCCTGGTAGGGCAAAAGAAGATTAATGGTTTCGGCACTCTATCTAGAAGTGAGGAGGTTGCAACAATGAGTGCTGCAGGAGAACAATATGTTGTCGATGAGCACGGGAACCGGGTCGCGGTTATTCTCCCTCTTCGGGAGTACGAGCAACTGCAGGAAGATCTTCATGACCTTGCCGTGGTAGCAGAGCGGCGTGAAGAACCGACCGTGGGGTTCGACGAGTTCAGGAAGCGGTACGAGCGGTAATGACAGGGTACGCCATCCGCATCAAGGCGAGCGTCGAGAAAGATATAGCGACTTTGCCGCGTGATGTTGTTTTGCGTATTCTCCAGGGTATAGATACTCTATCCGAAACACCTCTGCCGCCTTGTGCATGCAAGTTAAGCGGGGCAGAGTTTCTCTACCGAATCCGGGTAGGGGATTACCGGATTATATACGCTGTGCATCATGTTGAGCGGGAAGTTATAATCCTCTATGTTCGACATCGCCGCAACGCATATCGTGGGTTGTGACCCCGGCCCCGGTACCGGCTATGCCGTCAGGGTCCGATCCCTCTTATCGTGATCTTCCTGAATGTTCTCCGGTGGAAGAGGTTATCAGCGCACCCTCAGCCATTTGCAAAAGACACCGTCAGTGCTCGAACTCCTGGCTCGCTTCTCTCCTGCTGGCCTTCCCGTAATCGTCATGCTCCCAGGATACCGGCCGCATCCGGAGACCTGCAGGATTCACGCCCGGCGAGTGTACCCCTCGGGGCAATCGCGGTAAGAGTCGGGCAACTTAAAAAAAAGGGGGGGTTAGACGAGCCTGAAGAGCGGGTGGGTGTCAACCTTGGGCTCGACACCGAAGTCGCGTGCCGCTTCCAGCACAACGATGTCGGTATAGGCCTGTGCGGTGATCATCGCCTCGACATTCTCGATCGGGCCGTACATGATCAGGTCAGCACCGAGCGTGCTTGCAATCATGTTGCACCCGATATCGGGTGCAGACCAGGCCGCCTGGCGCATCCCATCTACACCGCCGAGATAGTGGTGCGTGAGCTGCTCGATAAGGGCATCCTTGCCCTCGAGGCCGGCCAGTTGCTGTGAGGGAACTTTCTTCGTTCCCTTCCACCGCTTCAGCCAGGTCCAGGACACGGTCATGTTGTGGTAAGCACCACCGGTCGGTAGACCGTGAATTGCCTTGCAGGCAAGGATCTCACGGTACGAACCGCCGGAGCCGAGACCGAGGGGGGTCGCTGCGGTATCGAGGATCGGGCGGGTGATGCCGCACTTCTCTGCGATCGCGAGCATGCCGAGTTCCTGTCCCGCTACGCCACCCTCGACCAGAACTTTCTCACGGCCGGCGACCGACGGGTCGGCGGGGTTGAAGGCGAGGACGATGGCTGCGTTCACATCGCTCTTGGCCAGCGCCTCGATGTTCTCCGGTCCGATCGAACCGTTGATCGAGTTGTAGATCGCACGGTCCGCAACGCCGGCCTGGGTGACGTAATCGCACGCATGGGCGAGCGCCGTCGGGACGGACGAGTCCATCAGGAACGCGGTCTTGTCATCGATGCTGCAGAACCAGTCGATGTAACTCTCGAAGGCCTCGCCGAACTCCCCGATGATCTGGATGAAGTGCGGAATACCGGTGATATCCGAGAGTTCCTGGCAGCGGTTCCAGAGCCCCTCTGCTTTTAGCTTGTCGATCTTTCCGGTGTGGTCATCCAGAACAACTTCGTGCTTGTTGTAGAAGATGGATGCACCGAGCACGGTCGGGTACTCTCCAGGCTGCCCGCCGATCATGGTACCGTTGAAGTCGTGTACCGTCTGCTCTTTTTCGAATTTGAACATATTCGTCAATCCTCCTTACAGGTACCCAATCAATTTGGGCAGTAATACCAACAACATCATGAATACAATCAAACCTGCAACCAGTCCATACAGGATGCCGATATCGCGCCCGACTTTTCTTCCGACGCGCTGGGCTATCTCTGCATCGACGAACTCGATCCTCTCCTCGATAGCGTTGAGCCGCTCCTCGATCTCAAGGAACTGCGGGTTTGCGCCTGCAGCGGCAACTTCCGCCGCACCGCCTGCTTCCTTGACCTCGACGATCATGGGTTCTGCGCCGAACGCACCGGGATCTTTGGCCTTGAGTTCATCGATCTTGGCCTTGATGGTCCCCATGTCTTCGCTTTCCATGATGTTGACAATCTCGACCTGGTCCTGGAAGCGCTTGATCGCCTCATCGGTAAGGTTCTCGATGAACGGGATGGCTCCCTGGGCTCCGACGATCTTGCCGCCGGAGACACCGCCGGCATGCAGCGCTATGAAGCTCTGACCGGAGAGATGTCCCTTAACCTCCGTACCACAGCAGAGGATGAACCTGATGTTGGGGTTGGAGATGACGTTCGCGATGACCTTCTCGAGGCCGAGGTTCTCGGTCTTACAGGACCCGGCGATTGCCGCTCCGGCATCGCAGATGCCCTGCTCATCGAGGTGGGATCCCATGGTGATGACGGCGACGCAACTCTGTGCATCTCCCGTGTGGAAGTCGCCCTTAGCAATCGGCCATCCACTGGCCGGTGATTTCTTCTCAACCATGTTAGATCGCCCCCAGCATCAGTGCAGGAACCAGGATGCAGAGCATGATGATGCCGAGCCCGAATGCGAACCCGACGATTCCCATGCCCATGATGCCTGACTCGAGTTTGGTCGTGCGGGCAAGGATCTGTGCCTTGTACCGGATGGCGTCCATCATTCTGTTGATCGAGGTCATCCGGATGGGGCCTGCTGCCTGTGTACTTTCTTCTGCCATCTATCTCACCCCAGCAAGATGAACCCCAGAATCACGAACGAGACGATCAGGCCGATCATGAGGCCCTCGATCTTGCCCGAGTAAACGCCGGCGGCAAACTTGTTGCGGTAGCCGATGTCGGTGACCATCCGCTCGATAACCTTCATCCGTGCGTGTATCAGTGCCAGTTCGCCAGTGAGCGGCTGTACTTCGCCAGTCGCTTCCTCTGCCGCACCGCCTGCTTCCTTGACCTCGACGATCATGGGTTCTGCGCCGAACGCACCGGGATCTTTGGCCTTGAGTTCATCGATCTTGGCCTTGATGGTCCCCATGTCTTCGCTTTCCATGATGTTGACAATCTCGACCTGGTCCTGGAAGCGCTTGATCGCCTCATCGGTAAGGTTCTCGATGAACGGGATGGCTCCCTGGGCTCCGACGATCTTGCCGCCGGAGACACCGCCGGCATGCAGCGCTATGAAGCTCTGACCGGAGAGATGTCCCTTAACCTCCGTACCACAGCAGAGGATGAACCTGATGTTGGGGTTGGAGATGACGTTCGCGATGACCTTCTCGAGGCCGAGGTTCTCGGTCTTACAGGACCCGGCGATTGCCGCTCCGGCATCGCAGATGCCCTGCTCATCGAGGTGGGATCCCATGGTGATGACGGCGACGCAACTCTGTGCATCTCCCGTGTGGAAGTCGCCCTTAGCAATCGGCCATCCACTGGCCGGTGATTTCTTCTCAACCATGTTCTTCACCTCACAGCAGTCCTAATACTACGACACCGGCAATCAGAAGGCCGATCGCCATGCCGTACCAGAATGCGTTCACGCCTCCGGCGACGTTGAGAACTCCCTCCCTGTTCGGGAACGATGCCAGGAAGCTGCCCTCTCCGGAGAGCATGCCGACCAGGTCGTCGGTAATCTTCTCGAGTTCCGCTACCTGCTCGAGCACGGGGGTGTACGAGACACCGGCAGTGGTGACGATGCCGACCATCGGGTCGACGACCAGTCCGTACTCAGGCAGTACCTGAATGTATGCCATTTAGGCACCTCCCTTGGGCTCCAGGATCGGCTTTGCGTCGAGCCATGCGTAGGCGTCGCGCTTCGAGAGCGCGATGTACTGCACGTAGGTGTAGATCCACCCGATGACGGAGACCAGCAGCGCGACGAGAGCCGGAAGGAACGCGATGAACGCGAACGAGATGATCGCGACGGGGATCATGGAGAGGAACCCGCACTCTGCGGCGAGCATGAGTGTCCGGTCCTGCTTCTCCCCCGGCCCGAGACAGGCGTTGAAGGAGTGCTGGATGGCGATGGCGCCGAGCATGAAGATCACGGCGATGATGCTGCCGCCGATGACGGAGGCTTCGTAGGTCTGTACCGCGAATCCGAGGATGACGGTCGTGCCGGTGATCATGCCGAGGAATTCGAACGTTCCGCAGGCCATTGCTGCGAGGCCGAGCACGGTCATAGCGCCGACGATCGCAAGTTCGGTCAGGGAGACGATCATGACCGGGATGTCCATCCGGACCACGTTGTTCGCCAGTACCCCGGCGACCGCACCGATGATCGCGGCGACGATGATCGCAACGATGGGTGCGAGGATGCCGGTCGTGGCTCCGAAGAGCGCGCCGACGACACCGGACCCGAGCGCGATCATACCCGCCGACGGGACACCGGTACCAAGACCGTAACTGCAGAGGTGCTTGATCGTGTCGGTACCCCAGAGGAGTGCGACCACGGCAGCAAGCCCGCCGAAGAATGCGAAGTACTGGGTGTTGGTGATCGTGTTTAAGTATGTCAGGTAGATGAGGACGAGCGATCCCACGAGTCCGTAGATCAGGATCTGGTTGTGGGGGATGCCGCCTGCTCCGACTTCGATTTTTACCGACATTTAGAATACCCCCACCAGTTCGAGCAGCGCGATCGCAAAGATGCCTGCAACAGCGGATGCCGCAGCGGCTGCGATGACCGCTCTCGGGAACCGCTTGAACTTGGGGTCGTGCGGCCCTTCGATCGTACCGGTGATGTTGTACGCGGCAAGCACGGCGTTCATCAGGAACATACCGACCGCGAAGATACCGGCAAGCGAGACGGCTACGGGTGCAATCTGCTCGACCGTTGCGTTCAGGAGTACGGGCAGCTGCGCCTGGTAAATGTCGAGGAGCTCGAGGTAGATGAGCGTTCCGCCGAGACCACCGAGTGCGCCGCCGATGACGCCGCCAACCCAGGAGATGAACGGGAGGCCGTGCCCCTCGGTACCCTGGCTCTTGTACTCGGGGAAGGTGTCGCCCGTGATCGGGTCCTTTGCGACCTTACCGGAAGCTGCCGGGATACCCATGCCGAAGACGTAGATGACGTTGACCATCGTGCAGGTGATCGCCATTAAGAGGCCGCCACCGACCGCACCGCCGGCGAGGGCGAGCGGAAGTCCGAGGGGGGCAGCCCATGCGCCACCGAAGAGTCCGGCAAGGCCGGCACCGGCGGCGAGCATCGCGACACCGGTCGCGATACCTGGCGCTTGTCCCATTGCGGCGGGAGCACCACCGACCGGGACGAAGTGGACGCCGAACCCGATCAGGACACCACCGATGATGATCCCGACGAGAGCGATCACTCCGGCCATTTGTACGAGGAGGAAGGCGAGCGCAAGCGCGACGATGATAAGCACAATGCTGAGAACGAGGCCCATCCCTGTCGGGGGCTGGATGCCTCCAGTCTGTTTAGGTCCACCGAGTGCGCTCATGATGATGCCTCCTCAGGAGCCGTGTAGGGCCCGAAGGTCTTCCTTGCCCAGACCTCGATGTAGCGGTCGATGATGGCAAAGACCAGGATCACGATGACGCCGACGATGACCGCTCCCCATCCGGCGGCGAGCGGCTCGAAGACCACTGTACGCCAGAGCTCGAAGAATACGATCAGGCCGAAACAGATACCCGACGCGGGGCCGCCGAGCTTGGCGCTGAAGAAACCGTTGTCGAGTGAGTTCCGCTGGCCGGCTTCGGCGTAGCGGACGATGTTACCGGACGCGGAGATCGGAACGCCTGCTCCGAACTTCTGCTCCTGGTACTGCCGCTCCTTTCCGTAGAACGGGTTACCTGTTGCAGATCCGGCTGCACCGAGCGCGATACCCCATACGAGGCCCAACAGTGGGAGCGGGAAGGGGTGGCCGAGTGCGCTAATCATGAGGTGACACATCGCGACGGTGGTGAAGATTGCTACGAACGCGTGTGCCATGGTCACGGTCGTCATCGACTTCAAGATGTCGATATAGACCGGCTGTCCAAATTTGGCGAGACTTGCAGTACGGCCGAGATATGCGGTTGTCGCATATACGCCCTGCACGAAGACCGCGAGAGCGCTCCCGAGCACAATTGCAAGTATCGGGTTTATCTGCATCGCCATGAATGCCCAGGCAAGGCCTGCACCCAGAGCAACCCATAAGCCGTACGCGGGAGGTTCACCGGCAACTGCCTTGTTAAAGATGCGGTGAATATATCCCATCTGCGGAGCGAGCTGAACCTGAGAGTTCGGGTCACCCTGTGATCCGATATCAGACTCAGTGTCTTCCGCAGCGCCGGCGACGGTTGCAAGAGCACCTGCCAATGCGGTAATGCCGATGCCAAATACGATCTCTTCCATTCAGCATCCTCCTCTGATGCTCATCGCACCAGAGTATGAGTTCAAAACCTTTTTGGTTCATTTAACAGTTGTTTATGACTTAATTAAAGGTTTCGAAAAGTTGCGCCGATATCGCAACGAAATGTAAAAATTCGCCCGGAATGTCCTTTTTAGGCATGTAGGGTTACGCTAGGGAAAAAAAAGTTGAGTTAGGTTTATCTGGCCGGGATGATGAGCGAACGCTCGCCGGCGGGCATGAACTCGCGGATTGCACCCTTCGCGAACTCGCGGCGGGGCTCTGCGAAGTCGAACCTCAGGCTCGGGTCCGCGAAGCAGACCTTGACGAGCGGGCTGTAGCAGAACGCGTCGCCACGGCCGTAGTGGGAACCGGCGACGATCGCGGCGTACTCGCCCTGGTGACCGACGTTCATCGCGTAGTTCGGGTAGTTCGGGCCACGGAGTTCTCCCATCAGGCCGCGGTCGGACTCCATGGAGAGCGAGTTCGCGGATCCGCACTGGTCCTGGAGGTCGTAGCCGAAGAATCCGAGACGCGACCATCCGTCCTTGTGCAGGAGCATGGAGAGGTACCAGGCGTTGAGGCCGGCGTTGGAGTTTCCGGTTGCAATGGAGGTCGTCAGACCGGACGCGGCGGCGATGACACCGGCACGCTGGGACCCGCCGAAGTGGTCCTCCATCATGGTCGGGAACTGCTCGTACTGCTCCATGGCGTTGAGGGTGACCTCGGTGGCGAGATCGTTGACGATCTCCTGGGTCGGCTTGACCTTGTCGCCGGCGCTCGGGTTCTTCCAGTCGACCTTGTACTTGTCCTTGATGTAGTCCATACCGTAGTAGGTGAACTCATCGAGGATGTTGTCGGTATAGGCCGCGGTCGCGTACTGGGTGAATCCGACACCGCCGGACATGTAGGAGCCGAGCCAGATCTGGTCGTAGAGCATGGTTCCGGCACCGACGACCTCGAGGGATGCCCGGGCGGGGTCGTTCGGATACTTCCGGTTCCCCTGGATGATATCGGAGAAGAGACCGAATGCAAGGCCACCGGGCTCGTTGGGGCCACGGGCACGCCGGGCGGGCAGGTGGGACGCCATCTGGATGACGCCTGCGTGCTTCGCGGCGTAGGAGAGGTCGGCGACGGCTGCTTCACCGGCGCACATGCGGTACGCAGCGATGAAGGACATACCGATCTGCATGGCGGACCACCGGGAGGTCGTTCCACCGTCGCAGGTCCGGGAGACCGCGGTCGGGATGTGGATAGCCTGCCAGAGGGACTTGCCTACGGCAGCGGAGAGTGCCTCTGCCTGCTTGGCGGGGAAGAGCTTCTCGACGTCGAGGACGAACTGGGGCTCGAGGTCGTCGGCAAGTTCCTGGTCGCCGGTGAAGACCTTGACGTAACAGTCGTCGACGAGGCCGGGGTGGGTCTCGACCATGTGTTCCTGGACGACAGCGCCGCCGGGCATGGCGTGGTTTAAGATGTGGAGGTACTCGTTGATCGTCTCGGGGGTAACTTCCTTGCCGAGGCGCTTCTGCAGGGTCTGGTGGGCGAGGTCCATCCCGACGATGACGGTTCTCCTGATGTCGTCCCACATCTGCTGCATCGCAGAGTTGTTAACGAAGTGCAGGTCGTCACCCTCGACGAAGACGCCGGTGCCGGAGACCTCGTAGGTCATCAGCTGGCGCTGGCCGAGCGGGATACCGCCAAGGTGATTGCGCACGGGGTCGTACATGGAGATGCCGCGGTCCAACTCGATGGCGCGGCTCGCCTTTACGAACTCCTCCTTGCGGGGAGACTGGTGGTAGCCGTTGAATTTGTAGAACTCAGTCGTCTCGGACTGGACGTCCTGCCCCTGGAACTTCTCCTTGAGTGCCTTCAGGAACAGCTTCTGGGATCTTTCAATCTTTGCCATTTTCATCACTCCTTGGGCATGAATCCGTACTTTGTCCGCAGCGTGTGGATGCGCTGGACGTACTCGACGTACTCCTGGTCGTCACGGTACGGGATGCCGCCGAGCGAGTGGAAGATCGTCGTGTGGGCCTTGAGCCACTTCTCGTCGAGCGGCTTGC
>JAENZF010000054.1 GCA_016841385.1 Methanobacteriota archaeon | reverse complement strand
AAAACCATCGTTAAATAGTAGCTGCACGATACCTTATTAGACTAATTTCGGGTATTTTTCTCGTGAAATTGCCCGAAAATCCGCAAAAGATCTGCGGATACCGATCTGGAGCGGGAGGGCCGGGTCTGCGAAGTCCGGCCTCAGGCCCGGGAGCGTAGAGCATGAAGAGGTCTCAGTGGAAGTGGCTGCTCGTCTCGATCAGTTTTAGCACTCTCGTTATGGCCGGTGTCCTGTACTTCACCGTCGATGAGATGACGGTCGAGTATCTCAGCCGCGTAAACCCGCTCTACCTGGTTCTCGCCGTTCTCCTCCACATCGTCTCGCTCGGGTTCTGGGCGTTACGTATCCAGAAGATGTCGGCGTCGCTCGGGTACCGGGTTCGCTTCAGGCACTGCCTGAACCTGGTGCTGGCGAACATGCTCGTTGCGGCGGTCACTCCGTCGCAGGCCGGCGGCGAGCCGGTCCGGGTCCATGAACTTTACCGGGCGGGTGTCCCGGTCGGGGACGCCACCGCCGTCGTCGTCATGGAACGGATTCTCGATGGGATCGTTCTCGGGGCCTCGGGAGCCTTCGCCATACTCTTCCTCGGCAGTTACTGGAGCAGTCTCACTTCGGGGTTCAGCGGGGTGAGCCTCATCATGTATGCCGCCTGGATCTCCGTCACCCTCTTCGTGCTGGTCTTCATCTACTCGGTGAAGAACCCGGATCATCTCAAACGGGCCCTCAAAGGGCTGTCGCGGTGGATCGACCGGCACTGGCGTTTGAAGCGGCTCGAACACCTGCTGGAGACGATCGACTGTGAGGTGGACAACTTCAACAAGGGTCTTGTCAAGTTCGTGAACCATGGGAAGAGCGGCCTCGTGTGGGGTTTTGTCTTCACGGGACTCTTCTGGTTCTCGGAGTTCGCCATCGCATCGCTGCTCCTTCTGGGTCTTGGGCAGCCGCCGTACTTCATCGAGTCGTTCGTCGTCCAGCTCGTCATCGCCATCATCATGATGGTCCCGCTTACGCCCGGAGGTTCGGGCGTTGCGGAGCTCGGCGCCACATCGCTCTACAGCCTCTTCGTTCCGTCGTCGATCGTAGGCGTCTTCGTCCTTCTCTGGAGGCTGATCCTCTACTATCTCAACATCCTCCTCGGCCTGCTATCGAGTCTCGTCATTGTGCGGCGCGAGTTCCTCGCCCGCGCCAAAAAACAGCGGTGATTGACCCCAAGGTTTAAACATCATAAGGCTTATGTCAGGTGATAACATGACTGCTCAAAGCTGCAGGGTGCAGGGCGTGTTCATGTCGGTGAGCGAGATGGGAGCGGCGCCGACTGTCGTCCTGGATGCCGGGGGTGACAGCACAATACCCATATACGTCGGGCTCTGGGAAGCGATCTCGATAAGCAATGCACTCAATAGCGAGATGCTTCCCCGGCCCATCACCCACGACCTCATCGTTGAGCTGTTTCGGAACTTTGAGATAGCCCTTGATGCCCTGCACATCGATTCTCTAGAAGAGGGAGTCTTCTACGCCAAACTCCTTCTCAGGCAGGGCTCGCGCACCGAGATCATGGACTGCCGGCCGAGCGACGGGATAGCCATCGCTCTGCGCTACCGGGCTCCCATCATGATCGAGGATACGGTCGTGGAGACCGCAGCCGTAAAGAAGGATGATCTCCCGAGGATGGTGGACCTGAAGGAGTACCTTTAAACGGTCCGCCCCCGGACGGAGCCGTCCCGAACAAAATCTGTTGAAGTGGGTGTCCTTACTTCCGGCGTGAGGCGAGCTCGTCGAGCACGTCCGCCACATCGGTGCCTGATGCCTGGAGCGCCACCAGCAAGTGGAAGAGGAGGTCGGCCGCTTCGGAGACCGTCCTTTCCGGGATCTGATTCTTGGCGGCCAGGATGAACTCGACTGCCTCTTCACCGACCTTTTCGAGGGATTTGTCGATCCCTTTCCGGTGAGTCAGGACGGAGCTGACATAACTCTCGGCCGATGGGTGCTCTGCCCGGTTCTGGATGACCTGCCAGACTTCGTCGAGAATGTTCCAGTCACGCATGGGTATCTTCCCCCGCAAGCACCTCACCGAGGTCGGTATCGAAGTACCGGGAGAGGAGGAGCCGTGCCTTCTCGATGGTGCATCCGCCTTTCCCTATGGCGATGCCGAGATCGCTCTTATTGATGTATACCATGAGCCTCCCGTCGTCTCCTCTCCTGACACCGAAGACGTCGGCCGGTTTAAACACGTTTCTCGTAAACTTCTCGATCTCGGGAGAATATTCGACCATTTCAATACGTTTCCCGAGGACCCGCTGCATCTTCCGGATATTGCTCCCCTTCCGACCGATAGCGAGGCCCATATCTCCTTCTTTTATGAGGTATACTATGCGGTCGAAGCGCTCGTCGATGATGCAGTCCAGCGCGGTCGCCCGGGTAAGAATTCTCAGCTCTTCGATATATCGTCGCTCTTTAAAGCATATGGTTCGTATCATTAGAGAGGTCCCCGATGGGAATGATGCGGTATGATATAGTCGCTGGAAGAATATATATCTGAGTACCCCTGGGCGCTCGGAGATCCCCAGCCTAGCACTTCTGCAGGATCACCTTTATTGCCGCTCCTTCCCCCGGTTTGCCCGGCACCCGGTCTGCCGCCCAGACGCGCCCGCCGTACTGATTTACGAGAGTCTTGACGATGTGGAGCCCAAGGCCCCTGCTCCCTGATGTGGTTTTGCTTCCCCGGGTGAAGCGGTCGAAGATGTTGGGTTTCAGGTGGTCCGGTATGCCGATACCGGTATCGGCGACGGAGAGCGTCACGTTCTCCGCGGTCTCCATGACGGATATCTCGATCCGCACCTTCATGCCGCCGAACTTGATGCTGTTGCTGATCAGGTTGGATACGATGTGTTCGAGGAGGGGGTTTGCCCAGACCATGTGGGTCTCCCCCTCGTACCTGATATCGATGCCCGCGTACCGCTGTATCTGGCCGCGAATGATACGGTCCAGGTCAACCGGCTCCAGGCGGATGCGGTGTTGGTTGAGCGTATTTAAGAGTTCAACATTCTTGATGACATTGATCCCCTGCTCGATCGTGTTCTTGATCCTTTGAGCGAGCTCCGCCTCCTCACCGGAGAGCCGTTCCCGAAGCATCTCGATGATCGTTGCCGCAACCATGCTGGTGTTGTAGATGTCGGTGCCGAGCAGGTCGAGATAGAGGCTGGAGAGCTGGCTGGTCTCCTGGATGGTCCGTTCACAGAGGAGATCCCTGGTGATATCCCGACTGACTCCAGTGGCAGCCACGATCCTCCCGGAGGGGTTGTGCAGGGGGTGAATGGTGACCTGGAACGACCGCTGGCCGTTGCGCCACGAAAACGACCGGGTCTCCGATACAACCTCTCCTGCCTCGATGACCCGGTGCGCAGCCCCGACCAGAAAGTCCGCCTCCTCCGCCGGAAACAGGGTGTGGGGTGTCTTACCCACGACCTCTTCCGGGTCTACGCCCAGGTTCCGGGCACCGGTCCAGAAGAACTGGGTGAAGATACCGTCCCGGTTGAGCGTGAAGATCATATCGGGGAGAGAGCTCGCCAGGATCTGCACCTGCTCCTCCGGTGCCCCAAGAGACTCTTCGGCCGATCTCTCTTCCGGAGTCTCCCGGATAGTCTCAACCGCGCCAATCGTTCTGCCGGTGGTATCGTAGAGGAGGGCAGCCGTACAGACAACCTCCCTGCCGGATGCCAGGGTGATGCGCGACTCGGTGAGTGTCTCTTCACCTTCATGGGGCAGCAGGTGGTAGTGGTCGTTCCCGGCATCGCTGTGAGTCAGGACGAAGTTCGCCAGTGTGGGGCGCTTCTCTCCGAACAACGCTTTCCCATGGGCGTAACCCCCTTTTCCGACGATCTCTCTCGCTGGAATGCCGGTACATCGTTCCATGCTGTCGTTCCAGATGACCACCCGCCCCTCGCAGTCGAGAACGAGTGCCGGTTGCTGGATATGGTCGAAGATACTTACGGGTATCTGGCTGCGATTCATAGATTCTCTGACTCTTTCCTGATTCATATTCACACGCATCACCCGGGGACGGCTCTCGCCCCCTTAAAGCCGCGAGAAGGCCTCCTCCTCCGGATCTCCGGAAGGGTCCTCCGTGCTGGCGGGTACAGACTCCCTTATGTATTACCGCTTCCGGTCCTGGTGATATCCCCGTGCCTTCGCGAATAATCGCTCCAAAAGGCGAAGAAGGCAGTGGAGATACCACCAGAGACCGGGATAAACGCGCAAGAAAAGTTTCTGGGACCGTCGCTTAAAAGAGTGTCTATTTATTCTCTGTAAAATATACTGCCAGGAGGATTTGTTATTTATATCTTCTCAGATCTCCCCGGGGCAGATCGGCCGGGGTTGGCACAATATGTCAATTTAATGCAAGTTTAAGGCAATCAGGCCACCTTAAATGCCCCTTCTTGATTGGGTTCGGGGACGCGAGAACCGGCAACTCGTGTTATTGAAGTAAGTTAATATTTGAGTATTTGCAGATCATAGATGATGTTCGGGCGTTACAGAGGTACTTTTCACCGTGAAGACGGTGATCTCCTGGTCGAAACCGAACGAAATGGCTGTCTCCTTACCTACCGGCGGAAGTGCGGAGGGCAGACGTTCGAGCGGCTTCTGGTCTCGAAGACGGGCGAGATCGTCATCAACCCGGTAGAACCGGTCAATCTCCCGAAAGAGATCACGAATTTCCTCCAGATAGAGTTTTCTCCGATGGTCATTGAGCCCGGCGCCACCCAGACGGTCTACCTGAAGTTTCCGGTTGAGATCGGCGTCTTCCTGGAGGCTCCTAGAGACATCGAGGTGCTCGATGTCTTTGGTCTCGGCACCCAGAAGTATACGCTCTACGGATCGCCGACCAGCGGAGTCATCGCCCGCTGGTACCAGAGTGCGGTATACACGGAGATTCCCCCGGTCGAGTGTCTCTGCGAGGGGGTGATGGTACTCTCCATCCATAACGCATCCCACGAGTGGGTCGAGGTCTCGTGCGCCGTATTCGAGAGCACCGATATGAAGATCTACTACGGCGACTTTGTGGCGACCACTGCCACGATGAAGGTTATCAGCACGACTATGGCGGAGACGGACTTCGTCGACGCCCCGCTCAGGCCCGGCATGGTAAAGTCCGTCGAGTTGTATTCGGCACGCAAGATCCCGGTGATCAACCGGGGGTACCTGATGGAATGGGGTCTGTCGTGACGTTCAATGTGACCGAGATCCTGGAGATCCCCATCGGCGTCGGTGAGATCACCGCATGGAACCTCCTGTATTTCGTCATCATCCTCATAGTCGGCGTTGCAGTCGCGAAGGCTGTTTCGGTAAACGTCCGGAGGGCCCTCTCGGAGCGGTTGCCCAAGAACGAGCGCGAGTTGCTCACAAAACTGATCTACTACATCATCGTTCTCTGGGCGATCGTCATCGCTCTCCCACAACTCAAATTCGACCTATCCGGCCTCCTGGTGGCCGGGGGCATCGCCGGTCTCGTCATCGGTTTTGCCAGCCAGAGCGTCGTTGCAAACCTGGTCTCCGGCCTCTTCCTCATGTTCGAGCACCCGATCAAGATCGGCGACAACATCAACGTCGCGGATGTCAGCGGCAGTGTCGAGGATATCCGGATCCTCTCGACTGTCGTCAAGACCTACGACGGGATCTATGTCCGGATCCCGAACGAGCAGGTCTTCACCTCGAACATCACCAACTACGTCCACAACGCAGCCCGGAGGTTTGAATATAATATCGGTATCCGGTATCAGGACGACGCGAACGAGGCGATCCGTATCGCCAGCGAAGTCATCTCAACCCACCCGTTCGCGCTGAAGAGCCCGGCACCGTCGGTCTTCGTCGATAATCTTGGTGATAACAGCGTCAACCTGACCGTCTATATCTGGGCGCCGGCCCGGAACTGGTGGGATGTCCGGACGGATCTCCTCTGGAAGATCAAGCAGGAACTCGAAGAGAACGGCATCGAGATACCCTTCCCCCAGCGCACTGTCTGGTTTGCGGACGGACTCGAGGTGAAGAACCGGACTGCCGGAAAGAAAGAGACGGAAGAGTAGCCTCTCCTTTTTAGACCCGATGCACCTTCCCCGCACCGCCCGGCTGGAAGGAGGCCGGGTACCGCTCCTGCAGCTCCCCGATCTTATCGGTGCAGTGCGATGCCGAGAGGTACGTCACCCCGGCGAGCGCGTCGATATCTTCACCGGTGACGGTATGAAGCCCGCCGATAACGCCCCACACCGGGCCCTCCTGCGAGACCCGGCTGATTATCCGGCTGATGTGAGGGTGCGCGCATCCGGTGACGACCAGAAGCCCGTCCGGCACGGCTATTGCCAGCGACTGTTCCCGGATATCGGTCCCGAGCGGGCCGGTCACGGCGACGCCGTCGGCGATCATCGTCCACTCTCCGACGATCCGGGGTTCGGTATACTCCCGGATCAGCCCGAGCGTCCGTTCGGAGAAGGCGTCGTGGACGAAGACCTCCACCGACGGGTTCGCGGCAAGAACCGCTGCGAGGCCGCCGATATGGTCGTGGTGGTCGTGGGAGAGGACGAGTTGCCTGACGGACGCAGGGTCGATGCCGAGCGCCTGCATATTTGAGAGAAGGACGTCGCCGCGTTCACCGGTATCAAAAAGCAGGCCCGCCTCGTTGAGCAGGCAGGAGAATCCCCAGTCGGTTGTGAGACCCTCCCGGCAGGGGATGTTGTTGTAGATCTCGGTGATGGTGAGCATGAAAACAGACTCCGATCATTCGGTCTCTCTTCCCGAAGATTATGCTTCCCGATGAGGCAGGCGGGAGGTGAGGTGATGGTCCGGGGTTCGGAGCACCCCCGGCCTGCAGACGAAAAAGAGGGAGGAATTTACCCGATGATGTAGGTGATGGAGACGCTTGCGGTCACGTCGATCTCACCGACCTCGAGCGGGGTCGAGACGGCGGCGCCCGCTGCCTTGTCCATCTCCGCGTAGCGGCTGTCGTAGACCAGGGGCACGTAGTTACCTCCTACGTTGACCTCTTTGACGTCGACGATGGTCTTGCCGATGGCTGCGGCAACCGCGTTTGCGTCGCCCCGCGCCTGCGCTACCGCGGCGGTCAGCGCCTGTGAGCGGAACTCCTGCTGCTTTGCGTCGCTTAAGGTGAACGAGAACCGGTTAACCCGGTTTGCACCGCTGGAGACGGCCAGGTCGACGATCTCGCCGGCACGGTCTACGTCGTTTAACGTGACCTCGAGGGTGTTGATCACGCGGTAGTACTTGACCCTGGATTCAGTCAGGGGCTTCGAACTGCTCTCGGTTATCGGGATGATGTTGTAGCCGGCGGTCCGGATGTCCTTCTCCGGAATGCCGGCATTCTTCAGGGCGTTGATCACGGCATCCATCTGCCGGGCGTTCTGCTGCTGCGCCGTCGCAACGTCGACGTTCTCGGTCTCGACCGCGAACACGATGATCGCCTGGTCGGGTGTGGTCGTCACCTTGCCTGTACCGGAGACGTAGATCACTTTATCTCTGGATTCCTCCGGCAACTGTGCGGTGACGTTCCCTATCACCGCGGCGCAGAGGACCATCAGAGCGATCCCCAGAAGTGCTGTCTTTCCTCGCATAGATATCAATCATCACTTGATTTGGTGAAAATAAATATCTTGCTTTAACAACGAGAATTTTCGTAGCTTAAAATGGAGGAATGGGGAAATCGGCCATTTCTCTCCGGAATTCCTGCTCCCCTCACTCCCGGTCGGTCTTCGGCGTCCACCCGGCCGCCGCCACCAGGCGGGCGATCAGGACGGCGATGTAGAGGGTCCCGCTCACGGTCTCGAGCACGGCGAGCGACCGGGCCTGGTCGGTGACCGGCGTGATGTCGCCGTAGCCGAGCGTCGCGAGGGTGACGAAACTGTAGTAGATGAACGCGGGAAAGGTGAAGGCGCCGTCCGGATGGATGCCGGAGAACGATCCCGGACTGATGCTCTCGACGAGGCCGTAGGCGGTCGCCCAGGTGAGGCCCATGAGGAGATAGACGGAGACCGCCCCGTAGATGGTGTCGGTGGTGATCCGGCGCTCCCCGAGCACCCGGGAGAGGCCCACGAGCGCGGTGAAGGCGTAGAAGAGAACCGTGAAGACGCTCTCGGCGGTGCCGATTACGGGATTCCCGGTGATGACGTGGAGCCAGCCGAGGCCGAAGGCGGGAACCGCGAGGAGGGCGGCGATCACGACCTGCCGTCGCCGGTTGCTCACGGCGTAGACCCCGGTGATCAGGACGAAGGACGAGAGCACCTTGAAGGCGATCGTGCCGGTCGTTCCTGCACCTACGTAGGGGTAGACTGCGAGCAGAAGGATGAGCGATCCGAGCAGGTAGTGGAACTGCATGGCCCTCGCGCGGGCAAGATACCGGGCGAGAGGGTTCCTCACGCTTCCTCCTCCCCCGTGGGTCCGGTCGGCGCCGTGTCGCCCGCTTCCCTCATCAGGGTCTCGATAGCGTCGAGCACTTCCCCGGCGGACTGGTAGCGGTCGGCAGGGTCCTTTGCGAGGCACCGGAGGATGATCGGGTCGAGTCTTGCGAGGCCCGGATCGATCCGCGAGGGGGGGACCGGCTGCTCCTGGAGGGTTGCCCCGGCAAGCCCGGCGAGGCTCTCGCCGGCATGGGGGGTCTTCCCCGTCACCAGTTCGTAGAAGACGACGCCGAGCTGGTAGATGTCGGTCCGTGCATCGGTCCTGCCGAACCGCTCAGGGGCGATCTGCTCCGGGGCCGCATACGCGAGGGTGAACCCGGCGATGGTGGTGTCCCGGCTCGCCTCTAGCGTCGTGCTCATGCCCCAGTCGGTGATCTTCGGGGTCGTCAGGTCGTCCGTGAGAAGGATGTTTCTCGGCTTGATATCGCGGTGGATCACGCCCCTCTCGTGGGCGTAGGCAAGCCCGGCGGCGATGCCTGCAGCGATTCGGGCGGCGGTCTCCACCGGGACGGGTTTTTCCAGTTGTTCCAGGGTCCGGGGCAGAAACTCCATCTCGACGAACGGTACCGGGAGGATGTTGACCGAGTAGACCGCCACGATGTTTGGGTGAGTGAGGTCTTCCCAGAACCGCATCTCTTTCATGAAGGTCTTTCCGGTCGCCTCATCGTAGGTGACCGGGAGCTTCACCGCCACCGTCCGACCGTCGTCACGCCTGACTGCCGAAAAGACCTGTCCGAGCCCGCCTTTCCCGACGAAGGCGATCTGGCCGTACCGCTCTGCAAGTTCAGGCGGGAACCCGGCCGGGTGGGAGAGCGTGGTCCGGTAGGCGCTGGAGAGGACGGTCGTGCCCGGCGGTGTTCCGGTGGCTTCCGCTCCCCCTGGTTTCTTCAGGTACCAGGCACCGAGGACGGAGGCGCCGGCGAGCAGGATGAGGGCCAGAGCAATCCCGGCCCAGGGAGACGGGCCCGTGGGACCCTGGTTGACCGGATCCGGTGTTTTATCGGCGGTATCGGTTGCTGTCGCCTCCGGCGTCGCCTCTGTCTGCTCCTCTTCCGGGGTGTCGGCAGGCGTGACGGTCTCTTCGGGCGATGGCAGGGCGGTGGGCGTCTCTTCCGGTGTATCCCTGCCCTTGTTCTGGCCCGGAGCGATGACCGTATCGTCGTTCGGCGTCTTGCCGGCAGCCTCGATGCCCTGAGGGGAGGCGCTGGAGTGCTCCGGCGGTCCCCCCGCGCCCGAGACGGCTGGACAGACGGCGGCGAGGAGCAGGGCAGTGAGCAAGAGCAGGACGGCCACCCGTCCAGTCCGTTCAGGCCGCATCCGGCACCGGCACCCCCCCGGGAACAACGAAGACGAGGGTTGCCCCCGGCGCGCCCTTCGCGAGTTCGACGAGGTCCCCGTCGTGAAGTTCCCGCCGCGTGCCCCGGTCAAGCGGCGTGCCGTTCACGAAGGTGCCGCCCGTGCTGCCGCAGTCCTCGATGAGCCAGGCACCATCCCGGCGGGTGAGCCGGGCGTGCGGTCTCGAGACGCGGGTGACCGCCGCGTACTCCTCACCGAGGACGATCTCCTGCTCGGACCGACCGGGTGCGTCCGGGTCTTCCCGGCCTATGGCGATGTTGTCGTGCCCGAGCGGGAAGACCCTGCCGTCCTCTGCCCCGCCGAGGAGGATGACGACCGGAAGCTGCCCGGCGAACTCTCCCGAGAACGTCTCCCGAACACCGGCAAGTTTCTTTGCGAGCACAGCATCCGTGAGCGTCAGTTTCAGGTTCGAGAAGAGCCCGAGGCTTCTCGTGATCGCCTCGAGCCCCCCGGGCACGAGCGAGTATTTCCAGACCGGATGAATCCCTTTTGCGGTCGGGCGCGAGAGACCGGCCTCCTTCCGGACGACCCCGATGCTCAGCAGTTTGTCGAGGTGCTTCTTCGTGTTCTCGTAACTCGTCTCGATCGCGGACGAGATCTGCCGGACGTCTTTTGGTCTTCGTTCGATGACCTTCAGGATCTTCAAGCGTGTGCTGCTGCTCAGCACGTCCAGGTATTCGGAGAGTTCCTGCAGATCGTCGGTGTCCAGATCGAGGATCAGCGTCCTTGAGTCATCGTTGTTGGTCATATGTCCTCCGGGTCGGCCTTCTATTGCTGTATGTTTTCACGAGGTGTCTGATGAAGGTTGTGCAGTTCACCGGGCGGCCTACTACGCCGGCACGACCATACGGGCAGCAATGCCCGGACTGCTACTCCGGGACGGCAACGCAAAATGCACGGTTGTTCTCCGGATCCGACCCTGGATCATGTTTATACGCGAGGACCGATCAGGAGGGGCCATGCTTGAGGATATCGAGACCGTGCAGCAGCGGGCTGTGATGGTGGAGATCGAGGAGATGATCCAGTCGACGCCCGACTATGCCGATATCAGGGAGGCACTCCGGTCGCTAAATTTCATACCGGAGCAGGATGATGCCGATGTCGCTATCTGGGTGCATCCCGCCCTCAGGATCTTCGTCCTGCTCCAGATGAACCTTGGGGGCGGGTATGCAGGGTACAAGGTGGCAGCCTACGATGACCTGAAAGGCCACGAGGGGGAGTTTGCCGGATACAACGCCCGGTAATGGCTTTCTCTACCCTCCTAACCCATATCCCGACCTCTTCTCAACCGTCCCCGCCGGGTCAGGTTTATGAGGGCGTATGCGGTATGGTCTTCCCATGCGTGAACAGTTAGAGGTTGACCGGGAGGAGCAGGAGGCCATGAAGACCCGGATCAGGGAGATGATCATCGCAAACGGCACCTACGACGGGATCCGGGAAGGCCTCGAGGCTCTCGGGTTCCGGGCGAAGGAGGACAGGCCCGCCCTTGCCCTCTGGGAGAACTCCAGGCACGAACTCTTCGTAGTGGTCCACATGGACCCGGAGACCGGCAGGTTGCGGGACTGCGAGGTGAAGACGTTCGAGGAGACGGAAGGGTTCGAGTAGTTCCGGCTCACGCTCAACTGTGCCTCTCCTGGTACGGGTCCGCAAAGAGCGCGATGTACCCGCCGATGAGCGCAATGATGAAGACGAGCAGGTAGACCGGGAGCGCAAGCGTCCTTTCGAACAGGGTGAAGAGTTCGACACCGGTGATCTCGCCCACGAGTGAGAAGAGCCGGAAGAGGAACATGACCAGGAAGATGGCACCGACGGCGCCGAAGATCGGGCCCGGGAGATTCAGGGGAAAGGGCAGGGCGCCGAAGAGGTCGCCGACGAGGAAGATCACCGAAATCAGGATGAGCAGCCCGATATTGGCGTTGAGGAACGCGACAATGCGGAGGAAGGTGGGGGTCTGGACGTAGTCGCCGGCCAGGATGTTTAGGATGCCGAGCAGAATCAGGAAGACGACGATCCCGATGGTCCTTGAAACGAGGACGCCGACGACCGATTCCTTTCTGCGCTCACCCATGCTATCCCTCAGGATGAAAGGGTATTTTACCTTTATGGAGTTGCCGGTTGTACGGCGGCCTTCTCGTTCCTACCGTTCCGTCAATCGCATTCGCACTCTCCAGGTTTCATCCCTGCCAGAGCTCCCTCACCCCCCATCCCCCGGCTCCGTCACCCGGGTCTGCGCCTGCTCACGGACGAACGAGAGGAGGTAGTACGGCCCCCCGGCACCCCTGCCCGTCGTCCCGCTCGCCTTCCAACCGCCGAAGGGCTGGGCACCTGGCCAGGCTCCCGTCGTCGCCCCTCCGCGCCGGTTGGCGTACACGACCCCGAACCGGATCCGGTCGAAGAAGTACCTGATCTCTTCCGGATCTTGTGCAAATATTCCGGCGGTCAGGCCGTAGTCCGTTCTATTCGCGAGCCTGACCGCCTCTTCAAGGGTTTCGAAGGTGGCGACGGGGAGGATTGGGACGAAGAGTTCTTCCGCGAAGAGGCGGTGATCGTGCGCGAGGCCGGCAATGACCGTAGGCCGGACGTAGACGCCCTGCCCGTAGAGTCCCTCCTGGATCACCGCTCCGCCGGCAACAAGCCTCCCCCCGTCCCTGAGCGCCTCCTCGACCGCCTCCTGGAAGGTCAGCCGGGCGTCGTCGTCGATCAGGGGGCCGTACGCGACCTCCCGCCGCCGGGGGTCGCCGACCTCCATCCGGTCCACCCGGTCACGGAGCGCCTTGCAGAACCGCTCCTCAACCGACGAATGGACGTAGACCCGGGAAGTGGCGCTGCACTTCTGCCCCGCAAACCCGAAGGCCGCCCGAACCACGCCCTCGACCGCTTTCCCGATATCGGCGCTCGCAGTGACGATCGTCGGGTTCTTGCTCCCCAGCTCCGCCACCACCGGCTTGTGATAGGGCTGCACCGCGGCGGCCTGCCGGTGCAGCCACATTCCCACGGCCCGCGATCCGGTGAAGGCGATCCCGGCGACGTCCGGGTGGGCAGCCACGGCCTCGCCGAAGGGGCCCCCGGGCCCGGTCACCAGGTTGATCGCGCCGGGAGGGACCCCGCCCTCCACGAAGAGCCGGTAGAGGTTCCCCCCGGAGAGCGGCGTCTTGCTCGTCGGTTTGAAGACGACCGTGTTCCCGGTGA
>JAENZF010000053.1 GCA_016841385.1 Methanobacteriota archaeon | reverse complement strand
GGTTCATGGAATGACGACCGGGGGCCGGATCATCCTGCACGTTGATATGGACAGCTTCTTCGCTTCCGTGGAGGTCCGGCGCGACCCGTCCCTTGCCGGCAGGCCGGTGATCGTGGGCGCCGACCCGAAGGGAGGGGCCGGCCGTGGGGTTGTGAGCACCTGCTCCTACGAGGCACGCCGCTACGGGGTTCACTCCGGCATGCCTATCTCCCGGGCATATGCCCTCTGCCCGCACGGCGTCTACCTCCCGGTGAACCGCCCGCTCTACGTCCGGGTCTCGGGGGAGATCATGACGATCCTCTCCCGGTACGCCGGCCGCATCGAGCAGGTGAGCATCGACGAGGCCTACCTCGACGTCAGCGATGCCGGGAGTTTCCCGGCGGCGGGGATGCTTGCCGCCGCAATCAAGCGGGAGATCCGGGAAGAGACAGGACTCACCTGCTCGGTCGGCGTCGCCCCGGGCAAGGCCGTGGCAAAGATCGCCTCCGACTACCAGAAGCCCGACGGGCTGACGATCGTCCGCCCCGACGAGGTCGCGGGATTCCTCGCCCCCCTGCCGGTGGAGAAGATTCCCGGGGTCGGGACGAAGACCGGCGAGGACCTCCAGCGGATGGGCGTCCGGACCATCGGTGACCTCTCATGCCGCGACGTCCAGGACCTCATCGCCCGGTTGGGGAGGTCCGGCGTCCTGATGCACCGCCTCGCCCGGGGCATCGACGACGGGGAGGTGCAGGGCAGGGAGGGATGTAAATCCGTCTCCCGGGAGACGACGTTCGATGAGGATACCGCCGATCCGTCCGTCCTCTCCGGGACCCTCGTCGAACTTGCAGACGTTGTCGCCGGGACACTTCGCGCCGCCGGTCTCCGGTGCCGGACCGTCACGGTCAAGGTCAGGTATCGCGGCTTTCAGACGCATACCCGGTCCCGGACGCTGGAGCGGTTCACCGCGGACCCCGGGGTGATCCTGCGGGCCGCATCCGGCCTATTCCTGCCGTTCCTCAACGGGACGGACGTCCGGCTCCTCGGGGTCAGGCTCTCGGCGCTCGAGGGCGGCCGCACCCGGCAGGCGTCGATCGACGAGTTCCTCTCCTGACGCACCGTGCGAGGGGAACCTTCTTTACGCGGGGTGCGCACTACACTGCCGGTATGCCCGAGATCTGGACCCTGCTGCTGGTCGCCATCCTCCTCCTCTTTGCGGTGCCGGTCGTCCGGCAGCAGATGACCCGGACCCGCCGCCTGCGGGCGATCCGGGACCTGGAGGCGGAGCGCCGAACCCGGGTCATCCTCCTCATCCATCGGCAGGAGCGGATCGGATTTCTGGGCATCCCGCTCTTCCGCTACATCGACATCAACGACTCCGAGGAGATCCTCAGGGCGATCCGGCTCACGGAACCGGGGATGCCGATCGACTTCATCGTCCACACCCCCGGAGGCCTGATCCTCTCATCCGAGCAGATCGCGATGGCGCTCCAGCGTCACCGGGGGAAAGTGACGGTCTTTGTCCCTCACTACGCCATGTCGGGCGGGACGCTCCTCTGCCTCGCCGCCGACGAGGTGGCAATGGACGAGAACGCCGTGCTCGGTCCGGTCGACCCCCGGATCGGGGAGTACCCGGCGGCGTCGATCCTGCGGGTTCCACGACTGAAACCGGCCGAAGAGATCGAGGACGAGACGTTCATCCTGGTCGACATCGCGGCGAAGGCCCAGAACCAGATGCGGGAGTTCGTGGCCGGCCTGCTCCGGGACCGGATGGACGCTGAGCGGGCGGACCGCCTCTCCCGCCTGCTGACGGAAGGGACGTGGACCCACGACTACCCCATTACCCTCGAGCAGGCCCGGGAACTCGGGCTCCCCGTCACCCCCGGTATGCCCGCCGCGATCTATCGGCTGATGGACCTCTTCCCACAGGCGATGCCTCGCCGCCCGTCGGTCGCCTACGTGCCGATCCCCTACCGGGAGGAGAAGAAGGAGAGGTGACGTTTCGCTGTCCCCCTCCCCGGGGTTTACCGCAACGCCAGCGAAATCCGTTTTAAGGTTCCGGAACCAATATCACTCCGTTCGGTCCGCGATACACGCCCACAGGTACCCCGGTGCCGGTGCCCGGCGGGTGCGGAACCGATAGGAAGCGATAATGATGACTTCGACCATAATGCGCGCATCGTTCGCATGTCTGTTCCTGACAGCCGTGCTGCTCTCTGCCGGATGCACCGGGCAGGAGCAGTCTCCCGCGGAGCAGGCGCCGGACCCGGACTTCCGGAGTGAGACGTTCAACTACGATGACCGGGTGATATTCCGTTTCATCCCGGATACCGGTGAGGCGGCAACCTACAGCGTGACGTATACGATTGAGCAGGGTGTCCCCTGGGGGACGACGATCGACTCCCGGGAGAACTTGACCTACGAGAATGTCTCCCGCGACAACCCCATAGAGTTCGTCGTCCTCCACCAGGATCCCTCGGACAGCGCGGCGATCGAGATCGAGATCCGGAGCACGACCGGCGAGGTTCTGCACCGGAGCAGGACGTCCGTACAGCCCGGGACACCCACCCCGACACTGCCGTGATCCGCGGGGTGAGGGCTTCCCAGCCCTTATCCCGTCCCGCAACCTACCTTCTTTTGATCGTGAGCACCTACCTCCAGCTGCGCCTGGACGCGTTCGACCGTTCCCGGAATCCTCTCTGCGGGAATCGCCCCGACCTGAACGGTTTCCGCCGGCTCTGCTACCAGTGCCCTTTTGCCGCGAGGACCGCAGGCTACATCTACTGCGAGCGGTTCGCGACCCCCATCCGGACGCGGGAGAAGTATGCCCTGCGGGGATGGAAAGAGGTGCGTGATGTGATCCTGGCTCGTGACGGGCAGCAATGCGCTATCTGCGGCGGAGAGCAAGACCTGCATATCCACCACGTTGACCTGGACCCGACAAACGACGACCCGGCCAACCTGCTCACTCTCTGCGGCATCTGCCACGCCCGGGTGCATACCGAGCTCCGCCGGGAAGGAGGAGGCGGACGGGTGGCGCGGGTGCTCCCGGCGGTACGGCGCCGTGCCCCCCGGAACAACCATCCCGATCGACGGCCGCCCGGTCAACGTGATCCCCTATGAGTGGGGAGACGGGACATCCCTGAAGACCGCTTCTCCCGCTTTGCTATCATCAGGGGCGGGGGAACGGTTATATCGTATGCGCGCCACCAGTAGCGTGACCTTGGGGGGGAATGTCCGGAATGAGTATTACAGGAAAGCTCTTCGGAAGGGGTGATCCCGAAGGCCGGGAAGGCCCCGGAACCGATACCACAGTGAGTAGAAAGGCGGTCTCTCTTGCCCAGCAGGGACGATTCGGCGAGGCTATTGGCTGTTTTGACCGGGTGCTCGAAGAAGATCCGGCCAACGTGAAGATGTGGAACAACAAGGGTGTCTTCCTCGATCTCCTCGGCAAGGACCAGGATGCGTTGGCCTGCTGGGAGAGGGCGCTCTCGATCGACCCGGATTTTGCTCCGGCCTGGGTCTCCCGGGGGATGCTGCACCGGCGCCGCAACCGGCTTGATGAGGCGCTCGCCTGCTACGACCGTGCCGTGGAACTCAACCCGGATTCCGCGGTCGCCTGGTACAACCGGAGCGGCATCTTCGTCGCGATGCACCGGCTTGACGATGCAGTCACCTGCTACGAGCGGGTGCTCTCGATCGACCCTCATTTCGTGGCGGCCTGGACCGATCTCGGTTACGCCCACTTCCTCGGGCACCGGCACGAGGAGGCCGTCACCTGTTACGACCGGGCCATCGCCGACGACCCGGGGAGCGTCCGGGTCTGGAGCCTGAAGGGCGGTGCCCTGTATGCGCTCGGGGAGTACCGCAAAGCTCTCGAATGTTTTGATCAGGTGCTCGCGATCGATTCGAAGTATGCCGCCGGATGGAGCATGAAGTGCAGCGTCCTCTACCACCTCGGCATGTACCGGCACGCGCTCGCGTGTGCCGACAAGGCGCTTGAGATAAACCCCTCCTGCGAGCTGACCACTCAGGTCCGTAAGATGCTCCTCTCCCTCATCCAGAAGTGGTGACGGTCCCGGCCTCTTCCTCCGGGTCCGGCCCGCCCGGATAGTTCCGGAAGGTTGACGCCGGGTGCCGTCCAACCGGGAACTGTTCTGCCGGGCAGGAACTCTCCCTCCAGGGAGACTCCGACCGTCTATTACCCGGCGACCCCAACAGGTGGATTGTATCCATGCCGGTCGATCAGATCCCTATCGGTACGTTCTCGCGGATCACGCAACTCTCGCAGAAGGCGCTCCGCCTCTACGATGAGAAGGGGCTCCTCGTCCCGGCGGCAAGAGACATCTGCACGGGGTACCGCTACTACACCCTTGCCCAGATCGAGCGGGGCATCCGGATCCGGCACCTGCTCTGGCTCGGGTTTGACCTATCCGGGGTTGAAGCCATCCTCGCGGCCCGGGAACGCGGCGATGCCGGGACACTCCGGGATCTCTTTGCACGGCGTCTTGCTGCAACCGAGCAGGAGGTCGGGCGGCTGCATGCGATTGCGGAGGTCCTGCGGATGCAGGACCCGTTGAACGGAGGATTCCGTATGTCGGTTACCGAACCTGTCATAAAAGAGATCCCGGCCCTGCGGGTGCTTACCCGCCGTGAGCTGGGTGTTTACCAGGAGACCATCCCCAGACTGATCGGGGAACTCTGCGCCTACGTTACCCACATGGACGGGCGGCAGCCCTCCGCAAAGATGGCCGGACCGATCATGTACATCTGCCACGAAGACGAGTACCGGGAGACGGACGCCGATATCGAGATGGCGATCCCTATCACTGGATCTGTCAACCTCGAGGGGACCAACGTCGAGGTCCGGACCCTTCCGGGCGGCCGGTTCGTCTCGGTGCTCTACACGGGCCCCTACGGCGGGGTCGGGAAGGCCTACGAGCGGCTCTTCGCCTACATGGGCGAGCATCGCCTTGCACCGGCCGGCCCCTCGCGGGAACTCTACCTCAACAACCCCTGCGAGGTGCCGGAGGAGGAACTCCTGACCGAGGTCCAGTACCCGGTGCAGGACCTCCCCCCGTCGGCCTGAAGGAGGGTGGTTATCCTCCCTCCCGGGCGACCTCGAAGACATGATAACCCCATCCCGGGACATCCAGGTAGAGCCCCGGAGAGGGGAGGCTCCCCCCGTCGCGGTCGTACTGCGCCGGTCCCATGAGGTCCCGGAGGCTGACCACCTTCCCCGCGAGATCGGCCCACGGGAGCGGGACATAACACTGGCCCCGGTCCGGCGCGTAGTTGACGGCGACGAGATAGCGCCGCCCCTCCCCCTCCCAGGCGAAGGCGATATACCCGTCATGGGACGGGTTCCCCTCCCAGGCGGGGCTGCAGTCGAGGAGCCGCCACTCCCCGTCCCGGAACGCCGGAAGGCGCAGACAGGCAAAGAGTCCCCGGTAGAACTCCTGACAGGTCGGGTCGGTCCGCTCTTCCGGCCCCCGGCAGAGGTGGACGGAGACCTTCTTCTGCCACCCGGCAAACTGCCCCCGGTGGAAGAACCGGAAGCCGGGCGAGAGATAGGTAAGGACGGCAGCGACCCGGTGGCGGTCGGGCGGAAAGACTGCCGCCGCCCGGTCTTCGTCGTGGTTCTCGAGGAACCGGACGGACCTGCGCTGGTATTCCGGGCCCGCCCGGAAGTGTTCCCGCACCGGTCGCCCCTCTCCACTCCGGAGCCGGTCGTAGAGCCGTTTGTCGTAGGTGTAGTCGAACCCCTGCTGCTGGAGCGCCCACTCAAGATCCCAGTACACCTCCGCCATGAAGAGAAACCCCGGGTGCTCTCTGTGGACCTCCCGGATCGCCCCCGGCCAGAAGGGTTCCGTCTCTCTTCCCCAGGTCTGCCGGAAGATCTCCGGGAGAACGAGCATTGCCATATCGCACCGGACGCCGTCGCACCATCCCGCGACCCTCTGCAGCTCGACGATCATCGCCTCCCGCAGGGCTGGGTTGCCGTAATCGAGCTGCAGGGTGTCGGGCCAGCCGTCGAAGTAGGGGTCCCGGCCGTGGGCGAGGACGGCCGATCCACCGGGGAGGCCCACCCGGATGAAGTTCTGCGGCCGGAGGGCGAGGTCCTCCTCCGTGCCGTGGATGTAGTAGTCCGGGTGGTCGCGCACCCAGGGGTGGTCGGGGGCGGTGTGGTTCGGGACGAAGTCGAGCATCAGCGAAAGCCCTCGTCGGTGCAGGCGGTCGCGAAACCGGGCGAGCGCCTCCGGCTCTCCGAGATCGGGGTGGAGCCGGTAGCCGGCGACGGCAAACCCGGAACCGCAGATATCCTCATCCCGGAGATCGGGGAGCAGGTTCCGGTATTCTGTGACCCACTGCTCGTTCGAGCGGGAGACCCGGCGCCCGGCCTCCCCTGTCTCCCAGACTCCCATCAGGTAGACCCAGGAGAACCCGCACCCGGCAAGCTCCGCGAGCCAGGCGTCCGGGATATCTTCGAGCGTGACATGGTGGCCCGCCTCCCGGGCGAGATTCCGGAGCCGGATGCGGGTGTTGACCTCGTAGAGGGAAGGGTTGTGGGGGGCGTTCATGACGGGGCTCCCTCGGACGTATGGGCGGATAGAGGTATCCCCGGACTCGAAAACCCGGTGGGTTTTCTCGAACTCCCTCCCCTTCGGGGAGGTCGTTCTCACCAGACGGCAGAGTGAAGGTCGTCGTCCCGCCGGAACCCCCGGAACGACCGGGACCCCTGCACCGCATCGATGACCCGGGTGTTCGTCGCCCTCATGAAAGCCGCGAGGGGTACATGCATCCGGGCGTCCAGGCACCCGTAGACGAAGTCCCGGAGCACCCTCTCGGCCCGCAGTTCGGGGATGAGGCGGCGCCGGAGGAGTGCCGTGTAGGTTTCAGCGAGCGGCGCGGCGGTGGTGAGGTGACGGTCGACGGCGTGGGCGGCGAGTTCTGCGGTCCGGTGGGCGTAGAAGATCCCCTCACCGAGGATCGGGCCCGCGAACCCCCCGGCATCGCCGATGAGGACCGTCCCTTCGTGGGCAGGAGAGGGGATGTAGTTGCCCAGCGGCACCATAAAGCCCGCGGGTCTGCGGTCCACGAACGCAGAGAAGCCGATGGTCTTCAGGAACTCTTCAAACCTATCGCGGAGACCGTTTCGGTTCACCTGTAGCAGCCCCCCGATCCCCACGACGACCGCGTTCTCATTTGGGAAGACCCACCCGTAACCCCATCGACAGGCGGCGAAGACAAGGTGGGGTGTCGCGAAACCGTCGTCCAGGTGGATCGGTCCATCCCCGTTCGCGAGTGCCTCCGCCTCCTCACGGGGGACCGCAAGTTCCAGCGCCCACCCGAGGTTTTCGCGCCACCGCTCCGGGCGAACGACGCTCTCCGGGAGGGAGCGCCGAACCCGGCTATGAATCCCATCGGCCCCGATGAGGACCCGGGCGGCATACCGGTCCCCGTCCGATGTCATGACGGTGTGGCGGGCGTGGTCGACTGCGACCACTTCCACGCCCGCATGGACCTCCGCCCCGGCTTCCACCGCCATCCGAGCAAGATGGGCGTCGTAGCGCTCCCGGCGGGTGAAGTACACCGGCTCCGCAAGGTCTCCGGCGAGGATGCGGCTGCTCCCGATGTAGAGGGCATACCCCGTCCCGGCGGAGTCAAGCAACCCCTCCCGCCGGAGGGCGGGAACCGGCAGGTGGAAGACCCGGTCGAGGAACCGGACGGATTTCTGGCTGAGACAACCCCCACAGACCTTATCCCGGGGATACGTCCGCTTCTCGAGGAGCGCCACCCGGTGTCCGGACTCCCCGAGGAGGTAGGCGGCGGTGCTCCCGGCGGGCCCGCCCCCGACAACGACGGCGTCATACTCAGGCCGACTCTCCATCTTCGTTTCTCCTAGCGATGATAGGGTCCGGCGCATACCATATTCCTTTCCCCGGAGGGAGGAGGCCGGTCCTCCCCCGTCCGGTGACCCGTCCCGCCTCAAACACTTTCGCACCCCGCGCGACAGGCTCTTCATCCCCCGAGCCGACGCTTCCGGCATGTCCGTTGCGGAGCAGAAACTCACCCTTCTTACCGCTGCCGGGCGCTTCGACCTCTGCAGCCCCGGGGAGTGCATCCGGCTCCTCCCGGCCGCACTCGAAACCCATCAGGGCATTCCGCCCGTCGCGCTCGCACCTGACAGTGCTCAAGCTCCTGCCGTTCGCACCTCCGGTGCTCATGCTCCCGCCCTTGCGGCCAGTCGCATTCCGGCAGTCGCTCCCTATATCACCTACAGCCGCCGGGCGGGGGGGTGCGGGCGGATGCTCAAGGTGCTCCTCCACGGCACCTGCTCATACGACTGCGCCTACTGCGCCGTCCGCCTTCAGCGGGAGCGACTGGGGTTCTCCCCGGGAGAACTCGCCGATACCTTCCTCGGCCTCTGGCGGGAAGGGCTCGTCGGCGGGCTCTTCCTGAGCTCCGGGATTCCCCGGGACGTCGATCTCGTGATGCACGATATCGTGGAGACGGGGGAGATCCTGCGACGGCGGGGTTACGACGGTTACCTTCACCTTAAGGTCCTTCCCGGCGCTGCCCGGGCGGATATCCATGACGCCGCTCGCGTGGCGGACCGGATCAGCATCAACCTGGAGGCGACGTCCCCCGACCGTCTCGGGGGTATCGCCGGGGTGAAGGACTACCGGCAGGACATCCTGAAGCGCCAGGCCTGGGTGGCGGAGGAGAAACCCGGCGGCCACACCACCCAGCTCGTTGTCGGGGCGGCGGACGAGACCGATGCGGAGATCCTCTCCTGCCTCGCCGACCAGTACCGGCGGGTCCGGCCCTCCCGCGTCTACTTCTCGGCGTTCCGTGCCCTGCGGGGGACTCCTCTCGCGTCGCACCCCGATACCCCGGCATGGCGGGCGAGGCGGTGGTATCAGGCCGACTACCTGCTCCGGGAGTACGGTGTTACGACCGGCGAGCTCCGGACGGTCCTCGACGAAGAGGGGTTTTTTTCGAACCGCGACCCAAAAGAGGTTCTTGCAGACGGCAAAAGGCCGGTGAACGTCAACATCGCTCCACGACGGACCCTCCTCCGCATCCCCGGGATAGGGCCGAAGGGGGCGGACCGGATCCTCTCCTGCCGGAAAGAGCGGCCGTTTACCAGACCTGCCGATCTTGCGCGGGCAGGCATTAAGGGGAAGGCCGCCGGGCGCCACCTCACGTTCGGCGGGCGGGATACGGTGCAGACGAAGCTTGTCCTTTAGCGTGCGGAGGCGGTTTCCTAAAAAAGGTGAGGGTTACCTGATCTTCCCGAACTCCGTGCTCACGTCGGCGGCTGACCGGTAGGTCCGGTCGCCGAACTGCTCGAGCGCCGCTATCACACTCTCCGGGGCATCGTTCTTCCGGGCGTGGGTGACCAGGTCTTGCTTACCTGCAGGATAGTCCATGCCCTTGAGGTAGACCTGCAGGTCGGCGGCAGAGAGGTGCCCGGCAGAGGGTCCCGGGGTCGTAACCGGTCGTTCAACCGCCGCTCCCTCCTCCCCGGCCCTCGTCATGGACTCGAGCGTCGGAGCGTGAGCCTCCGTCACCGGCCGCGTCTCCACCTCCTCCACGGTTGTGGGCTTCTCGCGGACCTCTTCAACGATGGTCTCCGGGGGTGAGGGCTCCGTCACCGGCGGTGTCATCCTGGCCCTGCCCTCTTCCACCTCCTCGGCTTTTATCGGCATCTCCTCGCGGACGGCCCTCTCCCGCACCTCCACCCGCTCCGTCGTGACGACCTCGCGGGGCGGGGGCTCCGTCCGGGTCACGGCCCGGGCCTCCTCCTGGCTTGGGGGGCCCATGGGCCTTCTCGACTCGATCAGGCTCCAGTTCGCCTCCTTCGGCCACTCACTCTCCGAGAATCCGGGCTCGTTGTCGAGTCTATACTTGCTGATGTTCGCCACAAAGACGTCGTCCCCCGGCCGGTAGACCATAGCTTCGATAGGGATCGCGAAGAGCTTCGCTCCGAGACCTAACATGCCCCCGGTCCTGAGCACCGCGTATGCCACTCTCCCCGTGGGGAGACCGACCCGCAGGCTTGAGATCTCACCGAGGTCGTAGCCCTCCGGGTTCTTCACCCGTTTTCCCACAACATCTTCAGATAAGAAGAACTCCTGCCCCTCCGCCCTCCGCACCTGCTGCTCCAGAATCGTTTCAGCCATTGCAACCACCATATCCCTGGTATGCTTCCGAAGGCGATCTTCACCCTCGCGCAGAGCGGGCGATGCGTGTTGTGACTATTTAAGATTTCCCCGGCTCCGGTACCAGGGCATCGACGAGGGATTCTCCACCGCGCAAAGAGCATGCGGGGGAGGGCGGGAGGGATGTTTCCCGGCTGCCGCCCGCAACGGTGGAATCCGCTCCATCACTTGATCTTGCCGAACTCCGTCCCCACATCGGCGGCGGACTGGTAGGTCCGATCGCCGAACCGCTCGAGCGCCGCGATCACGTCCTCCGGGGCACTGCGCTCCCGTGCGTGGGTGATCAGGTCCTGTTTGCCTGCCGGGTAGTCCATGCCCTTGAGGTAGACCTGCAGGTCGGCCGCGGAGAGGTGCGCGAGGGACGGTGCTCCCGTCCGGACCGCGGAAGGCTCTTCGCGGACCTCCTCGACGGTTGTTTCCATGCCGGTCGCCCGCCTGCCGCGGACCTCGCTACCGAACTCCACGCTCACGTCTGCGGCGGACCGGTAGGTCCGGTCGCTGAACCCCTCAAGCGTCGTGATCACGTCCTCGGAAGCGTTGTTCTTCCGGGCATGGGCGATCAGGTCCTGTCTGCCCGCCGGGTAGTCCATACCCTTGAGGTAGACCTGCAGGTCGGCAGCGGAGAGGTGCCCGGGAGAGGGCCCCGGGGTTGTCGCGGGGCGTTCGGCCTCCGTCACCGGCCGGGTCTCCATCCCGGCGGGCTGCTCCCTTCGGACCTCCTCGACAACGGTCTCCCGGGGTGCGGTCTCCGTTGTTACCGGCCGCTCCTCGGCACGCTGCCCTGTCGGCTGCCCTCCCCAGCCGCCCGCGACCGTCTGGACGCCCGGAGGCACCGGGACGGTCCTCTCCCTGCCCGGGGGCGTGGACTCCGGCGGTGCCTTTGCTGCCGTTGCCGCTGCGCCTGTGGCCGCTGCTGCCGCCGCCGGGCCCATCTCCCGTGCCGGTGGGACTTCTCTCTCCGCTACCGGGGGTGAGGGTTCCATTGCCGCACGCGCCGGGGGTGTCCGGATCAGGCTCCAGTCCCCTTCCCGGGGCATCCTGTCCCTGGCAAATCCGTGAGTTGTATCCAGTGTCCGCTTATCCGCATCCACGACGGCGACTCTCTCCCCCGGGCGGGTGCGAACCGCTTCCCAGGGAATGGCGAAGTGTTTCTCGCCGAACCCGAGTATTCCCCCGTAGGAGAGCACGGCATACGCGATGCGGCCGCTATCGCGGTCGATCGCGACATCGCTGATATCGCCGAGGCTCTCTCCTTCCGGGTTCCGTACCTTGATATCCCTGATGTCGTGTGCACGCATCAGGTCCACCGTCTCTTCCCGTCTCGGTCGGGTCTCCAGCACCGACCCTGTCTGTCTCTCAGCCATCGTATCTGCCTCCAACTCGTTTACCTGCGAAGGGGTACCCCTCCAAGGCAGGGGAGTAGAGGATCGAGGATACTTAAGGGTTTCCCGTTCGGGCGAACCGGGAAAGATCCGGGGCTCCAACGAAGAAAGGAGAGGGGTTGCCGGCCCGAGCCTTACGCCCGGGCCCGGGCGTACCGGAGGATAAGTTCGGTCGCCGCCCTGATATCCCGCCCCTGCTTCTTCGCCTCGGCGAGGTAAGCGGCGTAGACCTCGTCGGTCACGAGCCGGAGCTGCGGGCGGAACATATCGGCATGCATCATCAGGTCGAAGCACCGGGCCTCGCTCTCGGTGAGATCGAGCGCCCGGTACTCCCCGGTGTGCGGCACAAACGTCGGGTTCTTGTCGCGGGGCGTCCTGACCGCGAGGTCGGCGAGCGGTGTCCCGGGAATGGGCTCGGCGCTGCTCACGAAGACGTCGTCGAGGGAGAGGCCTGCGACAAGATCCTTCGTCGCCTCGTAGTCCCGGTCCGTCTCCCCAGGATAGCCGACGATGAAACTTCCCGCAACCCGGAGGTTGTGCTCCCGGCACCGCTCCACCGCCTCTTCGACCTCCCGGACGGCCGCACCCTTGCCCATCAGCCGGAGCACCCGGTCACTCCCCGACTCGATCCCGAAGAAGACCCACCCGATGGTATACCGCCGGATGGCATCCAGGATCTCGTCGGTGATGCAGTCCACGCGAATGTCGGGGGAGGAGACATTCCGCGGCCCCATCACCTCCGCCATCGCGCGGAGAAGGCCGATGAAGGCCTCCGGGTCCATCTCTCCATCGCGGGAGCCGTAGAGCGACCCGGTCCCGCCGGAGACCGAGAGCCTTGTGGCACCGTGTGCCGAAAAAGCCTTCACCTCCTCGACGATGCTCGCGAGCGGCCGGCTCCGGATCGCCCTCCCGAAGAACCGGGGTACCTGGCAGAAGGTGCATCCCCCGATGCACCCCCGGTGGGTCTCGATGTAGGCGCTCGCGCCCCGGATGCTCTGGCCCCCGATGTCGTCCGGGATCAGGGGGAGCGGCCGGTCGATCGCCGCCGGCGGGGCGGGGGGCGTCACGACCGCCCGGCCGCCGTCGAGAAACGCGATCCCCGGGAGAGCATCCGATACGCCCTCTTCGACGAGGCGGACCACCGTCTCCTCCCCTTCGCCGACGACCACCGCATCGGGGGCAAGCTCCCCGAGCACCATCTCCGGCGCGGCCGAGACCGGTCCCCCGACGTAGACCGTCCCTTTCTGCTCGCGGTGGGTCCTGATCAGGTCCCGGATCGCGGGGTCGAGGAGATGCTGGGTCGAGAAGAGGCTCGCCAGCAGGAGCGAGCTGTCCGGAGCGGAGGGTGTCCGGGTGAGGGTCACGCGGTGGCCGGCGTCGCGGAGGACGCCGCCGATCAGCATGGCGCCGTAGGTGTAGATGCCGGGAGAGAGGATCGTGATATCCATGATAAGTATCGGCAGAGCAGTATACAAATGGTGAGGCTCCGCCGGTCCCCGGTCAGAGCGGTGCGGGCTGCCTGAACCGCCGGGCCTCGGCGACGGTGTGGGC
>JAENZF010000052.1:7384-13158 GCA_016841385.1 Methanobacteriota archaeon | reverse complement strand
CGCAGGCCGGAGCGGCCTGCCCCTTATATACACAGGGAGTCAGGCCGCGAGCTCCGACAGGGTATCGTAACATATATGCATCTGCTCGTAACAACATCTCCTACAAGGTAAGCATATGTGTAATACCATACCCCCCGGCAAGCCGGGAGAAGCACACGACCGGTTCGCCGAAGCAGTCGCCTTCCACGGTCATGTCTGTCCCGGTATCGCGTTGGGCTACCGGGCGGCAGAGGTCGCCCTCTCAAGGCTCCGGTCCGGCCGGTCGGAGGACGAGGAACTCGTCACCATCGCCGAGACCGATGCCTGCGGCGTCGATGCCATCCAGGTCCTGACCGGGTGCACCGCCGGAAAAGGGAATCTTCTCTTCAAGGATTACGGCAAACACGCCTTCACGTTCATCAACCGCCGGACCGGGGCCGCGATCCGCGTGGCTGCAAACCCGTCGTTTGACGTCGACTCACTCGACCCCTGCCTCGCGCCGCTCCGGGCGCGGGTGATGCAGGGAAAGGCCTCCGGTGAGGAGCAGGCCGAGTTCCACGAGCGGATGCATCAGATCGTCGATGTCATCATGGAGATGCCCGCTGAAGAACTCTTCATCATCCGGGAGGTCGATCCCGGGATCCCGGAGCGGGCACGGATATTCCGGTCGGTGCCGTGCTCGAAGTGCGGCGAAATGACCGCCGAGTCCCGGGTTCGCCTCGAGGACGGGAAGTTCGTCTGTTACGCCTGCGGAAAGGAGTACTCCCGGCGCGGGTGAGGGGTTTCCTGCCTCACCGCACTATTTTCGCTATCGGGATCTCAAGGATATCCTCGGCACCAGCAGCCTTGAGCGGCGGAATAAGGCCGTTGACGAGCCCCTTTTGTACCACTGTCTGGATGCTGAAGTAGTCGATGCCGTGCAGTCTGCCGACGGTGGGCTTCTTCATCGCAGGGAGAACCTCGATGACGCGGTCGAGCGCCGCCGACGGCACGTTCATCGTCAGGAGCACCTGATGGCGCGCCTCGATCACGCCGAGGAGGAGGGTTGTGATCTCCTCGATCTCCCGGCGCTTCTCCGGGTCCAGAAGGGACTCACGGTTCGCGAGGAGCGCGGTGTGCGACTCCATAATCTGGCCGACAATCTTCAACCCGTTCTTCTTGAGCGTGCTCCCGGTCTCGGTGAGGTCGACGACGACGTCCATGAGGTCGGGGACCTTCGCCTCCGAGGCGCCGTAGGAGGCGAAGAGCCTGACGGGGACCCCGATATCCTTGAAAAACTGCTCCGTGATCCGGGGATACTCGGTCGTCACCCGGCTTCCCGGGCGGATGGCGGCGACGTTGTCGATCGGCTCGTCGCGGTGGACCGCAACCACGATCTTCACGTTCCCGTCGCCGGTCTTGCTGTAGGAGAGGTTCGCGACCTCTACGACGTCGGCGCCGCTCTCCTGCACCCAGTCAAGCCCCGATATCCCGAGGTCGAAGTAGCCCATCTGGACATAGAGCGGGATCTCCTGCGGCCGGAGGATCTTCACCTTCCCGATCCTTGAATCGTTGATGCGAGGGTTGTAGTCGCGGTCGGTCCGCCTGACCTCGAGGTCTGCCTCCTTGAAGAGTTGGAGCGTCTGCGCTTCGAGGCTTCCCTTGGGGAGAGCAATCGTTATCATGAAGAGGTGATCGGGCAGAAAAAGAATTAAAGATGATGATATGGATTTTTCAGTCGATGGTGTGGACGACAAGCCCTGAGAGGAGTTTCGGCTCGAACCAGGTGGACTTCGGGGGCATGACACCGTCCTTATCGGCAATCGCGAGCACCGTCTCGACCCGTACCGGCTGCATCGCTACCGCGAGAGCGTACTTGCCGGAGTCCACGAGCCGCTCGAGTTCACAGAGCGGTTTTGCCCCGCCCATGTACTGGAGCCTCGGATCACCCCGGGGGTCGGTGATGCCGAGCATCCCTTCTAGGACATCCTTCTGCAGAACCGAGACGTCGAGCGATCCGATAAGGTCGGTGAGGTCCGCGACCGGCCGGGAGACCTCGTACCAGGTTCCCTCCAGGTAGAAGTGCATGACATGCACCAATCCCGCTCCGGCCGTAAGCGGTGGGACCTGGTAGCCCGTAGCGTCGACCTTCCCGTAGGGGCGGACATTCCAGCCCGATTTCGGGAGCGCCTCCATGAACTCGCGGGGAGTGGTGTAGCCGCCGAGATCCGTGACGAGCCGGCTGTAGCCGTGGATGCGGACCCGGTCGTGGGCGAAGAGGACCACCATGAACTTCCCTGTCTCTTCGGTGAACCTGCCAACGCTGCGCCGCCGTTCTGCGACGTTCACCGCCGACTTGGCCCGGTGGTGTCCATCTGCGATGTATGTATTCGGAACCGCCGCAAAAAGCCCCTCGAGACGCGAGAGGACCGCTTCATTGGTGACCCGATAGACCTGGTGGAGCACGCCCGAGCCGGTCGTGGTGCTCCCGTCGGGCCCCGCTGTGCCGATGAGGGAGTGGACATAGGAGAAGATCAGGCCGGGGTCACGGTAGAGCAGGAAGACGAGGCCGGTGTTGGCGCCGACCGCGTCGATGTGCCGGGTCCGGTCCTCCTCCTTGTCGTACCGGGTGAGCTCGTGCCGCCGGATCCGCCGGCTCTCGTAGTCCTCCGTCGCCACGCAGCAGACCAGCCCGATGAACTCCTCGCCGTCCTGGACAGCCCGGTAGACGTACATCCCGGGCTCCGGGTCCTGCTGCATCAGGCCATCCGCGATCATGCCGTCGAACATCTCCTGCGCCCGCTGGTAGACCCGGGCGTCGTTCGGGGCGAGATCGGGGAGCTCGGCGTCGGGCCGGCTGACCCGCAGGAAACTCCGGGGATTCTTCCCGATGCACTCCCGTGCTTCCTCTACCGTCACCACATCGTAGGGCACGGAAGGAATCTGTTCGGAGTACCGCCGCCCCGGACGGACTGCCGCGAAACGATAAATCTGAACCATAAAAACCGCCACTCGTATGTGCCTACTATTTTGTCCCCTGACACTATATTAGATAAGGCACTCCACGAGGGAGAGACCGGTAACTATGATGCCGCTTCAACTCACCATTCGCAGGGCACAGCCTGCAGACATTCCGCAGATAGTTGCCATCGAGAGGACAGCGTTTGCCGACCCCTGGGACGAGAAGACACTCCAGGAATCGCTCGCTTATTATCCGGAGACGTTTTTTGTGGCCAAAAACAACGGGGATCTGACCGGGTTCGTTGCAGGGGGCCTTGAGGATACCGGTGAAGAGGTTTACGGGCATATCATGAACCTCGCAGTTGCCCCGGGATGCCGGCGCCGGGGGATCGGGCAACGGCTCGTTCGCCGCCTGGAGCGGGAGTATGCTGTTTTAGGCGCGAGCGGGGTCCAGCTGGAGGTCCGGATCACCAACGCCGGGGCACAGGAGTTCTACCGCCGTCTCGGCTACCGGGAAGTCTTCCAGATTGCCAACTACTACGCAAACGAGGAAGACGCCCTCGTTATGATGAAGTGGTTCCGGTTCTGAGGTGCGACGGGCCGAAGGGCCGGAGCAGGAGCACCGCCAGGTGCGACCCACGAAGAATGGTGTCCCTTTAGGTACGCCGCACCTCGCACCTTCGGTGCTCGAACTCCCTCCCCGTTATCCCCGCCCGAGATCCTGGTGGGCCCGGGCCAGATGCTGGGCCGCGAGGGCACCGAGGAGGGAGAGCTCGCCGGCGAGCACCCCCGCCCCCACGATCCCCGCTAACGCCTTCGCGTGGGCTCCGGGGGGGTCGCCGCCCCCGGCGACGCCGAGCATTGCGAGGCACTCGTGCTGGGTATCGACCCCCGTGCCGCCGCCGACCGTCCCCACCGGGAGCGACGGGAGGGTGACCGAAACGTAGACGCCGCCGTCCACCCGGTCGGCGGTGGTGATGGCGGTGCTCCCTTCGACGACGTGGGCAGGATCCTGCCCGCAGGCGATGAACATGGCGGCGACGACGTTTGCTGCGTGGGCATTGAACCCGAAAGAGGCCGCCCGCGCCGAGCCCACCAGGTTCTTCCGGTAGTTGACCGCTACGAGAGTCTCCGCATCGGTCTTTAAGAGTTCGGCGATCATCGCGTCGGTCAGCCGTACACCCGCAACCACGGTCTTTCCCCGACCCCGGACCAGGTTGATTGCCGCCGGTTTCTTGTCGGTGCACATGTTCCCCGAGAGGGCGACGAGACGGGCACCGGTCTCCCGCTCGATGAGTTCGCTCACCTTCTGGCTTGCTATCGTCACCATGTTCATGCCCATGGCATCCTTTGTGTCGAACTCGAGGCGGACGAAGACGCTCGTACCCGCGACGTAGGTGACTGCGTCAAGGAACTCTCCATGCTTCGTGGTGCTCTCCGCGGCCTCCCGGATCTCGGCGATGTGCCCCTCCACCCAGGCTGTCACATCCCGGGCATGGACGACGTCGCGGGCGGCGAAGACCGGTGCCCGGGTCATCCCGTCCCGCATGATCCGCACGTCCGCACCCCCCGCCCGGGTTATCAGGGAACACCCGCGGTTCACCGACGCCACGAGCGCCCCTTCGGTCGTCGCCAGGGGGAGGTAGTAGGACCCGGCGGCATACTCGCCGTTTACCCGGAGTGGTCCCGCGACACCGAGCGGCACCTGCACCGTGCCGATCATATTCTCGATGTTGCGCTTCACCACCCGGTCGAGCCCGATGGAGAACGACCCCACCGCAGGAAGGGCGGTGTTGGTCTCACCCTCGATGAACGTCCGCCGCACCCGGACAGCCTCCTCGGGCGGGAGTTCTTTCTCGAGTGCATAGAGTTTGAGAGACCCGTCTTTCAGCCTCCCGATATACTCATCCATGAATAAGTATGAGATCTCATATCTAAAGATGGCTGGTGGTCGATATGGGAGAAGAACAGTGGTGCCTTGCGGTACCGAAGCGAGAGGCCGAGCAGACGCGGCGCCGGCTGCTTGAGGGGGGGCTTCTCGACCGGAACTTCAGGCCGCGCCCCGAGGGGGACGCCGTCCTCTTCCCGGTGACTGAAGAGGTCGCGGGCGCCACGCGGTGCGAGTTCGAGATCGTGCCGGAACGCGTCGAACTCCCCCGCCACGAACTCGTGGGCGGGATTGCCATCATGCAGGACGACGACCCGGTGGCCGCCCGGCGACTCCTCTCCTCCCGGCCGTCCCTGCAGACGGTGCTCCTCCCGGCAGGCCCGGTCGAGGGTGAGTACCGCACCCGCCGGTTCGCCGTCCTCGCCGGCGCTCCTACTACCTGCACCCGGGTGACCGAGTACGGGCTCTCCTTCGACGTGGACCTCGCCCTCGCCTACTTCTCGGCCCGGCTTTCCACCGAGCGGCAGCGGGTCCTTGAGGCGATGGAGGAGGGGGAGCGGGTGCTCGATATGTTCGCCGGCGTCGGGCCGTTCGCCATCTCCCTTGCCCGCCGGGCGGGAGTCGTCGTTGCCGCGGACCTCAACCCCGCCGCGGTCCACCTCCTGGTCCACAACATCGCGCTCAACCGGGCGACGAACGTCATTCCGGTGCTCGCGGACGCCGGACACCTCCCCCGGCTCGGGTTCGCCCCCTTCGACCGGATCATTATGAACCTCCCTCTGGCCGCGCCGCAGTTTCTCGCGGCGGCCGCCGCGCTCTGCCGGAACGGCGGGACGATCCACCTCTACGCGCTCCAGGAGCGGGAGGGGGAATACCTCCCTCTGATCCGCGAGGTTACGCAGGGTGAGGTCGCCGAGCGGCAGGTCAGGACCTATTCGCCGGGGAAGTGGCACGCGGTGTATGATAT
>JAENZF010000052.1:0-7284 GCA_016841385.1 Methanobacteriota archaeon | reverse complement strand
CCGAGCGGCAGGTCAGGACCTATTCGCCGGGGAAGTGGCACGCGGTGTATGATATCGTTGTGGAGAAGTGAGGCTGAGTCGGTTCCTGTTCGGGGTTGTTGGTGCCTTGATCCCACGCGAAGGCCGCGAAGGAGAGCACCAACGCCCGCACGGACTTCACGTGAGCCAAAAAAATGTATAGAGCGTAATCCGATCTCGGGCAAAGCCCGGGAGACCCTCTGACAATCCAAAAAAGATTAGAATTATTCCGCCGACACGAACTTCGTGCCGTAGTGGATGGTACCGCTCTCGCCGTCCGCTGCCACCCGGCGGAAGACGCTCTTGACCCGCATCCCGATCTTCGCCTCTTCGGGGAGGCAGGCGACCTGGGTGGTGAGCCTCGGCCCCTCGTCGAGTGCTACGATCGCAAGGACGTACGGGGTGGTGTGCTCGAACTGGTCGCTTGCCGACCGGATCACCGTGTAGGTTACGACCGTTCCCTCGCCGGTGAACTTGTGGTCGACGATCTTGCCGCTCCTCCGGCAGTCGGGGCAGAGTGACCGGGGCGGGAAGAAGTACCGCCCACAGGTCGTGCACTGCGTCCCGATGAGGTTATACCGCTGCGGGATCTTTCTCCAGAACCGTGAAACAGACATATTTTACGCCCCCAGGATGTGCACGACGACCGTCGCGCCGGTGCCGCCCACGTTATGGGCCATACCGATCTCCGCGTCCACCTGCCGGGCCCCGGCCTCGCCGCGGAGCTGGTTGACGATCTCGTAGATCTGCTTGATCCCGGTCGCACCGACCGGGTGGCCGCAGGCCTTCAGGCCGCCGCTCGTGTTCACCGGGATCTCCCCCCCGAGGGCCGTCGCCCCCTCTTCGGTGAGCCTGCCCGCTTCGCCTTTCTTACAGAACCCGAGGTCCTCGATCGCACAGATCTCGGCGATGGTGAAGCAGTCGTGGACCTCCAGCATGTCGATATCCTTTTGGGTGAGGCTCGCCTGGGAAAACGCCCGCTTTCCTGCCGCCACGGAGGCGTCCAGGGTGGAGATGTCCCGCCGGTCGTGGAGCGCGATGGTGTCGCTCGCCTGGGCGCTTGCGAGAACCCGCACCGGCGAATCGGTGAACTCGCGGGCGCGTTCGAGCGGCACCACCACGACCGCCGCCGCCCCGTCGGTGATCGGCGAGCAGTCGAAGAGCCGCAGGGGGTCGGCGACCAGCGATGAGTTCAGTACCGTATCGATGGTGATACGGTTCCTGAACTGGGCTATCGGGTTCTTTGCGCCGTTTTCGTGGTTCTTCACCGCAACCTGTGCAAGCTGCTCCCGGGTGAGGGGGTAGCGGTGCATGTAGTCGGTTGCGATCATGGCGTAGAGCCCGGGGAAGGTGGCCCCGGCGAACCCCTCCCACTCGCGGTCCGCGGCGCTCGCGAGCATGTCCACGCTCGCCCCGGTCCCGACATCGGTCATCTTCTCGACGCCCGCGGCGACGACGATATCCTCCATGCCGCTTGCGACCGCGATCACCGCCTGCCGGAAGGCAAGCCCCCCGGAGGCGCAGGCCGCCTCTACCCTCGTCGAGGCGACGTGGTTGGTCGCGAGCCCGGCGTAATCCGCAATCAGGGCGCCGATGTGCTCCTGCTCGACGAACCGTCCGGCACTCATGTTCCCCACGTAGAGGGCGTCGATGTTCTCGCCGGTGACCCCGGCATCATCGAGCGCCAGCGCCCCCGCCTTGACGAAGAGGTCGCGGAACGAGATTCCCCAGTGCTCCCCGAACTCCGTGCACCCTACTCCGATTACTGCTACGTCTCTCATTTCTGCATCACGATCTTTCCCTTGTGTTTGGCGTACAGTGCATAGTCGAGGTAGGTCGGGTTTGAGAGCAGTTTCTCGACACTCGGTGCCGCCGCCCGGTCGAACTCCTCCAACTCGATGGCATCGGTGACCGTGATGTCGAAGGCGTCGCTGCCGGCTCCGGACCCGAACGAGGTGACGAAGATCCGGTCGCCTGGTTTTGCCACGTCGAGCGTTGCGGCAAGCCCGATCATCGATGCACCCGAGTAAGTGTTACCGAGCCTCGGGACGACGAGGCCGGGCCGGATCTGCTCGTCGGTAAATCCGAGCATCTTTGCCACCCGCTGGGGGAACTTCGCGTTCGGTTGGTGGAAGACGGCGTAGTCGTAGTCCTTCGGGCTCGTCCCTACCTTCTCGAGCATCAGCCGGGCGGCGCCCTGAACATGCTTGAAGTAGCCCGGGTCGCCGGTGAACCGCCCGCCGTGGCGGGGGTAGTTCTGTCCTTCGCGCCGCCAGAAGTCGGGCGTGTCGGTGGTGTAGGAGCAGGTGTGGTTGATATCAGCGATGGTCTTCTCATCGCCGATGACGAACGCAGCCCCGCCGGCCGCCGCTGTGTACTCGAGCGCGTCCCCTGGGGCGCCCTGTGCCACGTCCGCACCGATGGCGATTCCGAACGGGATCATCCCGCTCTTGACCATGCCCATGCAGGTCTGGATGCCCGCCGTGCCGGCCTTGCACGCAAACTCGTAGTCTGCGGCGGTCATGTTGGGGGTTGCCCCGATCGCCTCGCCGACCGTGCAGGCGGTGGGCTTGACCGCGTAGGGGTGAGACTCGCTCCCCACATAGATGGCCCCGATCGCCTCGGGGTCGACGGTCCTTCGCCGGAGGGCGGCACGGGCCGCCTCGACGGCGATCGTTGCAGTATCCTCATCCTGGTCGGGGACGGACTTCTCAAAGACCCCGAGACCCCGGGTGATGTCGTCTGCGTTGGCGCCCCATACCCGGGCTATCTCCGGGACTTTTATCCGGTATCGCGGGATGTAGACGCCGTATGAATAAATGCCTACCATGACTCTCCTCGTAGCGAACTGATGATTGTCTCGACATCCATCTGCGTGCAGAGTACGGTGATCCGGTCGCGCTCCGCGAGGCCCGGGATAATCGGGTGCACCAGCTCCGGGCTGATACCCTGAAGCACCACGCACCGGGGCTTGAACGGCGTGACCCGGATCGCCACCATGGGGGATTTCCCGGTTGAGACCTCGGTGAAGATGAGGGCACGCTCCGTGCTCCAGCCGTAGATGCGGTTAAACTCGCTCGAAGAGAGCTGGAGGATCGCATTGAGGCTGTTGATCACCGTATACCCGTAGACGGTCTGATCCATCGGGCCGCAGAGTGTTGTGGCACCGATGACTCCGGCAAAGTCGGAGAGGCTCACGGGGGATGCATACTCGTGGATGTCGTAGATGACGTCTTCGTCGAACTCACTGTACAGAATTTTAGCAAATTTGTTGATAAACCGACTACCGTTGTCCTCGTCGATCGAGAGGATCGTGTCGACGATTTTGCCAACGATAGCGGTTCCCGGACTCTTTCGTCGTCCGCTTTCGTAATCACTGATAACAGAAGGAGAAACCTCGAGACGCTCGGCAAGCACTCCCTGGGGGATGTTGAAACTCTGCCGCCACTTCTTGAGAGCCTGTCCTGGTGAGTCCGAGAGTGTGATTTCTCCTGCCATTTTCTCGGCAAGCTGATGCCGCACTCCGGATTTCATGCAGCTAATGTTAACACCCTGACTTAAATAAATTAGCGTATGCCTCATCGACATTTCACGAAGATCCGCCTGCCCGGGATCGTTGCGCAACCCGTATATAGTATGCATCTCAATTCTGATACAATGGTTGAAGCGGAAGACCTGCAGTCTTTAAAGACGATCGCCCTGCTCGGCGGGTGCCGGGGCCCGATCTGGCTCTCGTCGCAGTCGCTCGGGAATGAACTGGGTATCAGTCCCCAGACCGCCTCACGGCGGCTGATCGCACTTGAGCGGCAGCAGTTGGTCATCCGGTCGATGAAGCCCGACGGCCAGTACGTCGCCGTCACCCGGGAGGGCGAGCAGGTGCTGAAGCGGGAGTATGCGGATTACGTCAGAATATGCAACCCGGAACGCAGGCGGTATACCCTGGCCGGGACCGTGATCAGCGGGCTCGGGGAAGGGCGCTACTACATGAGCATCCCCCACTACAAGGAGCAGTTCGGCGGGTGTCTCGGGTTTGAACCCTTCCCCGGTACCTTAAACATCAGGCTCGATGCGGCGAGCATCCAGGTCCGCAAGCAGCTCGACCACGCCGGGTGGATCGATGTTCCAGGGTTTACTGCTGATGAACGGACGTTCGGCGGTGCCCGGGTGCTCCCCTGTTTGATCAGGGGCCAGAAATGCGCCATTGTGGAGCCCTCCCGCACCCACTACCCGGAGGACATCATCGAGGTCATCGCCGGGTCCGAACTCCGCAAAGCCCTGAATCTGAACGATAACGATACGATCGAGGTGGAGATAACCCATGATTGATGCAGCCATAGAGGCCCTCGCCAGGGGCGAATTTGTCCTGTTATACGACTTTGACAACCGGGAACGCGAGACCGATTTTGCGATCCGCTCAGACGCCGTCACGCCTGCCCACATCCGCCAGATGCGCAAAGACGGCGGCGGGCTGATCTGCACGGCGGTGCATCCGGAGGCGGCAAAGCGGCTCGGCCTGCCGTTTGCGCACGATGTCCTGCGTGCCTGCAGCCTCGTCGAGAAGGACGGTGAGGTTCCCTACGACCCAAAGAACCATTCGTCGTTCTCCCTCTGGGTGAACCACCGGGAGACCTATACCGGGGTCACGGACCGGGACCGCGCTCTGACGGTCACCGCCGTCGCACAAGAGGTGGAACGGTCGCTCAACGGCGGCGGGCACGATTTTGCCGCACACTTCCGGACACCGGGCCATATGGCGCTCCTGCGGGCAGCCGACCGGCTGCTCGATGAGCGGCGCGGGCAGACCGAACTCTCGATCGCGCTTGCCGCCATGGCCGGGATCACCCCTGCGGTCACGATCTGCGAGATGCTGGACGACGAGACGGGGCTTGCACTCTCGAAGGAGGGTGCGATGGAGTATGCGAGGAAGCACGGGCTCGTCTTCATCGAGGGGAAAGACGTTCTGGACCGGTGGGAGTCCCGGAGACCGGAAGAATAATACTTACCCCCTTTTCGCCCCACAGGATCCGCCTCCTGAAAATATGTCCGGAGGGCTTTTTTGCACATTGTCGACAGAGAGCAGGAATCCGCATGGGATCTCCCATCGTGCCGCAAAAAGGCGTTGGTCATGCTTTTTCAAAAGCAATATATACGATTATACGACATCATAAACGGATGAAAAGAGATGCTGTGGCATACTTGAATACGAGAAAGAAGGGAGATTTCGCAGCACAAAAAAATGAAGTCGAGAATTATTGCAAATATCGGTTTCAGATTGTTGAAATCTTCCACGATCACCGGGCGAATGCAACACCTCCGGAGAAGCGGAAAGGCTTTGCGGAGATGCTGGATTACTGCGCCGCCAATAACTGTCCCGAGATCGTCATCTACGATCTCGCCGGCCTCGCCAGGGATATGGACGCCGGGCTTGCAACGCTCAAAACCTTAAACGATCAATATACCGTTTACTGCGTGAATAACGACTTCTTCGGGTTCCGGGACGACCTGGAAGAGAGGAGAGAGGCCATCGGCAACTTCGTCGCGTTTATGGACCAGTACCGGGAGAGCGCCCGGAAGACCGTTCCCCCCGTATCGAAGAAGACGAAGAAAGAGGACGGACGGCCCATCGGGAGGCCGAGAGCCCTCAACGAGGGTCAGGTCGAGGCCCTCCTCACGATACGGCAGGCCGGGACGAGCATCAGCCAGATCTGCAGGATGTTCGACGTGAGCAGGAGCACGGTCAGCAAGATCCTCGCGGACTACCCCGAACTGAAGGGGGAGTGGAAGGGGGCCCGGCAGGAGCCTGCCGGGGAGATGCCGGGGGAGCAGATGGAATAATCCTCCCGGACCTCGTCCGATCTTCCGGGAAATCCTTCGTGCCGGCTACTCCTGGTCTTTGTATCTCTCCGATATCCACGACTCGATCCTGGTGATAACGAAGATCGTTATCATGCCCAGCACCACGCCTATCATGAAGACGACCTGGGCGTAACCCCTCTTTGCCCCCTCCTCCCAGACGTTTACGAGGTAAGAGAGAGCCCAGATGAAGGAGAGGATTCCGAAGACCACGATGAAAGTGATTGTTTTTCTTCGGTTCATGGTGAATGTGCCTCTTGATTATTCTGCCCGCGTTCCTAACATCGGAACCGCATCGATGATCCCGGTCGTGCAACGGGAACCGACGACTCCCGTTGAGACCGTTTTTACATCGCCATCGTAAAAAAATCGAACGTTCCGCTATATACCTTTTCTGTGTCGGCTGTTTACCCCGGGTCCTCGTACTTGCTTTCTGTTGAAAACGGGAGGACACCGCGGGTATTTCAGTCCCGGGGCTGCAGCGGTGACCAGCGCATCAACGGCGGCGTCGAAGGTCTCCGGCGAGTCCAGAGAGAACAGGATCGTGGTATGTGCAATCCCGTCGTCGAGTGTTGCGTAGGTGGGATGGGGCATAGGTTCCTCCGGTCTGCGGAAGGGCAGAATCTTTGCGCTATTATAAGAGGTTGTCCCAAAACACCGTTACCGGGAGGGGGACACCCAATCGCACCTCCGGTGCTCATGCACCCGCCGTTCCGCCGGATGCACCTCCCGGACCCTCCCCCGAGTGGCGATACCCAATGGAAAGCCGTTTCACCCTCCTTGCCCTGGATATGGTTCAGATGGTAGAAACCTCGGAGGTGAGTGTTCCGATCAGGGTGTACTGAAGGTTCATGGATCTTTTTGGGACGACCTCATTTTGAAGATTTTGGTGCGTGAGATGGAACGCCAATAACCACACGTGAAGACGGGGATATGACCTCGCGCGAAGACGCGAAGGTCGCGAAGAGGAACATGGGATTTGTGGATCTAAGATGACAAAGAGCACTAGATTTCACGAGTCGAGATGGGCGGTTGCACGGGGCGAAGATCGTGGTGCCCCCCCAGGGGGTATCTGCCAGGAGAGCTAAGCGCCGGTTCCGCCAAAAAAAAGAGTGTTCGGAGGTCGAGCGCGGCCCTACAACTGCACCTGGGTGAGGGCGTCGTAGACGATCTTTTTGTAGAGATCCGGCTGCGTCCCGTACTCCTCCTGGGCCTTCCGGGAATCGTCGGTGGTCCCGAACGCATCCAGCCGGTCCAGGGTTTCGCGTGCGGCATCCAGCACCCAGAGGTCGCGGGTATCGCGGTCCACGACCGAGATCGACTCCGCACTGACCGAGACCAGGCAGTTCCCCTCTGGTGTCGTGTAGAGGTTCGGCTTGCCGACGACGGCGACGAACGCAGGCGGCTCGATCC
>JAENZF010000051.1 GCA_016841385.1 Methanobacteriota archaeon | reverse complement strand
CAACCTCCGGGTGAACCGGGAATTCCTCGAGATCGGCGAGGTGACGATCCACCGGTCCTACGACGACCTCCGGCGCCGACCGGTCGCGCGGGATCCCGTCCTCGTCGCCACCGCCGCCGGCGCGCAGGAGATCGAGGTCTACCAGGGCGACTTCCGCCTGCTCCCCGCCGTCCTCCCGCCCCAGATCGACCTTGCCGCTCTCGATCTCTTCGAGAAGGCGGACGCCGGGAAGGTCGGCCGGATCACCGAGGCATGGCAGGCCCGGGTGGGCGGAGCTATTTTTATCCCATAGACTACAGTATATACGGGGACTAGCCTGGGTGGCTCGGCGTCACCTGTCACCCGAAACCGCCGTTAGCGGGGGGCGAAGTCTGAGGAAGGCCGCAGCGGCCTGCAGGATCCACTGCGTCCCGACGGAGAAGCCTCGTCCCATGAGGTCGGCGGAGAGGTATCAAAGCCCCGGAGGGGGCGGCGACCTTTTGCCGCGGGTACCGGTTCAGGCCCGGAAGGGAGCAGACTTACCGTGGACGTTCGGCGCCCATGGGGTTGCGGGGTGGAGGAGGGATGCAGCGGTGAATGCCTGTGCGCACGGTCGACCGAGGACGTGTCCCCAACGGCGATCTCCATGGCAAAAGTAACGATTCTTGGGGCTACAGGGAACGTCGGCATATTTGCGGCCCACACCATATCCGAGATCCCGTACGTCAGCGATATGCTGCTCGTCGGGAGACCCGGACGCGAAGATTTTCTCGCGGGCTGCTGCCGTGACCTATCTGACTCGTTTGCTGCGCGAGGCACCGACATACGGCTCTCGTACAGCACCAGTCTTCGAGACGCAGAAGACTCGGATGTTATAATCAGTACAGCAGGAGTGCCCCGTCGGCCCGGCCAGGACCGGAACGACCTCGCCTTCGAGAACGCGAAGATCATCGCCGAGACCGCCGAGACCATCGGCCGGTCTTCGCCCGACGCCATCCTCTTTCTGGTGACAAACCCCGTCGACGTCATGACCGCCGTTGCCCTGAAGTATTCGGGGCTCCAGCCGAGACAGGTCTTCGGCCTCGGGACGCACCTCGACTCAATGCGCTTAAAGTCCCTGATTGCCCGGTACTTCCGGGTCCACGTCAGCGAGGTGCATACCCGCATCATCGGTGAGCACGGCGAGAGCATGGTCCCGCTCTGGTCGGCGACGACGATCGGCGGCATCCGGATCAGCAACCTGCCCACCTTCTCAGGACTGCCCGCGCAGGAGATGATCGACGCGGTCAGGACAAGCGGCGAGGCGATCATCAGGGATAAGGGCTCTACCGTCTACGGGCCGGGTGAAGCGATTGCAACCCTCGTCCGGACGATCCTCGGGGACGAGAACCGGATCCTTACCGTCTCAAGTTACATCAGAAGTGAGATCCATGGGATCGGCGACGTTTGCATCGGCGTGCCCGCCCGCCTCAACCGGAACGGTGTCTTCCCGGTTCCGATCAGCCTCGAAGAGACCGAGGTCGCCGGGTTTGGGGAGTCGGTCAAAAAGATCCGCAGGGTCACTGCTGAAGTGATGGAACGGCTCGAAGAGGCTCGTTAAACGGGAAAAATGGGTATCAGGAATCCAACTATATAAGTGTGGATTCGATGATCTCGGCGCTTGCGACACCTTCAAGATTCTGGAGCGCTGCTTCGATCTCATCGGGAGCCCCCGCTTTGTCGGGGACGACGATGGCGGCTTTCAGTGCCACGAGACCGAAGCCAATCGGCTCTTCTCTGATATCGTCGACCGGGACGGCCGCCTTGACCGCTGCCTTGAGTGCTTCACGGTCGATATCGGGGGATTCGGGCATTATCTTCACGATAATAGCTACGTTTCCCATCGGTCATGGCCCCCGGAACTCACACTTCGGACATGTATAAGCTATGCTCTGCTCCCTGCACCGGTAGCACCTGTTGATCTCGTGCGCACACACCGGGCACGGGAACCAGGTGGAGCCTTCCTCGGCCAGCGTGGCGTTGCAGGAGGTACATCGATCTCTCGCTGTCATCGTTGTTTCCTCGAATGTTAACCTACCATATCGCCTCCGCAGCAATTAAAATCTCGGATCGACGAGAGTCCCGACGACCGGCTCGTCACGGAGCGCACCGCGGACGCGATCGCCGTGCCTGCCGTTGACCACCCGGGCCCGGAGGTCGTGATCGAAGACAAACCGGATGAACGCGGGATCGACCTCGTCGGAGACGAGCGATGGATCCTCGACGCGTGCGAGGAGCCTCCGGCGGTGGTGGATGCCGTCGACCGATTTGAGGAGGAGGAGATCGGCCGAGAGTTCTTTCGCGACCCAGGCGGCGATGGTGTCGGAGGTGACGTTCCAGGAATGAGGGACGGGGTCGATCTCGCGGAGAGCGCAGTAGGGAAGGAGGACCGTCACCTCCGAAGGAAGCGTGAGCCTGAAAGCCGCCGGGACGCCGTGCGAGGCGATGTACCACCCGAACTGCTCCATGCCGGCGATCGCCATCCAGTGGCCGGAGGTATCGGAGACGGCGAGGCGCCGGACGAGGTCGGCGAACTTCCCGCCGCCGGGCACGATCAGCACCGGACGTCCGACCTCCCGGAAGATCTCAAGCAGGGGGACGACCCGGTCGAAGAGGCTCCCCCCTACTTTGACGACCAGCGGGGGTGCAAGCGTTGTCATATCGTTCTGCTATTAAACCAGGGGCTACATAACCCTGCGTATGCGCCGGATCGCCGCGGCTGTCCTGCTTCTCTGCCTCCTTGCCGGCACAGCCGGCGGCATCCAGATCGTCGAGTTCTGCCCGGACCCCTACCAGTCCGGCGACCCCGACGAGTACCTGGTGCTCGAGGGGACAGGGGTGCTCGACGGGTTCGTCCTCTCGGACGGCGAAGGCGGGTACCGGTTCCCGCCGGGAACCCTGATCGACGGGCGGCTGGTGGTCGCGAGGAACGCCCCCGCGTTCGAACGGGCCCACGGCTACCTCCCCGACTTCGAGATCGAGGGGTGGACGCCGGCCGTGCCGGACGTGATCCCGAACGGGAACCTCCTGATGGCGAACCGGGCCGACGAACTCTTCCTCTACCGGGGGACCACCCTCATCCAGCAGGTCGCCTGGCCCGCCGACGTCCACCCCCGGGAAGGGCAGATCCACTACCTCGAGGAGGACATCTGGGACCCGCGCCCGCTCTCCATCGGCCAGTCCCGCCTTCTACCCGCAACCTTCGAGGGCGTCGCGGTGACAGCGTTTGCCGCCCCGGACTGCTCGTATGAGGTCTTCTCAGCAGCCGTCGCGGCCGCAGAGCGCAAGATTCTCGTAAACGTCTACGAGTTCACCGACCCCGCGATGGCAGCCGATCTCATCCGCGCCCGCGAGCGGGGCGTGGCCGTGACCGTCCTCCTAGAGGGCGGGCCGGTGGGCGGCGTACCGCCGGAGGAACGGGCGATCGCAGGCGCCCTCAACCGGAGCGGTATCGTGGTCCTCGCGATGACGACGACGGACGCGGCCCACGCGAAGTACCGCTACGACCACGCCAAGTACCTGGTCATCGACGGGAGCACCGTTCTGCTCGGGAGCGAGAACTTCAAACCCGGCGGCTACCCGGCGCCGGGGCTGCAGGGCAACCGCGGGTGGGGAGCATGCCTCGATGACGCCGGGCTCGCGGCCTATTTCCAGGAGGTCTTCCTCCTCGACGCGGCGGGAGGGGATATCGTCCCGCTCGAGGGTACGACGGCCGAGCTCCGCACACCCTGGGCGCCCTCCTACACGGTGGAGTTTGCCGCCTGCCGCGCGGAGGGGGCGCGGGTGACCCCGGTCGTGTCTCCCGACACGAGTGCACTCATCATCCGGCTGATCGAGGGGGCGGAGGAGAGCATCGCGATCGAGCAGGCCTACATCACGAACGAGACGGCGTACGACCTGAACCCCTACCTTGCGGCCGCGATCGACGCCTCCCGGCGGGGTGTCGCGGTGCGGGTGCTCCTTGATTCCGTCTGGTTCAACACCGAGGACGATGCGGACAACGACGAGATGGTCGGGGTCATCAACCGGATTGCCGCGGCTGAAGGGCTGCCGCTCGCAGCAAGGCTCGCGGATCTCGAGGCGAACAACCTCGCGAAGATCCACAACAAGGGCGTCATTGTCGACGGTCGGGCGGTGCTCGTCAGCAGCATCAACTGGAACGCCAACTCACCGGCGTTTAACCGGGAAGCGGGCGTGATCATCGAGCACCCGGATATCGCCGCCTACTACACCAGGGTCTTTCTAGATGACTGGGATGCTTCGGGAGAGAACGGAGCGGAGAGCGCTCCCGGGCCGGACCGGCTCAAAATAGTAGCGGCGGCGTGCATACTCACCGGGCTTACGGGGCTCTATCTCTATCGGCGGAGACGCACCTGAAGCGTTCGCCTCACCGTCTTCCGACGGGATCGGCGGAGCGACAGACGTCGCAGATGGTGATCGTCCCTTCGCCCGAGGCGACGGCGGAGACCCACCGCTCGATGACCATCTCAAGGTCGCCGGGGAAGTCTTCCCGGTTAAACCCGCGTTTTCGGCTCATGTACTGGGATATCGCTGCCCTGCTGATCCCGAGTCGCTTTGAGGCCTCGCTCTGGCTGATGCCGCGCTCGTTCACCAGACGGTAGACCATCTCGGCGCGCATCTGGGGAAGCAGCCTCCGGGCGAGGGTGTCGCAGCGCATGATGTCGCAGGAAGGGGGCTCGGTCATTGCACAGACACCATCTGAGAGTCTTTATACTCGTAGAGGATCTGCCGGGCATCCCTGAAGTTGAACTTCTCCACGATCATATCGTTATCTTTGAGCCTCTTTAAGGCATAGCGAACGGTGCGGGGTGCCAGGCTGCTGAGACGGACGAGCTCCTTGTGGGTCAGAGAACCCCCGTCCTCCAGCAGCAGGAGGATTTTCCGGGAGGACGGGGGAAGGTTCACATCATCCATGCAGGATAGTTAACGCTGTTAACATATCAAACTGACGGATGTTATAATCCTCCGGGTCTATAGGATATCTATGCTGGAACGGCAGGAGAAATCGGCGCTCGCCGTGCTCGTATGCGTCGTCGGGATCGTGCTTGCGGCGCACCTCCTCTTCGACGCCGTCGCCCGGCCGCTTGTGGCGGACCCATACTCCGAAGAGGTGCCGGACGGGACGCTGGTCATCCTGGAAGGGAGTATCGAAGAGATCAAAGAGACTTCGACCGGCGCGCACCTGATCCTCACCGTCAACGGCACCCCGGTCTTTCTGCCGCAGAATGTGGCCGCCGCGCTGGAACTCCACGAGAACGAGAACGTAACGCTCTACGGGATCGCGCAGACCTACCGCGGGAAGCGGGAGGTGGTGGTGGCCTCTGCCGCAGATGTCCGGGTGCTCGAGTGACCTACTTCTTCTTCGTGTAGAATATATCGGCACCGTCGGCATCCCCGAAGAGGGGCCGGGTGTGCCGGGGCTTCTCCGGGTTCTCTTCCGTCTTTGTCGTCTCCGGTTCGGGCTCCCGGCGGGCAGGCGCCGGGGTCTCGTCGGGTCTCTTCTTCCGTCCCCCCTCCACACCGGTCCCGGAGGGAAGGTCTCCGTCGTTGATCCGCACGCTCGGCATACAGGAGAATCGCCCGGCCCGCTATATGACACCTCTGGATCAGCCGCCGGTAACTTCAGGTTTTTTCAGATAAACCGAGCCGTTCCCGGGAAGGCGAGACGGTGCGAGGGAAGGAGCGGGTGCGGGGCCGGCCCTCGCGACAGGATGTGCCGCCGCGCGGCCTCTCCGGAGTGAAGCGGACGTCCGAGCGGTATGCCGGCAGTCCCGGGCCGGAACACCGCCGGTCGGGCTTTGCGCAGCAGAAAACCCGGAAGGAATTTCATGCCGCGACAGAGAAACTCAACCATCGCGAGAGCAGCAGAGATTCGGGCGGAGAGAGCCGACGACGCAGTGGGCCGGAGCGGCACGGAGGACTACCCACTCTCCGCCGTCCCGGGCATCCCCCCGGTGAACGGGATCGTCGCCGCGTTCACCGTCTATGCGTGCCTTGTCCGGCTCACATGAACCGCTCGAACCGGTCGCGGGGCACCCGGCAGATCGGGCAGGTCTCGGGCGGCTCACCCCGGGCACAGAGGTAGCCGCAGACCCGGCACCGCCAGACCGGATACTTCAGGTCTCCCGGGGCCGCGCCGGCCGCGGCGCGCTCCTTCTTCTGACGTTCACGCTCCGCCGGCCCCGGCCGGCGTTCCGGGACGGGATCGGGGGCGCGCATCCCGGCCTCCACGTCGGCGGTGACGTAGAGCGCGCAGTAGCAGGCGCCGTAGTCGAAGAGATCGGGGTCCCGGTAGTCACAGGGGCAGATGATATCGAGGTCGTCCTCCCGGTTACCCGAGGCGAGCCGGCAGGGACAGGAGATGTAGCCGTAGCGTTCCCTGTTGGCGAGCAGGCCCCGCACGAGCCCCCGGGTGAACTCCCGGTCCGGGTTGAGGTGGTAACCGCCGGCCTCCGCCTCGCGGTCGAGGTCGCGCATGAAGTAGTCGACCTCGCCGTCGCCCGCCATATCAGGCACCGACCGCCTCCCGGATCTCATCTTCCCGGAACCCCACGACCACCTTCGCGTCATTGATGACGACCGTCGGGAACGAGAGCCGCGGGTTCCAGCGTTCGACCTCCCGGACCACGCGGTCACGCTCCTCGCCCCCGAGCAGGTCCACGTAGACGTACGAGAACCCGATCCCGAGGTCGGTGAGGAGCTCTTTTGTCCGCGCACACCAGCCGCAGGTGCTCAGAGCATAGAGGATCACTCTGCCGCGGTCTTCTCCGGGCACGTGCTGCATCTCCGTCAAGAAACTCCCTCCATCTCGCCCCCGGTTCGGAGGCCGAAGGTAAGTAGCTTGCCCCCGGCGTTGGGTGGTCAGGGGGTAACTGCCTCGAGGAGGAGGAGAAGTCCAACGCCATCTCCGGTGACCGCGAGCGACGCCCCACAGAGCCCGAACTTCCGCCGGTAGAACCGGAGCCTCCGGGGAGGGAGAGCGCAGGAACCCCGGATCAGGAGCCCGACCGTATCCCCCTCCCGGTGGGGGGAGAGTAAGATCTCGCGGGCGCCGGCGGCCGCCATATCCTCGAGGACACCGACGACCTCGTCGCAGAACCGTTCCCGGTCGATCAGCACCGGGGGGAGGGGGCTGTCTCCACCGACCAGGAGGTCGACGCCCTCGAAGAGCGGAAGGTAGGCGAGCCGGGAGACGAGTTCCGCCCGGTACGCCGTCGGGTCGTCCGCCGCCTCGATGAACGCCTCGTCCGAGAACGGCGGTGTCGAGACCCCGGCGACGAGGTCACAGAGCACCGACGGGAGGTCGACAGCGGAGAGGTGGACGGTGTCCTGGTAGCCCATGATCGTGTTCATAAAGTCGGCGAGCAGGCGGTCGGCCCTGTGGAGAAGCGACGCATCGACAACGTGGTCCAGCCGGTCTCCCGCAAAATGGGTCTCGATCCGCTGGATCACCTGGATGGCCTTGAGGACCAGCTGGACCTCAAGCTTCTCCCCGGCGTTGAACTCGTCGGCGAACTGTGCAAATCCAGCCAGGAACTCGTCAATCTGGTCGGACTCCAGGAGTTCCTGGTAACGCCGGGCCTCGGAGGCCTCGCCGAGGTCGTCGAGGCGGTAGGCGAGGGCGTAGAGGCGCCCAGCGATCGCTGCAAAGATCCGGTTGGCCTCCTGGAGCAGGTCGATGGCGTGCTCCAGGGAATCGGTGAGCCGTTCCCGGTCGAAAGCACCGACGCCCGCCATTCTCTCCGCCTCCTCCTCGAGCCGGTCGAGGAGTCGCGGCATCGCCGCGGCCGGGATGCTCCTGCCATGGCCCGGACAGCAGAGGCTCACGGATTCATGGCCGAGGATCCACCGGACCCGCCTGATGGACGCAAGCAGTGTCGGTTGGTCCCATCCGGCAAGCCCGGCGACCCCGGGGCTCGTGGAGAAGAGGAGGTCGCCGATGAAGAGGTAGCCGCCGAGCTGGATGCAGATGCTGTCAGGCGAATGCCCGGGGGTGTGGTAGACAAGAAGGGTATCCCCGGAGTGGAGGGGGACCTGTTGCCGGTGGAGGGCTATGCCGCCGTCCGCCTCCAGGGTATCGGTGGTGAGCATGACGCCGTCCACCGGCCGCGGGCTGCCGACCTCGCGGTCGTGGGCGGTGGGCAGGGGGAGACGGACCGGGAGCGGCTCGATCTCCCACCCCATGAGCTCCGCAACCGTCCGGGCCGCATCACCAGCCCCGAGCGCCCGGGCGCCCGCTTCCTGGGCGGCGACGCAGAGGTGCGGGAGGGCCCGGAACCGGCGGTCCCGGGTGGCCTGGAGGCAGTGGTCGGCGTGGCAGTGGGTGACGACGAGGGTGACCGGGCGTGGGGCCTCCAGGAGGAGGTCATCCACGAGCGCCATGATCCAGTCCATCTGCCCGGCATTCGCCCCGGTGTCGATGAGCAGGATCTCGCCGGGTGTCCGGATGAGGTAGGCGTTCGAACAGGTGACGTCCGGTTTCCGGAGGAAGGAGTAGATCTCGGCGCCGGTGGTTCCGGGCACCGGCTGCCATCGTTGGTCTTCAAGCATTGTGCGCACCCGGCCAGATAGGGATAACAGACCAGTGTTGCACCGCAAAGGAGAAAAAACAGGCTGGTTTTCCCCGGAAGCGGAATAGTCCGGCCGGAAGGCCGGGCTCGGATATCTTCTTATCCCGCCGTACAGGAAGAAGGGGTGAGGTGAAAGAAAGGTATGAACGCTAGAATACTTGCCGGAGTCGCGGCCGCCCTCGTGCTCGCGGCATGGATCTGCGGCACTGCCGCCGCACAGGAGACGGGCATCGATGAGATCGGCAACGTCACCGCCGGGGAGACGGTCACTATCAGCGGGACGACGAACCTCGCCCCCGGCAACCGCCTGATCGTCACGGTGACACCGGTCGGGTTCGGGCCGACGAACAAGTCCGCACCGGGCGGGGCGGCAGGAGTATCGGGGACGTCTGTTGTGCAGGAAGGGAACGCCACCGCGAACACCTGGTCGTTTGAAGCCGACACAACCGGGTTTGAGCCCGGCGAATACACCGTGACCGTGGAGTGGGTCGAGGGCGACGCCACCGCAAGCACCACCTTCACCGTCACCGAGGCGGCGGCGGCCACCCCGACGGCGACGGCAACTCCGGCCGCCACCGCCACCACACCGCCGGCAACGACACCGGCCCCGAGCCCCACACCGACCGCGGCGGGACCCGCTCTCCCGGTGGCGGCGGCCCTCGCGGCAGGGTTGGCCGGCTACCTGGTGCGGCGGCGGTAGGGGCCGGAGACTCTTTTTTCGCATCTCACCGCCTGTCTACGATCCGCTTCGGCCGGCCGGGCGCCCGGTGGAGTTCGAGTCCGCCCGGCGGCGTGACGGTGCAGAGGATGCGCAGGGAGCCGTCCTCGTACGCCGCCGGAAGACCTGGAACAGACCGGAAGAGGGCGGCAAGGAACGTCTCCTCGACGGCCGTCTGGTCGACGCGGGCGGGGTCGAGACACTCCATGCTCACCCGGAGAACGGTCTCCCCTGCCTCGTCGTCGCCGTAGATGAACGCCTCGTACTCCCCGTTCAGGTAGGCCATGTTCCCGGGCTCAAAGACCGCCGCCTCCACGTCCACCCGGTTAAGCGGGACCCCCGCAAGCAGGAACGTCTCCGCTTCGCGCCGGGGATAGTCGATCCGCATGTGCGTCCGCCCGCACCGGCACCGCTCCCGGGAGACGACCGAACAGGTGTCCTCCGTATCGTAATTGATGAGAAGCGTCCCCGCTTTCTCGCCGGGCGAAAACAGGGTCGTATAGACCAGCCGGCCTGTCTCGCCGTCCCGGACGAACCGCCCCATCCCGGGGTCGTAGAGGTCGAAGTGGACCAGATCCTCGGGGACATGGAGCCCGGCCTGGCGTGTGCACTCGCCGCACATCGTCCCCTCGGTGCTCCCGTAGATGTTGTAGACCGGGCAGCCCCAGACCTCCTCCAGGTAGCGCCGGGACTCCCGGGCGAAGCTCTCTCCCCCAACGACCAGCCGGGCGACGCCCGCGTCCCGCGGCGGGAACCCTTCCGCTTCCATACGACGGGCAAGCCTGAGGAGTTTGAAGACGCTCCCGATCACCGCCGTCGGGCGGTAATGCGTCATCACCCGCACCGGGAAGGTGCATTTCCCCTCCGGGACGATCGTCATCCCGAGGTCCCGGGCGGCAAGCGTCATGGTGTTTGCACCGACGTTCATCCCATAGGAGGTGCAGACCACCACCCGATCGCCGGGCTCGAACCCCTGGGAGACGAAGAGCCGGGCGTACTTCTCCGCATACCGCTCCCAGTCCTCCCAGGTGAGGAAGAAACTCTTCGGGGTCCCGCTCGTCCCGGAGGTCTCGTTGACCGTGAAGACCGCCTCCCAGGGGACGCTCCTGAAACAGAACTCCGCGGTAAGGGGGGGCTGGTAGCGCCGGATCGTCGCCCCGGAGACGATGGGGAGATCGCGGAGGTCTTCGTGCTCCCGGATCGCCTCCGGCCGGATGCCGTGCCGCTCGAACCACCGGCGGTAGAAGGGAGAGTGCTCGCTCGCGTACCGGACGGTCGAGCGGACCCTTTCGTCGACGAGCGAATCAAGGTCCGGTCGGGCGAGCGTCTCTACCACCGGGTCGTGATACCGATTGCCTGCCATCCGACCAGGATAGACACCCGGGGTAAAATAGGTGACGGGGGGTCAGTGCACCCAGGCCGGAACGTCGAGGGGAATCCCGAGCGCCCAGAGGACGACCGTGAAGAGGAAGAGCGTCCAGAGCGCGACGCCGATGAGATCGAGCGCCCAGCCGGAACGGAGGAGGTCTCTGGCGGTGACGTAGCCGCTCCCGTAAGCGACGGCATTCGGGGGGGTGGCGACCGGGAGCATGAACGCCATCGAGGCGCAGACCGCAGTGGTCATCATCAGGACGATCGGGTTGACCCCCATGCTGAGAGCCGTGGCGGCCATGATCGGCATCAGGACGGCAGCCATGGCGGTGTTCGAGGCGATCTCGGTCGTAAACGAGACCCCCAGGGCCACGACAAGGACCAGGAGGATGATCGGGAGCCCGTGGATGAGGGTGAGGGACTCGACGATCGTCGCGGCAAGCCCACTCTGGATGAATCCGCTCGAGAGGGCGATGCCGCCGCCGAAGAGGAGCAGGATGCCCCAGGGGATCTTCACCGCCCACTCCCAATCCATGGTGAAGATGCCCTCCTCCCGGTCCACCGGGAGGACGAAGAGGAGGAGCGCCCCGAAGATCGCGATGGTGGAGTCTTTGATCCCTGGAAAGATCATGTCCAGGCCCGGGATAACGATACCGCCGATCTCCTTTGTCTGCGCAAATATCCAGAAGAAGGCGGTCAGAACGAAGACAATGAGTGTCCACCGCTCCCCCTTAGAGATTGGCCCCAGTTTCGCGAGCTCCTCGTGGATGATCCCCCGGGCGCTCGGGAGGGTCGCCGCCATCCGGCGGTAGGGGACGAGCGTGAGCCAGACCCAGGCGATGAGGAGGAATACGGCGGCGAACGGGACGCCGAACTTCATCCAGGTGAAGAAGTCGATGGACGGCGCGCCCGGGAAGATCGTCGCGAGCTGGGAGATGAATATCCCGTTCGGGGGGGTGCCGATGATCGTGGCGATGCCGCCGATGCTCGCGGCGTAGGGGATGGAGATGATCAGGCACCGGGCGAGGGCCTGCTGTTCCCCGTCGAGGCTCTCAAGGGATTTGTCGGTCCCGGGGATGATCGTCAGGATGATCGCGACCGCGATCGGGATCATCATCATCGCGGTGGCGGTGTTCGAGATCCACATCGAGAGGAACGCGGTGGCGACCATGAACCCGAGCACCAGACGTCTGGGGCTCGTCCCCACGATCCGGATGATCTGCAGGGCGATGCGCCGGTGCAGGCCCCACCGTTGCATCGACATCGCGATGATGAACCCGCCGAGGAAGAGGAAGATCACCTCGTTGCCGTAGGAGACCGCCGTCTCCACCGGAGAGAGGACCCCGAGCGCCGGGAAGAGAACCAGCGGGAGCAGGGCGGTCGCCTCCAGGGGAATAACACCCGTGACCCAGAGCAGGACCATAAGGATGGTCACTGCCGCAACGGACTTCGCCTCAGGCGCAAGGAGGCCGGGATCCACGGGGATCGCCAGGACCGCGAAGAAGACGAGGAGCGATGCAACGATAACGGCGACCTTTTTCATCATCAGAATTTGGAGAAGAGATTATTTAAGCGTAAGGAATCGAATTGCGTTGAATTTTGGGATGTATAGCTAGAAAAGGTAACCTCACGTCGCCCGGCCGTTACCGGGATCCCTGCCGCACCCATAACCGGGCCGCACAGAAGAGGGCCGTGCCCGCGCGGCACCAACTTATATCAGCAGAATCAGCACACGGGATGCCATGGCATCAGATTGGATCCGCAGGCGAGGTCTCCCGGCCCTCCTCGCCGTCTGTATCCTCGCCCTCTGCGTGGGGCAGGCAGGGGCCCGTGGCCCGACCATCAGCGATATCCAGCCCTACGACACGATCTTCGTCTACGAAGAGGGGCTCGACCTCTCGCAACTAAGGAACGCGACCACGGATAACCCCGTTACGGCGCTCCGGAAATATCAGAACGACAACCTCGATCGGGGGGTCACGAGGAGCATCCCGGTCGTCGACGAAACCGACTTCGAGGTGCAGGAACTCCTCGTAGGCGAGGAGTACGGGACCTACTACGCCTTCAACCCCGAAGACGGCACGACTGCGACTGTGATGATCCGCGAGCCGGAGCTCTTCCTCGATGTGGTGCTCGCAAGCCCCTACCACAACGAACCCCTGTCCGGGCTCACCGTCTCCCCGAACACCCGGATAGCGTTCCGAATAGCCTCCCCCGACGTCGGGGCCTTCTACGAGGCGGACGGCGTTTACCCGGCGACGATCGACCTCGTGCTCACCACGCCGGGCGGTGCGGAGACCACCGTCGTCGGCGGGATCAACTTTGCCGGGTTAAACGTCAGTTCGACCCGGTTCTACACCGACGATCCCGGCAGGCCGGGCGCACTCGCGCTCTCCGGCCTTGGTGAGCAGGGGACCTACTCCGTCCGGGCCGTATGGAGGACACCGACAGGGTTCGACGCCTACGCCCCCGACTCCGAACCCGTGACGTTCACGGTCGCGAACCGTGTCGGGGTCGATACCGGGACGCCGACGCCCACCGCGACCGTGACGACCACACCAACGACCGCAGCCCCGACAACCCCGCCCACGACCGCACCGACCGCGACAGTGACGGAGACG
>JAENZF010000050.1 GCA_016841385.1 Methanobacteriota archaeon | reverse complement strand
CGCCGTCGTATCGAGCGACCGGACAAGGTAGGTGTTGACGAGGTTTCTCACCCTCTGCCGGTCGATGCGTGCCCGGCCGTCTCCGAGACCCGGGATGATCCGGTGAACCTCCGCCTGCCAGGAGCCCTCCGTTGTGCTCATGCGCTCTCATCAGGTAATGGTGCCCCGGACCCCAAGGCTCTTTTTACACGGCTCCCTTCCCTGGTCTTAAATATCCGTACGGCGCACCATTTCTACAATGGAACTGACAGTCCTCGCCAGCGGGAGCAAAGGAAACTGCACCTATCTGCGAGGGGAGCGGGGTGCGCTGCTGGTTGACGCGGGGCTCTCCGCCCGTGAGACCCTTCGGCGCCTCAGAGCCGCCGGTGGGGACGCAACGCTCGTCGAGGGGATTCTTGTCACTCACGAGCATATCGACCACATCCGGGGCGTCGACGTCCTGGCAAGGAGGCTGGGGGTTCCCATCTACGCGACCGGCGGCACGCTTGAGGCGTTCTCCGGAAGATGCGGGGCGACGTCGGCAGAGGTCCGGCGGTGCAGGTACGGCGAGCCGTTCTGTGTGGGCGACTTCTCGGTCGAGCCCTTCGCCGCCTCCCACGACGCCCGGGAACCCTGCGGGTTCTGCGTCACCGAAGGCGACCTCCGGATCGGGTGCTGCACCGATACCGGCACCGTCACCACCTCCATGTTCGACCGGCTCGCCTCCTGTGACGCCGTCCTCCTGGAGAGCAACCACTGTCCCGATATGCTCGAGAACGGCCCGTACCCTGCGTACTTAAAGAGCCGGATACGGTCAAACCGCGGGCACCTCTCGAACCCGGATGCCGCCCGCTGCCTGCAGAGGCTCGCCGATCACATTCACATGGCGGTGCTCGCCCACGTAAGCGAGATCAACAACACGCCGGAGAAGGTGCTCCTCTCCGCGCTCGAAGGGCTCGGGTTCTACTCCGACCAGGTGGGGGTCACCGTGGCACCCCAGGACCCCGGGGCTGTCCACCCCGCGTCCTGCGGCTTCAGGCTCTGACCGGCCCCATCCTTACAACTTCTGAATCGTGCAGACCATGCCGATCACGACACCCGCGGCATCGATGATCGGGTCGGCGGAGATGCGGACCGCCTGTTTTGAACCGTCGTTTCTCACGAGTACCGCACCCTGTTTGCACTCTGCGGACCTGCCCTGCCGCAGCACTTCCTCCGAGAGAAGCTCCCTGGTATCGCTGCAGAAGAGGGACCATACCGGTCTTCCGGTCAGTTCCTCTCCGGCCTGGCCGGTCAGGCGCTCGGCCTCCGGACTGACGATGATGACCGTCCCGGCAGCATCGGTGGTGATCCTTGCCTCCTCCGGTTCAGGCACGCCCAGGATGCCCTGCACGATCGACGTGTCCAGCCACCCCTCCGCGGCTTTCCGCTCGGTCATCTCGATGCAGTAGAGGAGCTGCTCGAGCTGCTGGTTCGCACGTTCGAGTTCGGCGGTCCGCTCGGCAACGAGATCTTCCAGGTGCTCGCGATGCCGGTGCAGCTCCTGCTCCGCTTCTTTTCGCTCCGTGATATCCCTGATGACGGCCATCAGGTGCATCTCGTACAGCGGCACAACGCGGGCTTCGTAATGCCGGACCTCTCCGGCTTCCGTGTGGCTGAACTCCAGGGGTGCGACGGGCGCATTCGTCCTGATGGCCTGTTGCAGTGCATCAAAAAGCGCCTCTCCTGTCCCGGCGGGGAGCAGATCCTGCACCCGCCGTCCGAGCAGTGCCCGGGGCACAAGCGGCGCCTCCGCCAGCCTGCCTGCCCTGGAGTCGAGGATCGTGCCGTCGGCGTTCAGCCGAAGAAAGAGGTCGGGAAAGGCTTCGATCACCGCGGTCAGTTCGGATGTGGCCTGTCTGAGGTGCTCCTCGGTCAGAACCTGCTCGGTGATGTCCCGGATAGTGAGCAGGATGCAGCCACCCTCAACCGGCGCCCGCCGGAGCTCGAGATCACGCACCTTTCCATCCCGGCAGACCACACTGGCGACCAGCGTGCTTCGGTCGCCTAAAAGTAGTTCCTGCCCCATACCCTGCACTTTTTGCCGGTATGCCGGGTTCGGGTGGGCAAGCTCGAACCAGGCATTCAGGGTCGGGACATCTTCCCGGGTATACCCGGTGATCCCGGTAAATGCGGGGTTCAGGTACCGGCACCCGCCCTCCCCGTCCATCAGAACGAGTCCATCCGGCGCTTCACGGAGGATCGAGAGGCAGACGTCCTCTCCAAGGTGCAGCGATTCCCGGGCGCCGTCGGTCCCGGATGCTCCCCTCCCGGTGTCTTGAGTAGTGTTGTTTCCCGTCATGGTAACCGATCTTCCCCGGTGTATCTGTATATTCGGGCCCGTAAGCGCTGTCCGTAGGGAATTTTGCCTGTTGGGATAGATATATTCATCGATATGCCCTTCCGTCCTATCTTCGAGATTAGTCGTTTTAACGGGACATCCAGAGAACTACCATGAATTCAACACGGATGGGAAATAACGGGCGATCCATGGAAGAGACGTGGGGTTCTCCACCAACAGGTCGGGATACTCCAGGGGGTCTTTGCAATGCGCAGCCACTCATCATTACTCCCTGATCTTCAGGATCTGCATGCTGTACTGGTCGACGCTCGTGAAGAAAGCAGATCTCGCCCGTTTCGCCCGATCTTCATCCCCTTCGATGAAGTCCCGGAGGATGTATTCCAGTGCCGCGATGTAGTAATCCCGCACGGGCGAAGCCTTCTTTGCCTCCTCAAAGCAGAGGTAACTCTCGGTCTTGTGGTTGCACATGACCTCGAGCACGGTGTCCAGTATCAGGAGCAGGTGCCGGGGGAATTCTTTCAAGATCGCCAGTTTTCGGAAACTGGCGTAGGATTTCGGTTGCCCTCCGAGAATCGCAAGTTTCATCCCGAAGTAGAGCGGCTCGTGGTCGTCAGGATACTGCTGCATCATCTGTTTGACGATGGCAGCGGCACCGCTTCCGTTGCGCAGTTCTACACGAGTGTTGAACGCCTCCGTCAGGAAGTATCTGTTATTCGAGAACCGCTCTGTGGCATGGGCAAGGAGGTGCTGGCGGCGTTCGGCGTTCCCCTCGTGCTTTGTCCAGGAAATGCCGATGCGGTAGAACTCCGGTTCACTCGGGAACCAGGTGAACGCCAGATCCAGCATGAACCAGAAGATCGAGTTCAACCGGGTATCTTTGCGATCGAAGATCCCGAGGCGGTTGAGCGGGGCGCGGATCCGGGAGAAATTCAGCATCTCCTCGCGAGCACGAAGTTCCAGATCGTCGGGACGAATACCCTGCTTCCTGTTCGTTGCCAGGGATAGGGCGTAGTAGCTGTAGGCGATTGCGGTGTTGATACGGCCGTCATAGTTCTTATAGCGCGTAAGGTACTCGATTGCCTGATAGTAGTTGCCGGTATCGATCAGTTTGAGGGCTACAATCACATCGAGGGTTGCCCGCCCCTTTCTCCGCCGCTTGTTCCCTATGGCATGCCGCAGGGTCTTCTCAAGAAACTCCACCGTGGGAGCCTCGTGCGTGGCGTTGAGGAGCGTGAAGGTGGTCGCATCGATGAAGTCGTCGTAGACACTGTCCTCCAGGTCGGGAAAGGTCTTATCGAGCGTGGCGGCAACGTGCCCGAAGAAGACCGGGAGGTTCCCCTCCACCTGGTCGGTATGCTTTACGATGTAATCGTCCATGGTGGCCCGGAGCTGCTCAAGCCTCTTGTTCCGGAGTGCTTCAGGCTGCCACGCATCTCCCATGTATATAGGTGTTTGGTGAACGAGATATTTGTTTTTATGTGATCTCCGGGGTTCAACCAGTTTCTGGGGAGATCTAACCCGGTATTCGCCGTTTAATGTTGAACGCATTCTTTTCCCGGAAAGAACGAACGACCATCCGATAAAATCGCCGGCGACGCAGGAAAAATGCTGCATCAGACATGATATTCACAACGCTTATCCCGACGGACTCCAAACCCTCTCGCATACGGGCGTGGTCGCGTGGGCTATATTGACGAACTAAAACGGGTGGGAAGGGACGCGAATCCCTTCTTTACATTGATGGGGATAGAAGTGGACGAGTTCGGCGACGGGTGCGCCCGCCTCACCATGGAGGTTCGGCCGGATATGCTCAACGGCGCCGGGTGGCTCCAGGGAGGAGTCTACGTGGCGCTCGCAGACGAGGCAATTGCGCTTGCGCTCTACACGCTCCTTGCCGAAAACGAGAAGATCGCCACGATCGACGAGCACACCAGTTTCATAAAAGGCGTCAACGCCGGGACGATAGCCGCCACCGGGAGGGTCATCCGCAAAGGGCGCCGGGTGGCGTTTGCAGACGGAGAGGTCCGGAGCGCGGCAGATGACACGCTTCTTACCCGGACGTCGACATCGTTTGCGGTCATAGGCCGATAGCACCGCGGCGGACGGCCAACGAAAGCCCCATTGTGCCGACAGGGATTCCCCGGGAATGACAGAACAATACATTCTCAATACCCAAGATCACATACATAAGATAGAGAATCTGGAACATCCGGAGGGGAACGAGAGTTTGAAGTATATCGTTGTAACCGGCGGCGTCATGAGTGGGCTCGGAAAGGGCATCACCACCGCATCCATCGGCCGCCTCTTAAAAAACCGCGGCTACCAGGTAACGGCGGTGAAGATCGACCCGTACCTGAATATCGATGCCGGCACCATGAACCCCGCCCAGCATGGTGAGGTCTTCGTCCTCTCCGACGGCGGGGAAGTCGACCTCGATCTCGGCAACTACGAACGGTTCCTGAACATCAACCTCAAGTCGATCCACAACATCACGACAGGAAAGGTTTATCGGAACGTCATCGAGAAAGAGCGGCGCGGGGACTTCCTCGGCGCGACCGTTCAGATCATCCCCCACATCACCGACGAGATCAAGCACTGCATCGGCCGTGCGGCAGAGGAGGAGATCAACGGCGACAAGACGGCTGAGATCTGCCTGGTGGAGGTCGGCGGGACGGTCGGCGACATCGAGAGCATGCCTTTTTTGGAGGCGGTTCGTCAGATGCACGGCGAACTTGCGCCCGAGGATATGATCCTGGTCCACGTCACCCTGGTCCCGGTGGACACCATGGGGGACCTCAAGACCAAACCCACGCAGCACTCGGTCAAGGCTCTGCGGGAACTCGGGCTGCAGCCCGACATCATCGTGGGGAGGAGCAGCGAGGTGATCAGCCCGCAGACGAAGAAGAAGATCTCCGCCTTCACCGACGTCCCGGCAAAGGCCGTGGTCTCCGCAAAGGATGTCCCCGACATCTACCAGATCCCGGTGGAACTGGAGAAAGAGGGGCTTGCGGACGTCGTCTGCAGTTACCTGGCCCTCGATAACAAGGACCCGGACACCGCATGGTACCGGGTCGTCTCGCAGGAGTACACGAACCGGGCGACGGTCGCCATCGTCAGCAAGTACGGGATCGAGGACGTCTACATCTCCATCAAAGAGTCGCTCAAGCACGCGGGCCGGGCACTCTCTACCGAAGTGAACATACGCTGGCTGGATGCGGAGACGTTCGAACTCCGTGACCTCGCCGACGTCGACGGCATCCTGATCCCGGGAGGGTTCGGCAAGCGCGGCATCGAAGGCAAGATCCGGGCGATACAGTATGCCCGCGAGAACAAAAAACCCTACCTCGGACTCTGCCTCGGCTTCCAGCTCTCGGTGATCGAGTACGCACGGGACGTCCTTGGCATCAGTGACGCCACCAGCGAAGAGATGGGACCGGGGACGCACGTCATCGCCATCCTCCCCGAGCAGGAGGAGGTCTCCGATCTCGGCGGCACGATGCGCCTCGGGAACTGCGACGTCGTTCTCAAGGAAGGGACGAAGGTGGCCGGTCTCTACGGCAAAACGACAATCGTGGAGCGGCACCGCCACCGCTACGAGGTGAACCCGGAGTTCATCGGCGACCTTGAGGGCGCCGGTCTCGTCTTCTCGGGCTCCTGCGGAGAGAGGATGGAGGTCTGCGAGCTTCCGGATCACCCCTTCTACCTTGCCACACAGTTCCACCCCGAGTTCAAATCGAGCCCGACAAACCCCTCCCCGCCCTACATCGGCTTTGTAGAGGCATGCAAAAAGAATAAAATATCATCCCAGACCAGGTGAGACAACAGAATGGTAAATATTGAGAAGTTTATCGATCAGGCAGTCCGGCAGATACGCGAAACTGCCGGTGGAGATAAGGTCGTGATGGCACTCTCCGGCGGCGTGGACTCGTCGGTCTGCGCGGCGCTGGCCACCCGTGCCATCGGCGACCAACTCGTCCCGATATACGTGGATACCGGCCTCATGCGGAAGGGAGAGACCGAACGGATACAGTCCCTCTTTGCCGATGCAAACCTCCGCGTCGTGGACGCGGCAGATGAGTTCTTCGAGGCCCTCGCCGGGATCACCGATCCCGAAGAGAAGCGCAAAGGCATCGGTGAGAAGTTCATCCGGATCTTCGAGCGGGAGGCAAAGCGGACGGGAGCGACGATGCTCCTGCAGGGGACGATCTACCCCGACCGCATCGAGAGCGAAGGGGGCATCAAGAGCCACCACAACGTGGGAGGCATGCCCATCGATATCAAGTTCAAAGGCGTCATCGAGCCGCTTGCCGACCTCTACAAGGACGAGGTCCGCGAGGTTGCCGGCGGGCTTTCGCTCCCGACGGAGATCCAGCACAGGATGCCCTTCCCGGGACCGGGGCTTGCAGTCAGGGTGCTCGGTGAGGTGACCAGAGAGAAGATCGCGATCGTCCGGGAGGCAAACGCCATCGTCGAGGAGTGCCTGGTGGAGAAGTTCCAACCCTGGCAATGCTTTGCCGCGCTCCTCGGCCTCGGGACCGGGGTCAAAGGAGATATCCGGCTGCACGGCTGGATCGTCGCGGTCCGGGCCGTCCAGTCCCGGGACGGCATGACCGCCGACCCGCTGCCCCTGCCCTACGACACCCTCGCGCGGATGGCAGCCCGGATCACCGCCGAGATACCCGGCGTCGCCCGGGTCGTCTACGACGTCACCCCCAAACCCCCCGCGACGATCGAGTACGAGTGAGACCATGGCAGAAGATTCACGGGTGCTTGATGCACGCTACTACATGCCCGCATTCGGCCGGACGATGAAGCTCGTCCGCGGTGCGGGGTCGCGCGTCTGGGATGATCAGGGACGGGAGTACATCGACTGTGTAGCCGGGATTGCGGTCTGCAGCACCGGCCACTGCCACCCGAAGGTGGTAGAGGCTATCTGCGACCAGGCCCACCGGCTGATTCACTGCTCGAACCTCTACTACGTCCCGAACCAGGCGGAACTTGCGGAGAAACTCGTGGGAATCACGGGACTCTCAAAGGCGTTCCTCTCGAACTCCGGCGCGGAGGCAAACGAAGGCGCAATAAAACTCGCCCGCGTCCGGACGGGACGGAAGAAGTTCGTCGCGTTCGCCCACGGATTCCACGGCAGAACCTGCGGGACGCTCGCCGTCACCCACAAGCCCGCGATCCGGGAGCCGTTCGAGCCGCTCTCGCCCGCCTGCACCTTCGTGGACTACGGCGACCTTGATGCCCTTGCAGAAGCCGTCGATAAGGATACCGCCGGTGTCTTCGTCGAGCCGATCCAGGGCGAAGCGGGCGTCCTGATCCCGCCCGACAGTTACCTCCGGGGCATCCGGGATATCTGCGACGATACCGGCGCGTTGATGATCGTCGACGAGGTGCAGACCGGGATGGGCCGGACCGGGAAGTGGCTTGCCATCCAGCACACCGGTGTTGCCCCCGATATCGTCACGCTCGCAAAAGGGCTTGCGAGCGGCTTTCCCATCGGCGCACTCGTCGCCCGCGAGGGGCTCGAGTTTGGAAGGAGCGAGCACGGGAGTACCTTTGCCGGAGGGCCGCTCGCCTGCGCGGCGGCACTCGCAACGATCGGCGTCATCGAGGAGGTCCTCCCCGACGTCGCCCGGAAGGGCGAGCGGTTCATGAAGGGCCTTGCCGCCCATAACCCGCGGGGCCGCGGCCTGATGATCGGCATATCGGTCGGCGACCGGTGCGCGGAGATCCAGCGCATCTGTGCCGAACATGGAGTGCTCGTCAACTGCGCCGCCGACGGGAACCTCCGCCTGATCCCGCCGCTGGTGATCACGGACGAGGAGATCGACGCAGCTCTCGGTGTCATTAATGCGGCGTTTGATTAGAGCGTGCTTCGCGGGCGCGAGCGGCTACTCCTACGCGAAGAAGGCGGAGGACGTCCTCGCGAGCGCAGGCATCGACCGGGTGGCCCGCCTCGCGAGCAACGAAAACCCCCGCCCGCCGTCGCCTGCCGCAATCGAAGCGGCAACGGCCGCTCTCCGGGCAGCAAATCGCTACCCGGACGAACGGGCATCGGTGCTCGTCGAGGCGCTCCGCCGCTACCACGGCGACTACCGGTTCGTCACCGGTGTGGGCATGGACGGCGTCATCGAGACGGTGATCCGGACGGTCGTCGAGCCCGGCGAAACGGTGGTCGTCTCGACTCCGACCTTCTCCTTCTACGGGCTCGCGGCCGCCACACACGGCGCCCGGGTGGTGAACGCCCCCCGCCGGGAGGACTTCTCGGTCGATCCGGCGGCCTTCATCAGGGCATCTCAGGGGGCAAAACTCGCCTTCCTCTGCTCCCCGAACAACCCCACGGGGAACTCGGTTCCGCCGGAAGCGGTCGAGGAGATCCTCGAGGGGATGGAGGGGCTGCTCTTCCTCGACAACGCCTACGTCGACTTTGCGGATATCGACTACCGGCCTCTCATGCGGCGGCACGAGAACCTGGTTCTCGGGCGGACGATGTCGAAGATCTTCGCCCTCGCCGGCCTGCGGGTCGGCTACGCCTTCGTCCCGGAGTGGCTGGAGCCGTTCTACCACCGGGCGGCGACCCCGTTCGCGCTGAACTCGGTCTCGCTAGCGGCGGCCGTCGGGGCGCTTGCAGATCCCGACCGTGTGCTTGAAGCCCGCGACCACGTCCGGCGGTGGAGGCAGCGGTTCCTCGAAGAGATACCGTTTCGGACATTCCCCTCGGACGCAAACTTTGTCATGATCGATGTCGCTCCCAGAACAGGCGACGAGGCGGTGGAGCGCCTCGCGGCGAGGGGTGTCCTCGTCCGGTCCTGCACCAGTTTCCCGGGGCTTGGCAACCGCTACATCAGGGTCAGCATCGGCGAAGACTGGGAGAACGAACAATTTCTCGAGGCGATCGAAACCTTATGATGACAGGCATCACCGGCACGCCGGGAACCGGAAAGACATCCATCGCGGCCGAACTCGCGCGGCGGGGCCACCGGGTCGTCCGCCTGACCGAGACGGTGCGGCCCTACATCCTCGAGGAGGACTGCTGTCGCCAGACGCTGGTGGTGGACGTCGACCGGTGGGTGGAGGAGTTCGAACCCCTCGACGGGATCGTCGAGGGGCACCTTGCGCACCTTCTCCCCTGCGACCGGGTCGTGGTGCTCCGGTGCCGTCCCGACATCCTGCGAGAGCGTCTTGCCCCGAGGAACTACCCGGAGGAGAAGGTCGCGGAGAACGTCGAGGCGGAGGCGCTCGACGTCATCCTGATCGAGACGCTCGAGGAGCACCCGGACGAGCGCGTCCTCGAACTGAATACGACCGAACTCTCCGTCGACGAATGTGCGGACCGGATCGAGCAGTTCATCCGGGGGGAACTGCCCGCATCCTGCGGGTCCATAGACTGGACCGATTACCTGGAGCCCGGCGCATGACACTGGACCAGTTCCGACCGCATGTGCAGGGCATCATTCAGCCCGTGGTGGACCTGATGAGAAAGATCGGGATCACCCCGAACGGGCTCTCCCTTGCATCTTTTTTCGTATCGGCACTTGCCGGTATCGCATTCTATGCCGGGGGAGTCGTGCTCGGTGTCGTCATGGTCGTGTTCAACGCCGTCTTTGACGCGCTTGACGGTGCGCTCGCCCGGGACATGGGGATCGCGGGCCTCCGCGGTGATTTCCTGGACCACGTCATCGACCGGTACGCCGACATATTCATCATCACCGGCATCTTCGCGGGCGGCGCCGCACCCTGGCCGATCGGCGTCTTCGCGCTGACCGGGGTCCTGATGTCCTCATACATCGGCACCCAGGCGCAGGCTGTCGGGGTCGGCAGGTTCTACGGAGGCATTCTCGGCCGGGCGGACCGTCTCGTGCTGATCATCATCGCCGGCGTGCTCACGGTGCTGATCCCGGGAGAGATCTACGGTCTGAACTACCTCGGGTGGCTCCTCGTCATATTCGGCGTCCTCGGGCACTACACCGCCTTCCAGCGTTTCGCCCACGTCTGGCGACAGATCGAAAAAGAGTAAGCGATCTTACGGGTTGAGAGCATAGATCCCGTAGTTGAGGTAGGCCGCGAAACTCACCCAGAGGAAGTAGGGTACGAGCAGCACCGCCGCGGGCACCGATACCCGGTGGAAGGCGCCGATCGTCATGAGGATTGCAATCCAGAGGAGCACGATCTCGATGAGAGCGAAGAACGGCGCCTGCAGTCCGAAGAAGAAGTACGACCAGAGGACGTTCAAGGCCAGCTGGACGGCGAAGATCGCCGTAGCGACCTGCACGTTCTTCTGTTCCCATCCCTTACTCCAGACGAGATAGAGCGCGATGCCCATGAGGATATAGAGCACCGTCCAGACGGGACCGAAGACCCACGCAGGGGGGTTCAGGGCAGGCTTTACAAGGGCGGCGTACCAGGTGGGAATGGCCGGCGTTGTAAAGACCGACCCAATCAGCCCTGCAAGCAGACAGACCGCGATCGCCGCAAAGAACTGGGTAACCCGGATATATATGGATGCCACGACGCTAAATGGTAGCCTCGCCCCTTAAACCTTTTGATACCAGGGCGAAACGTCAGCCCCTGCCCCGACGTAAAGCCGACGATACGTCGCTCCCACCCGGTCTGGAGAATTTTTGGGTGGGAAACCCCGGGGCTCACTCGCACTCTTCTCCATCCGGATACTCGTCGTCTTCGTCGCCCCCGGAAGGGAGGACCTCGCGGAGGGTAAACCTGAACGCCGCACCGAGGTCCGGCCGCCCCTCGACCCGGTCCTCCACGCGGATGGTGCCGCCGTAGCGCTCGACGAGGGTGCGGACGATGAAGAGCCCGAGCCCGTCACCGTATCCCCCGACCCATCCCCGCTCAAACCGGTGAAAGATCGACTCCTTCATGGGGTCGGGTATACCCGGTCCGGTATCCTCGACTGAGACCAGCACGCTCTCGCCGTCGTACTCCTCCACCCGGATGGCGATCCTGACTCCCGGATCGCCGAACTTGACGGCGTTGCGGATGAGGTTCGTAAAGACCTCGGAGAGGAGGTCGTCCGCCCAGACCTGGCGGTGGCTGACCCCTAACTCAATCGCAACATCCGGGAAGGCGGCGACCTCCTCCCTGATGACGAGATCGAGGTCGACCGGCCCAACATCAGGCGAATCGTGGTGGATGCGACGGATCGTGGTGACGTTCCCCAGTATCTCTGCGCTCCTGCGGATGCTGCTCCGGATCTTTCTGGCGTACAGCGCAGCCTCCCCCTCCAGCATCTCGATGAGGAGATCGGTATAGAGGCTCGAGACGTTCTCGGCGTTCCTGATGTCGTGCGTCATGATATCCAGGTAGAGGTTCGCCTCCCGGTTTGCCGCCTCCAGTTTCTTGTGCAGCATGCCCTTCAGGATACCCGACCCGATCTCCTTTCCTACCATCTCGAGGAGCGTCATCTCCTCGCGGGAGAAGGATTCCTTTGTCCTGCTGCCGACGTAAACCGCCCCGACAACGACCGATTCAGCGATGAGAGGGATACAGGCGAGCGCCGAGACCTCGAGTTCCTGGAGTATGCCCGCCTCGATGGAGCTGAGGTCAGGCTGCCGCTCTATGTAGCGTGGCTGGCCGGCGATGAAGATGAAGTTGAACGGCCAGTGGTGGACCTTGATCACGCGGCTCCGGGGCATGCATGAGGGGGGCAGCCCCTTCTGGTGCTGCAGCAGGGCCCTTTTGCGCTCGGCATCGAGCATATAGACGATGCCGACGTGGAACCCCATCAATTCGAGCGTTTTTTCCAGCGACTCCTCCAGGAGTTCGCCAAGAGAGAGGGAGGCGGCCGAGACGCCGACCACCTGGTTGAGCACCATGAGCTGCTCGTTCCTGATGCGGGTCTCCTCTTCCGCCCGTTTCCGCTCGGTAATGTCCATCACGCCGGCAATCGAGCCCCGGAATTCGCCGGAATCGCCGGTGAACGGGGACGCTATCATCAGCGCGGTGATGCGGTCGCCTTCCTTCCTGATGAACTCGCACTCGTACTGCTCCCGGGCGCCGTCTCTCCTGCATTTCAGGCGATCCCGCATCGCGGCACCGCAGGAGGAGGAGAGGAACGAATAGAGAGACGTTCCAATCATCTCTTCCGGGGCATAGCCGAGCATCTCCGCCATTCTCGGGTTGACAAACGACGTGCAGGCGTCCTGGTCGATCACCCATATCCCCTCGCTGAGGCTCTCCACGACAAGCCGGTACTTCTGCTCGCTCTGCCTGAGCGCCTCCTCCGCCTGCTTCCGGTCGGTGATGTCGAGCACCCCCGCAAGACATCCCCCGAAGTCGCCGGAGGCGTCGATGATCGGCGACGTGACCACGAGCGCGTGGACGCTTCTCCCGTCACTGTGGAGGAGGTCCAGTTCGAACTCCTGCCTCTGATCGGTCAGCCGGCAGAACGGGTTTCCGGTGGCCCCGCTCCGGCCGCCGGTGTCGATGAACCCGGCGAACGGCGACCCGATCAGGCGCTCAGCAGGGCAGCCGAGGATCTCCTCCATACGCGGGTTTGCGAAGGTGATGAGGCCGGCCTCGTCCACGGCGAGAACGCCTTCGTTGAGGTTCTCGACCAGCCTCCGGTACATCGCCTCCGAGTGCCGGAGCGCGAGTTCCACCCGCGTCCGCTCCAGTGCGTACCTGACGGCCCGGCAGAGCAGTTCCGCGTCGGTCTTCTCTTTGACCAGGTAGTCCTGCGCGCCGCGCTGCATCGCCCGGAGCGCGGCGGGGTCTTCTCCCGCCGCGGTGAGCACGATGATCGGGATGTCCGGCGCCACCTCTCGCAGGTGGTCGAAGATTCCCATTCCCCGGCCGCCCGGGAGGTCGAGGTCGAGGTCGAGGAGCACCACATCGACTCCGTCGCCCGATACCGCAGCAACTCCATCCTCGGGGCGCTCGCAGTGCGCCACCTCGACTTCGCGCCCGCACCCTCGAAGCATCTCCCGGATACTCCGGAGATCGCCGGGGATCTCCCCGATCAACAACACGCGCAACTGTTCGCTCATGATCTCACTCGTATGCAGGGCCCGGCACCTGCCCGTATCGATCGTAAACCCCGTTAACCCGGCCCGCGGCGGCAGCCGCCCCCGGCCGGGTTCTCACTACTGTAGTACCGCCCTCAGGGGATTTATACCTCATTCTTTGGGTCCGGACGTCGCACCGGGTCGGGGGCTCTCCCTCGCCCACCGGGAGAGGATACGCGGCACAGACCACGTCGCGTGCGGTCGCAGAGCCCACCGCGGAGCGGACAACGGCCGCACCGGCCGCCCCGG
>JAENZF010000049.1:2219-13763 GCA_016841385.1 Methanobacteriota archaeon | reverse complement strand
TCCTATCCGGCAGCACACACCGCTTCGATCTCTTCCAGGTCGTAGACGAGGAACCCCTCCTCACGAAGACGGTCTTTTCCCTCGATGCTGCCGGCGACAAGGCAGAAGCGTTCGTGTGAATAGCGGTCGTGCCGAACGTGCTCCGCTTTCTGCATAAGACGCGTGAGCACGCCGCGCCCCTCCCGTTCTGTCAGGTTCCCCCATTTGCACTCCCCGAAGACGATGCTCGCGTCGCTCTCACTGACGGCGAGGAGATCGATCTCCTCGCCGCGATACCACCACCGTCCGATGGCATACCCCGGCAGAACGCTCCGGACGAACTCGTTCCGCACGAAGACCTCGAACTGTTTGCCGAAGTAGGGGTTCATGTCGACGGCATCGCCCGGAAGGCTTTCCGTCTCGATCGCCTGTCGGTGTGAAAAGACGAAGTTGTACCAGAAGTCGAAGATGCAGTCCTTGATCCGGTACAGCCCCTGCCGCCGGCTGCCGAGGAGGGGCAGCTCCTTTTCGATGATCCCGAGCCGGGTCATCGCTTCGAGGTAGGGGTAGAGGTGGCGGGCGTCCATGCCGCAGAACTGGGCGATGGCGCCGGGGCTTGTATTGCCGACGGCGACGGCGTTGAGGATCGCCTGGTAGGTCTTCAGCTCCCGGAATTCCTGAGAGAGGAGGAAGTAGGGCTCCCGGTAGAAGTAGCCGTACCTGCTGAAGAACTCCCTCTCGACGAAGGTGACATGGTCGGGATAGTCCCCGGCCTTGAGGAGGTACTCGGGGATGCCGCCGATGGTGAGGTGAGCCTTGAGGCTGTCCCGGAAGGAGAACGAGGGGAGCAGTTTTCGTGCATCGGGAAACCGGAGCGCCCCAAGGAGCATGTCGCGGGTCCGCCGCCCGTAGAGGGGGGACGTGTAGGAGAGCGCACTATCGGTCATCAGCCCGAGCATCGACCCGGAGAGAAGGATACACCAGTTCGATCCTGCGAGGGCGGTGTCCCAGGCTTTCTGGAGGGCGGAGAGGACTGTCGGGTCGTTCTTGATCAGGTAGGTGAATTCGTCGATGACAAGGTAGCGGCGCTCCGGGAGCGGTATCCGTGCCAGGTAGGTGAAGAGTTGATCCCAGGTCGCGATCTCCAGCGTTGCGAGGAGCGGGTCGTCGAAGAACCGCGCTATCGCCTCCTGCAACCGTCGGATCTGGATCCGCGGCGCGGTGTCCTCGGCGAAGTAGAGGATGCCCTCCTTGTCGCGGACGAACTCGGTGACCAGTCGGGTCTTGCCGATCCGGCGCCTCCCGTAGAGGATAATCAGCCGCCCGCCGTCTTTTCGCCACTCCTCCTCCAGGAGGGCACACTCGGTTTCGCGGTCGACGAAATCCCTAATCATGATTAGTACTAATCCAGATTAGTATTAAGGACTTCGTTCCCGGACGTGGCGGATGCGTTCACCGTCTCCACATCCGCCGGGTCGGAGTGTGGTTGATGAGCCCGGTGTTCTTCGGTAGATTCCGCCCGAGAGCCGGATCGTCCATTCCGGATCCCGGGCCATTGCAGTGGCCTGGAGTGTATCAAGGGTTCTCCGCCGCTGAGGACCACTACCGGGGAGCCGACCCGTGCAACCTGGTCGAGGAGCATCTTCGCCTCGTCGGTACTGAGTTCCGGATTCCCTCCACTGTCCCCCGCATCCAGGTAACAGTGGGCGCACCGCAGGTTGCACCGGGAGGTGACGTTCCAGGAGATAAGGGCAGGTTCATATCTGTTCCTCCCGCCGTCTCCCTCACTGTGCGACATCGATCAATCACCAAAATACCGATATGCTCTCCCCTGAGCAGAGGGAGAAGGGGAGTATACCCGGATAACTCTATATCAATGTATCGGGAATCCCGGCAGAATAGCGAGTTTTCGGGTTATCTCCCCTGCAGGGGTTCTTTTGAGACGCTCTTCATCCCGGAGCCGGGGTGGAGGATGGAGTATGACCGTGTCGGGCAGTGGACCGGAGAGATGCGCCGTATCCGCACACCTCGCCGATGACCGCAAACTGCGGTGAGACCCGGGCATGGGACCGGCTTGATACCCCTTGTATTTGTCCTCCACGGTCCGGACGTTCGGCCGCCGGGCGGGCTCCCTCGCGCCATTCGCCCGGGTTGTTGGGGCTCTGGAGAACGCCTTTTTCGCGTTGACATAACGATTAACTATTGCATCGATCTTATAACTGCGCCCTGATGGCAACGAGACCCCTGGACGCTTCCTGAGCATCAAGCGATCTGGATCCCTGTCTCCAACTATCGCGAGCGTGGAGGACTTATGGCAAAGACGCCTCACGGCGGAATTCAGGCGAGCAGGCTCTCGCGAACGCTAAATACGGGAGATGCCGTTTTCATCGGGCTTGGCTCCATGATCGGTGCCGGCATCTTCACGGCTCTTGCACCAGCGGCAGCTGCCGCTCAGGCAGGGCTGGTCGTCGGCCTCGCGATTGCGGCCACCGTGGCGTACTTCAACGCCAGTTCGTCTGCACAGCTCGCCCGCCTCTACCCTGCGTCGGGCGGCACCTACGTATACGCGGGAGAACGGTTGAACGAGTTCTGGGCCTGGATTGCGGGCTGGGGTTTCGTGGTCGGCAAGTTCGCCAGCTGTTCTGCGGTTGCGCTCACCTTCGGCTACTACCTGGCCCCGGAGTATGCACGGTTCCTTGCCGCGGGGGCGGTGATCGCATTCACGGCGCTGAACTTCTTCGGGATCGAAAAGACCGCCAACGCCACGAAAGTAATTGTTTCGGCGGTCCTGCTCTCCCTGGCCGTGATCGTCCTTCTCATCTTCGTCGGCGAGCCGAGTATCAGTAACCTGCGTCCGATTCTTGGTTCGAGCGGCATATACGGGATTTTGCAGTCGGCGGGCATCTGGTTCTTTGCGTTTGCGGGATATTCGAGGATCGCCACCCTGGGTGAGGAGATCAAAGACCCGAAGACGTCTATCCCCCGGGCAATCGTGCTGGGCCTGGGCATCACGTTGATCGTCTACGCAGCCGTCGTCGTCTCGGCGTTACTCCTTGTCGGGCCTGTTGCGCTCGCCCAGTCCAATGCGCCCCTGGTGACGGCATTGACGGGGGCGGGTTTTGGGCAGTGGCAGTGGATCATCAGGGTCGGTTCGACCTTCGCGACCCTCGGGGTGCTGCTCTCTCTGATGACGGGCATCAGCCGGATGCTGTTTGCAATGGCGGCAGACCATAAAATGCCTTCATACCTGGCCACGGTTCACCCGGTACACAGGGTTCCGCACCTGGCCGAACTGACGGTCGGCGTAATCCTGGTCGTGGCGGTACTGCTCGCGGACCTTCGTACGGCGATAGGGTTCAGTTCCTTTACCGTGCTCCTGTACTACGCGGTCACGAACCTCTCTGCATACACCTTAACGGAGCAGGAGAGGTTGTATAGCAGATACCTCGCGATACTTGGTTTTTTAGGCTGTCTGGTACTTGCTTTTACGCTGCCGGCCACGGCTGTCGGTACCGGGGGTGTGGTCATGCTGGCGGGCATACTGGTTTACCTCATACAGAGGCGGCGCAGCTCGTGACAGGGGCGAGGCGTCAGCCCCAGATCGGGTCATCGCCGAACCGGTCCATCCAGTAGTCGGCGGGGCTCTGCTCCAGGTCTTTTTCGAGGTCATCGAGCCTGAACGAGACGGGGTGGTTCATGCAGTAATCGACCAGGAGATCGTAGGCCTCTTTTAGGCGTATCGTCATCTCGTGGGATTCCGCCGGGTCTTTCCGCGAGACGTCGGGATGCCACTCTTTGATCCGCTCGGAGTATCGGACACGAATCTCGTTGAGGCTGGCCCGGTCCCGGATGCCGAGTAACTCTGCCGCCTCCCTCACCCGCCCGGCGGTTATTGCAGCCATTAAATATGCGTATCCGTTGCCCGCAGGATAAGTGTTGTGAAGTGCCCAAAGCGATCTCTTTTTGGCCGCAGAGGACAGATCCACTGCAAACGAGTCTTATGGCAGATAACCCGCCGATCATCTACCTGAATAACGCCGCCACGACCTGGCCGAAACCCCCTGAGGTGCTGGAGGCCGTCAGGCAATCCCTTGCCCTCCCCGTCTTCGGGTCGGGAAGAACCACCGGGAGCCAGGGCGAGGATTATATCACGCTGGCACGGGAGGCACTCTCCGGCCTCCTCGCTGCAGATCCGCCGGAGCACGTGGTCTTCACCCAGAACGCGACCGATTCCTTAAACCTCCTCATCCAGGGATTTTTCGCCGGGAAAGAGGCCGGCTGCCACGTCCTCACGACGGAACTCGACCACAACTCGGTCTTAAGACCGCTTTACGAGCTCGAACGGCAGCGGCGCATCCGGCTGACGGTTCTTCCCTTCGAGAACGGCTCCGTTCGCCCCGATAGCATCGAAGCGGCCATCACGCCCGATACCCGGCTCATGGTCACGACCCAAGGGAGCAACGTGCTCGGGTCGGTGCAGGACATCCCCCGCATCGGGGAGATAGTACACGATCACGGGATCTCTTTTATCGTTGACGGGGCTCAGGCCGCCGGCCACATACCCGTCAACCTCCGGAACCTCCCGGTCGATGCCTATGTCTTCACCGGCCATAAGGGCCTCTTCGGCATCCCGGGCACCGGCGGGTTTTATCTGCGGGACCCGGAATCGATCGCTCCCGTCCGTTACGGGGGGACCGGGACGGACTCCTTCTCGCTCTCCCATCCCCGGGAGATGCCGGAGCGGTTCGAGTCCGGAACGCATAACTATCCCGGCCTTGCGGCTCTCGCGGCCGGGGTGAACTACATCGCCTCCACCGGAGTGGAGGCCGTCGCAGAGAAAGCGGAGCGCCAGACGGCGTTCCTCATCGGGGAGTTGAAGCGGGAGCAAAACATCACGATCTACAACGAATCTCCCTCCCTCCCCATCGTCTCGTTCAACATCCGGGGGATGGAGAACGACGACGTGGGATTCATCCTGGCCCGTGCCTATGGGATCGTGGCCCGTACGGGACTCCACTGTGCGCCTCTCGTGCACAGGGCGATCGACGGCGGGAAGGGTTGCGTGCGGCTCAGCCTCTCCTGGTTCACCACGGACGAAGAGTGCCGCCTCACCGCAAAAGCAGTGAAGGAGATTGCGAGAAATGCGAATTCTTCGTTCGGTTCGCCATAAATCCTGTGCCGACGGCACGTTCATGAAGGAGTTCATCCTCAACGCCCCGGTAACGGAGGGCTTCTTCTCCTATCTCGGGAACTTCGGGGAAGTTGAAGCGCTTCCCAATCTCGGCGACGGGTTCTATAAATTCGAGAAGGTCGACTGGTTCTCCATCAAGGGTTTTGCCGGGGACACCACTGTTGAGGTCAGGTTCAAAAAGGAGGTGATGGACCTGACGGTAGATTTTCTCTACCTCCTCTTCTCCTCATATCGGGAGGGAACGGTGGACCTCTCGGTGCTGAAACAGAGAGAGCAGGCGGTCGGGAAACGGGTGAGAGAACACCTGTATGGGTCGTGATTGACGGGGAACGCGATGCCTGAGGATGTATTCGAACGGTTCGCAGAGGAGTACGATCGCTGGTTCGAGGAGCACCGCACCGAGTACCAGGCGGAACTGGCCCGGATCCGGCGTCTCTTCCCCCACCCGGACTCCCGTGCCGTCGAGGTGGGGGTCGGTTCCGGGAGGTTTGCCGCCCCTCTCGGGATCCCGCTCGGGATCGAACCCTCGCGTGCTCTCGGCAGGATGGCGCGCCGGCGGGGGATCGAGGTGATCCGCGGGAGAGCGGAATCGATCCCGATCAGGGATGAATCATGTTCGTCCGTGCTCATGGTGACGGTCATCTGTTTCCTGGACGACCCTGTCCTGGCATTTGGGGAACTTCACCGGATCCTCGCCCCCAAGGGTTCGCTCGTTCTCGGGTTCATCGAACGCGAAGGAGAGATTGCCCAAAAATACCTGCATGATGCGGGGAAGCACAGGTTCCTCTCCCGCGCCCGGTTTTACTCCTCGGGCGAAGTCCGGGAACTTCTCGGACGCACCGGATTTCGCGTGGCAGAGGTCGACTCAAGGGCCGGGTTCTGCGTTATCGCCGCACGGAAAGGCCGGTAGGTACTCACCGATTCATCCCGGGGCCTTCGATCGGATGCGCTACCGTGCCCCGGCGGGAAGTGCCGGCGTGGGGGATGATGCCGTCGCCGGCCCCGCGGCTGCAGCGGCTGCGATCCGTCCCTCTCTTTTCTCATGCCTTCTTCAGGGTAAACCGGAACGCTGCTCCTTCCTCGGGGTTGCCCGGCACCCGGTCATCGGCCCAGACCTTCCCGCCGTACCTCTCCACCAATGTCCGGACGATGAAGAGGCCGAGGCCTTCGCCCCTCCCCCGTGCCATACCCCGTTCGAACCGGGTGAAGAGCTTCCCTTTCACCTCGTCTGGTATACCGGACGGCAATACTGGTGTTCGATCCGCCGAACGTGACAGTGTCGCCGACAGGGATGGCTTGCTCACTCTACCCGTTCCAAAGCCAGAGCCCCAAGGTATGCCATGGTCTGGAGGATATCTTTATTCTCCGGCGTAAGTATCTCATCCGGGTTCTTGAACGCGAACGCCAGGACGCCGAACGTAACCGCAAACGCCCTCATCGGAACATAGTGCCCTACGCCTGTTGGAAGCGTTTCGGTGCCTTTGCCCGCCGTCCGGCCGTTCTCGAACGCCCATTGGGCGATCGTCCGCTCTTTCTGGGTGAGCGGATAATCTGGATCCCCTACGTTCATGAAAAGCCCTCCTACACCCGGCGTAAAAATGGCAAATGCACCCTCGCTGAACTGCTTCATATGATGGTAAAGCGTATCGAAGATCTCCTGGCGATGCGCGACGTTCACCAGGTCCCGGGAGAGGACGGCGACGGCCTCAACCTTTGCCTCGCTCCTTCGTATCTGTGGGAGCAGATAGCGGAGCCTTGTTGCGAGACTGCTGATGATGAACGCGATGACCACGTATCCCACAAACGAGATGAAGAACTCCCAGTCGTCGATCGTGAGCGTGTAGTAGGGCACCACAAAAGCGAAGTCGAAGACCAGGATGCTTACGATTGCGGTAACGATCGCTGTCCTTCGCCGGAAGAAGAGCGCTGCCGCCACCACCGGTATCAGCTGGATGATGAGCAGGTTTGACTGACTGATGAAGTTTCGCAGGAAGTAATTCGTGATCGTCACGAGTGCGATGAGTACCGCGCTGACTATGAGGTTTGGGCTCACAAACTGCGGCAGTTGCCTGTGGATAGGGATGTTTACCGCCGCTTTCGGTTCGTAGAGGAAGATATCGATCCCCTTCGACCGGACCATGGTGCGGTACACGGGAGAGTAGAAGATGTCCAGTCCCCGGGGTTTGCCGAGCATGATCATGGTGACGTTGTGCTGCCGGGCGTACCGGATCAGTTCGCCCGGAACATCCCCGCCGCGGTAGCGGACGATCCGCCCTCCGAGGCTCCTTGCCGTCTCCATCGCCTCGTTGAGCCACCGCCGCTCCTGGTCCGTGAGGTTCTGCTCCTCCTCGGTCCCGATGGAGATCACGATCCAGTCCGCATGGAATCTGTCTGCAAGGCGGTATGCCGCACGGACCATCTGGTCTGCCGTCGGGCCGGGGCGTATCCCCACGAGGAGCCGTTCACCGGCAGGCCATGGTCCCGGAATAGCCCTGGCCCGCATGCGGGTGAGCATCTGCCGGTCGGTGACCTGCGCCATAAACCGGAGAGCGATCTGCCGGAGTGCCAGCAGATTTTCCACGCTGAAGAACCTCCGGACGGCTTGCTCGGCCATATCCCGTACATAGACCTTTCCGGCGCGGAGGCGGATCCGGAGTTCCTCCGGGGGGATGTCTATCAGGCGGATCTCATCGGCATCATAGAAGAACGTATCCGGCACCGTTTCCGCGACGCGAATGCCCGTGATCTGGGCGACGATGTCGTTCTGGCTCTCGATATGCTGGATGTTGACGGTGGTATAGACCGATATTCCCGCGTGAAGGATCTCCTCGATGTCCTGGTAGCGTTTGGCGTGAGGGCTTCCCGGAGCATCGGTGTGCGCAAGCTCGTCGATGATGACGATTTGCGGGCGCCGCTTGAGGATCGCATCGAGATCCGGCTCCCGTAACGTCAATCCCTGGTAATCGACGGATACCAAAGGGATAGTCTCGAGTCTCGCGGCGAGCGCATCCGTCTCGGCCCTGCCGTGCGTCTCCACATACCCGATCACGATATCGAGCCCGTCGCCCCGGCGGCTGAGCGCATCTGCCAGCATCGCGTAGGTCTTCCCGACGCCGGCGGCGTAACCCAGGTAGATCGTCAGCTGCCCCTTCCCTGCTCTCTGTTCCGCCCGCTCTGCAATGGCGAGCAGATCTTCAGGCAGGGGGCGGCCTTCCTCAGCGGTCCTTTCTGCCGTGTTCAGCCCCTCCTGTCTAAGCGGTCCAGTGCACGATTGAGCGAGAGGGCATTGACATAGGGTTCTACGAACGGGACCGGCAGGCTCTCCGCCCGGGCGAGAACGAGCGCCCGGACCTCGTCCTCCGGAAGACCGCGTGCCTCTGCGACGGTGGGGACCTGCACCAGTGCGGCATCCAGACTGATGTCGGGGTCAAGACCGCTCCCCGAAGCCATGACGAGATCGGACGGGAGCGGGCCCTGTACTCCGGCGTTCCGGAGAACCCTCACCCGTTCTGCAATACGCTCAAGGAGCAGGGGATTTCCGGGCGCAAGGTTCGACCCGCCGGAGGAGGAGGCATTGTAGGCGGTGATCGGCGTCTCCGAGGGGCGGCCCTGGAAGTAGAACGGTGCACTGAAGTTCTGGCCGATCAGGTCCGAACCGATCACCCGGCCCTGGTCGTCGACGATCAGGCTCCCGTGCGCCTGGTACGGGAATGCCGCCCCGGCGATGAGCATCACCGCCAGGGGGTAGACAAACCCCGTAATAGCGAAAAGGACGAGGAAAAGGAGCAGACCACTTTTTGCTGCCTGTCGTATCTCCGTCATTGGGATACTCCTATAGGACTCCGGCGATCAGGAGGTCGAGTGCTTTGATGCCGATGAACGGAGCGACGAGGCCTCCGAGGCCGAAGATGATCAGGTTGTAGGCAAAGAGCCTTGATGCCGGCATCGGTTTGAACCGCACTCCGGCAAGTGCGATCGGTATCAGGAGCGGGATGATCAGGGCGTTGAAGATGACCGCGGAGAGGATGGCGGACTGCGGGGTTGCGAGGTCCATGATGTTCAGGATGACGAGCTGCGGGTAGATCCCGACCAGCGCAGCTGGAATGATGGCGAAGTACTTGGCGATGTCGTTTGCTATGGAGAATGTGGTGAGGGCCCCCCGCGTCATCAGGATCTCTTTGCCGATCTCGACGATATCCAATAGTTTGGTGGGATCGCTGTCCAGATCGATGATATTGGCTGCCTCCCGCGCCGGCTGGGTCCCATTGTTCATGGCCACCGCCACATCGGCCTGGGCCAGAGCAGGTGCGTCGTTGGTCCCGTCGCCGGTCATGGCGACCATGTAGCCCTCGTCCTGCGTCTCGCGGATCAGCCTCAGCTTGTCGTCCGGCTTCGCCTCGGCAAGGTAATCATCCACACCCGCTTCCGCTGCGATTGCAGCCGCGGTGAGCGGGTTGTCGCCCGTGATCATGACCGTCCGTATTCCTATCCGGCGGAGATCGGCAAACCGTTCCCGGATACCGGTCTTTAAGATGTCCTTGAGGAAGATCACGCCGAGGACCGTCTCGTTCTCGGCCACCACGAGCGGCGTCCCTCCTGCCGATGCAATCCCGTTCACTTTTGCCGCCAGGTCCGGGGGTACCGCTCCTCCGCGTTCGGGGACGATCCTCGTGATCGCGTCGGCGGCTCCCTTCAGGTACGAAGTCCCGCCGCACTCGGCGCCGCTCACCCGGGTGGCGGCCGAGAACGGGATGAACCTGGCGTCCGGGGGGCAGGCCGGTGCGGTGCCGGTCTTCTCCTGGACAAGGGCAAGGATGCTCCTGCCCTCCGGTGTCTCATCGGCATACGAGGAGAGAAGGGAAGCCTGCATCAGTTCGTCCCGGGACTGTCCGTCCACCGGAACGAACTCCGTCGCCTGACGATTTCCAAGAGTGATTGTCCCGGTCTTGTCGAGGAGCAGGACGTTGACGTCGCCTGCCGCCTCGATCGCCCGGCCGGAGAGTGCGACGATGTTCCGCTGGAAGAGCCGGTCCATTCCGGCGATCCCGATCGCCGGGAGGAGTGCGGCGATGGTCGTCGGGGCAAGGCAGACGAAGAGTGCGACGAGCACCGTGAGGCTCGCAGGAGCGCCCGAACCGGAGAACGAGACGCTGTAAGCGGATACCGGGTATATGTTGCCGACGACCGCCAGGAAGACGGCGGTCAGCGCCAGGAGCAGGATCTCGAGCGCGACCTCGTTGGGCGTCTTGCGCCGTTCGGCACCCTCGACCATGGCAATCATGCGGTCGAGGAAGGTCCGGCCGGGCTCCGTGGTGACCCGGACGATGATCTCGTTCGCAAGCACCGTTGTTCCCCCCGTCACCGCGCTGCGGTCCCCTCCCGCCTCGCGCACCACCGGGGCGGACTCTCCGGTGATGGCGGCTTCGTTGACGAGAGCGGCTCCCCGGACCACCTCTCCGTCGCCGGGAACGATCTCGTTTTCCCTCACCAGGACGAGGTCGCCCGGCCGGAGGTCGGAGGAGGCGATCTCTTTTGCCGGTGCATCGAATGCCTCCCTATCGAGGCGGCGTGCGGGCACGCTGGCGCGGGACTGCCGGAGCGACGCCGCCCGCGCTTTTCCCCGCCCCTCGGAGAGGGATTCTGCGAAGTTGGAGAAGAGCACCGTCAGCCAGAGCCAGAGGGAGACGAGCCCGGTGAATAGCGCCTGTTCTCCGGTGGCAGTCGAAAGACCGATGAAGAAGCCTGCCGTTGTGACGATCCCCCCGATCTCCACCGCCAGCATCACGGGGTTGTCGATCTGCCTGCGCGGATCCAGTTTGAGCACGCTGCCCGCCAGCGCTTCGCGGACGAGACCCGGTTCGAGGGCGCCGAACCGGGGATACCGTTTCCTGGCCATCGGGCTATCCGCCTCCGGGGAGCAGCAGGTGGTCGGCGATCGGCCCCATGGCGAAGAGGGGGAAGAACGTGAGCGCCCCGACGATCAGAATCACCAGGATCGTCCAGACGGTGAATGTTGCCGACGCGGTGGGCAGAGTCCCGGGTCCCGGCGGGACGGTCTTCTTATGTGCTATCGATCCGGCGAGGGCAAGCATTGCGACCGCCGGGACGAACCGCCCGATGGCCATCGCGACGGCGCCGGTAAGTGCATAAAACATCCCTGAAGCGTCGAACCCGGCAAACGCGCTTCCGTTGTTGTTGGACATGGAGGCAAACGTGTAGACGAGTTCGGAGAGGCCATGCGGACCCGGGTTGTGCATCGCTCCGGCCGTGCCGGGGAGGAGTAGCGCGATCCCCGTGAGGATGAGGACGAGCACGCCCGGCACCAGGACCGTGAGAACGGCCATGCGTATCTCCTGGACCTCGATCTTCTTTCC
>JAENZF010000049.1:0-2119 GCA_016841385.1 Methanobacteriota archaeon | reverse complement strand
GTAGATGGCCCATCCCTGCCGCATGGACCCCGCCATCCGCCCGAAGACAAAGGGCAGCGACACGGGGATCAAAAGGATCAGGAAGATCTCTACGAGGTTGGTGAACGGTGTCGGGTTCTCGTAGGGGTGGGCGGAGTTGGCGTTGAAGAATCCGCCCCCGTTCGTGCCGAACTCCTTGATGGCTTCCTGGGAGGCGACAGGCCCCATGGCGATCGTCTGCGGTCCGGCCGTGCCGTACCCCGCGGCATGCACGTAGGGGTCGACGTTCTGGATGACCCCCTGCGAGACGAGCAGGAGGGCGGCTGCAAATGCAACCGGGAGAAGGATGTAGAGGACGCACCGGGTCACGTCCACCCGGAAGTTGCCGATCCGGTCGGTCGACCGGCGGGTAACTCCCCGCATCACCGCGACGGCAATGCAGATGCCTGTGGCGGCCGAGAGGAAGTTCTGGACCGCCAAGCCGGCCATCTGGGTCAGGTAACTCGCGGAGATCTCTCCTGCATATATCTGGTAGTCGGTGTTGGTGACGAAGCTCGCCGCCGTATGGAGTGCCGTGCCGGGTTCGAATGCGCCCAGTCCCTGCGGGTTCAGCGGCAGGTGCCCCTGTAGCAGGAGAAGCGCGAGGAGAGCGAGAAATCCGATGCCGTTGAAGATGAGCATATCCCGTGCGTATCCCCTCCAGTCCTCCTCCTCATCGGTAGATGTGCCGATGAAGCGAAAGAGCCGGGCCTCCAGTGCTCCGGGAATGCCGCGGGAGTAGTCCCCGGAGAACACGTGCGTTATGTACCGGCTGAAGAGCACCCCTGCGACGGTTACTACTGCGAGGAACGCGATGAAGAGTAACCCGTCGAGGAACGGCTCAGGTTGTGCCATTGCATACCGTCCAGTTTGTAAGGTCCTGGAAAGATCGCTCCTGGTAGTATAAATGTAACCCTCTGCGAAGCGATGTTTACTGCGGTACCCGTTCTGTCGTTCCGGATGAGATGGGCAATGACGGAATACTGAACGGACGCCGGTGGCGATATAGAGCGGGAACAGCGATCCGTATGCCGTTGCAGCAGCCTCTTCGATCTCTTCGGCAAACGTCTCGTCTTCGTCTACCCGTTTTTTTCCTCATAAAGATGGTTGCGATATCGACCGGCGGGTTCTCCAACCACGACGGAGGTGTGCTCTATTACCAGAACCAGATCCTGGAAGGATTGCTCATTCCGGTCATGATCGCCGGCTCTCTTCCGATCCAGGTCAGTATCCTGCTTTATTACGGCAAGTGCGAGTCGTTCCTCAAGAGTCGGATTCTCCACTTCACTGTGGCCGCGATCCTGGTCGTCTCCACCCTCGTCGTCTTCAACCTGTACTGGAATAACAGGATGCCGCTATCGCAGGCAGTTCGTGAAGGAGTCTTCTGCGTCGTATCGGGCTTTACCACCACCGGATTTCAGAACTCCGACATACTCGCCTGGGCACCGGTCGCAGTCGTCCTGCTTGCGATCCTGATGTTCATCGGGACGTCGCTCGGAAGTACCGGCGGCGGCATTAAGGTCAACCGGGTGCTCCTCACCTACAGCGCACTCGTTTGGTGGTTCAAGCGGCTCTTCGTCGGCAGGAGTGTTAGGATTCCGTTCCGCTACGAGGGCACGGTGTATCCGGAATCGGTCTCGGACGTCGAGATTGCAAAGAACATGCTGATCATCTTTTTGTACTTCTTCACCTTTGTCTCAGCGACGGTATTCGCGCTCCAGATCACGGCAACATCCTTTACTGTCTACGAAGTCGTCTTTGAAGTGGTGTCGGCGCTCAGCAATGTCGGCCTGAGCGTCGGATACCTGACACCCGACTCGCCGCTCTCAATCAAGTGGCTCTTCATTTTCATGATGTGGATAGGGCGCCTGGAGTTTGTGGCGGTGATTGTGCTGTTCATCGGTCTTGTGAAGGGGTTCGACGCTTTTGAGGTGAGATGATACCCCGTTCTGAGGATATTTGGGTTAGACGTAATTTTTAAGCCCCTTTGCACCGGCTCTGTACGGTATCGAGATGAACCGACAGGATGTGCCTCACGCACCCCGGAGGCGCGGAAACAGCAGATAGCAATAGGCCTCTCTGTGGCCGGACGGTCGGGGAT
>JAENZF010000048.1 GCA_016841385.1 Methanobacteriota archaeon | reverse complement strand
GGGACGTCTACGACCACACCATCCAGGTCGCCGAGACCGTGGAGACCTACCGGGAGATGATGTCCGGAACCCTCGACGTCTATCTCTCGAGCCAGAGCAGCCGGATGAACGAGATCATAAAGGTGCTCACCATCATCGCCACCATCTTCATCCCGCTCACCTTCATCGCCGGGGTCTACGGCATGAACTTTGCGCAGATGCCCGAGCTCAGACACCCCTGGGGATACCCCGCGGCCCTCGCTTCGATGGCGGTCGTCGCGGGGGTGATGCTCCTCTACTTCAGAAAGAAGAGGTGGATCTGATCGGGAAGGGGCGGCTGATCGCCGGCACGGGACCCCCGCAACCGGAATACCATTATATCCCGCTACGTCGAAGCCCGCGCTAACCTGCTGCGAGCAGGCGCAGGCCGCGGGCGCCGCGGGCGGCAGGATGTGGGGCATGCAGGCAGACCGACGGCACCCGGAGGAGCAGGAAGAGAAGCGCGCGACGCTGAGGACCGTCGCCGTCATCGTGATCTCCGCCACCGCCACAGTCTTATTCTTGCTTGCTGCGCTCGCTTACCCGGACATCTACCTCGAGCGCGTCTTCTATACAGCCCTCACGATCAGCCTCGTTTACCTCTTCTTTTTCATCGTCGAATCCCTCACCATCCGGCGCATCAGGGACGAGCGGGAGCGCTACTCGTTCAGAAGAACGGTATCCTTCCTGAAGATCGCCGTCACCGGCGTCATTCTCCTCCGGGTCTGGATTGATACGAATTACATCTTCGTCGCCTACGGGATCGTCGGAGCCGGCATCGCCATCGCGCTCCAGGATCTCTTCAAGAACTTTGTCGGCGGCATCCTGATTATCATCTCCCGCACCTACCAGATCGGGGACCGTATCGAGATCAGCGAGACGATGGGCGACGTGATCGATATCGGGATCCTCAAGACGAAGATCCTGGAAATTCACGCCCGCGACGTGAAAGGGGACCAGGCGACGGGCAGGATCGCCGTCGTCCCGAACGGCGACACGATATCGTCGCGGGTCTTCAACTACACGATGGACCATACCTTCGTCTGGGACGAGATCTCCATCCCCATCACCTACGGATCGGACTGGCAGCAGGCCGTCTCCCTCTTCCTCGATATCGTTCGCCGGGAGACCGCGGTGACGGCCGGACGGGCCGAGCGGGAGATAGAGAGGATCGGCGAGCGTTACTACCTGCCAAAGAGAGATGTGGAGCCGTCCGTCTACCTGACTCTCACCGACAACTGGATCGCCTTCGACATCAGGTACGTGACCGATGTCAGGAAGAAACGGGCCACAAAAGACGACCTCTCCCGAAAACTCCTGGATGCGATTGAAGCGACCGGCGGTATCACCATCGCCACCGAGAACATCATCGTCTACGACGGCGGGCCGACCGAAGATGCATGATCGCCCGACAGTGATGCTTTATACCACATGATGGCTCTTCGGGAGAAGATGATCATGGACCCCATCAAAGCGCCAGGCACTCGAACGCGGGGGCGCCTGCCTTAACGCAGGTATGCGGACCCTTGCCGGACGGCTCGTCGGGGGAGGCTAACATTCCGGCGCCGGGGAGGTACATCCGTTCCGTCGCCAGGGGCCGGCAGCCGGGAGGTGGAGATGCAGCCGGAACAATCCTGTGGAGAACTCTCGATCCGGATCATCGACTACACGAAAGACCGCTTTGAGGAGCATGAGTGCATCGAGCTCACCGAGGCCTGGTCGTGGATCGGCCGGCAGACGATCACCTGGATCGACGTCGTCGGAGTGCCGGAGCACGACGAACTCGTGGTGCTCGGCAGGCAGGCGGGCATCCACCCGCTCACGATGGAGGATATCACGGCCCCGGACCAGCGGCCGAAGGTGGATGAGTTCGGAAGTTACCTCGCCGTCATCGCGAGGATGCTCTCGGCCGGGGACGGCAACGTCTCAAGCGAGCAGGTCAGTATGGTCTTCGGGGAGAATTACGTCATAACGTTCCGGGAGCAGCCCTTCCACGTCTTCGATCAGGTCCGGGAGAAGCTCAAGAACGAGCAGAGCGCCCTCAGGGGCGCGGGGCCGGATTTCCTCGCCTATACGCTCCTCGACGCCGTCGTGAGCGTGTACCTCGCCATCCTTGATGGCGTCGACGACCAGGTGGAAGACCTCCAGGGTGAGGTCCTGGCATCCGCAGATCCGCTTGCCTTAAAGCGAATCTATGCGCTCAAGGAAGACCTTGTGACCATCAGAAGGGCGGTCGTGCCGGCCCGCGAGGTCCTCGGGTCGCTTGCAGGAAAGGAGTCGGCCCTTATCCGGAAGGAGACGATCCCGTACTTTCGGGACGCATACGACCGGTGCATCCAGGCGACCGAGTTTGCGGAGTTCTCCCGGGATACGCTGGCCGGCGTGATGGACCTTCATACCTCGAACCAGAGCAACCGCCTGGCCGAGATCACGACGATCCTCACCATCGTCGCGAGCATCTTCATCCCCTTAAGCTTCATCGCCGGGTTCTACGGGATGAATCTCCTGAACATACCGCTCGAAGACTCGCCCTGGGGATATCCGTTCGTCCTCCTCCTCATGGTAGGCGTCGCGGTCGCGATGCTCCTTTACTTCAGGAAGAAGGGGTGGATATGACGGTGATCACGGGTAAATTCCATCGACCGGCAACATTTTTTGCCGGAGAGCCGCGGAAGCCGCGCTGCTGCCGCCGGGTACGGAAACAATGTTTTATACCGTGCGAAGAGTACCTCCTGCTGAACGCACCATGAAAAACAGACTCACGGACTCTCTTGATGCAGCGATAGAACGCGGCCGCACCGACCTCGATGCGAGGATGCGGGCACTCGCCGGGAAGCTCGCCTACGCGGATACGGCATACGCCCTTCCCGTGACCTACGCCGTCACCGGCATTGCCGTGCGGGACGCTGACGGAGCGCGTGAAGCATACCGGCAGTCCAGCAACAACCTCCTCGTCGCCTGCGAATGCCTGATGGCCGGCGAAGGCGGTGTGGAGGGCCCCTACACCGGCTTCATACCGGACGCAGTCCTCCGGAGGCTCGGCTACACTCTGGTCGACGGGAGCGTCACCGGCCTCGGCCTCCTCGTCGGGACACCGGAGAGTCCCGATGCCGCCGCGGCCATCTGCCGGGAGATGCAGGAGAAGTACCTGCTCACCTTCCTTGCCGGCGGGGTCGTGGAGGCGCTCTCCGGCGCCGGTGTCCGCCTGGGGCTGGACTACCGCCTGGTGCCGCTCGGGCCGCAGAGCGCCCGGGGGATTCACTTCGCCGACATCCTCGCCCGGGTCGCCATGATGTTTGGCGGGGTGCAGCCGGGAGACGTCCATTCCCTGCTCGGGTACGCCGCGGAGCGGGCAAAGGCGTTCGTGATCGCGTTTGGGGGCCTCACCGACGAAGAGACTGCGTTCGTCGATGCCCTGCGGGTGCTCGGGATACCGATCCTCGCGGCCGGCGAAGGCTACGAGGGAGGGGCGTGGATCCCGGTCGCTCCCGCCGAGGCAGTCCGGACCGGAATGGATCTCCGGGGGATCCGGGTCACGGTCACGGCGATCCCGATACCCATGGCCTGCTCGCCCGCGTTCGAGGGGAAGAGCATCCGCAAAGAGGAGATGTACGTGGAGTTCGGCGGCGGCCGGACCCCGGCCTTCGAACTCCTCCGGATGCAGCCCCGGGAGGAGGTCGAGGACGGGAAGGTCACCGTCGTCGGACCGGAGGTGGATGCCGTCGCGGAAGGCGCCGCCCTCCCGCTCGCGATCCTTGTGGACGTCGCCGGCGCGAAGATGAAGAGGGATTACGAGCCGGTGCTTGAGAGGCGGATCCATACCTTCGTCAACTACGGCGAGGGGTCCTGGCACGTTGCACAGCGGGACCTCATCTGGGTCAGGCTCTCGAAAGAGGCGGTGGCAAAAGGCGTCAGGATCCGGGATCTCGGGACGCTGCTTGCCCACAAACTCAGGATGGAGTTTCCGGATCACATCGACGCGGTCCAGGTGACGCTGGTCACCGATAGACAGAAAGTCGAGGAGATGCTCCCGGAGGCACGGGCGATCTACGCCGGGCGGGACGAACGGATTGCAGGCATGAAGGACGAGGATGTGGAGACCTTCTACTCCTGCACCCTCTGCCAGACGTTCGCCCCGAACCACGTCTGCGTCATCACCCCGGAGCGCCCGGCGCTCTGCGGGGCGATCACCTGGCTCGACGCCCGGATTGCCCACGAGATCGCTCCCGCAGGGGCAAACCAGCCCGTTCCGAAGGGGGAAGTGGTCGACGCAGTCTTTGGGGAGTTTTCAGGGGTGAACCGGTTCGTAAAGAAGGCATCCCACGGTGAGACCGACCGGGTCTCCCTCTACAGCATGATCGAGAACCCGATGACCGCCTGCGGGTGTTTCGAGTGCATCGCGGCCATCGTCCCGGAGGTGAACGGCATCCTGATCGTCAGCCGGGACTTCACCGGGGAGACCCCGCTCGGGATGAACTTTTCGACGCTCGCCGGGACGATCGGGGGCGGTGCGCAGACGCCGGGGTTCATCGGCATATCGAAGAACTACATCTTGAGCGACAGGTTCCTCCAGGCCGAGAACGGCATCGCACGGGTGGTTTGGATGCCGGTTTCCTTGAAAGAGGAACTCGGGGACCGGTTGCGGGCGAAACTCGCCGGGCAGGGGATGCCGGACCTCTTCGAGAAGATCGCAGACGAGGTCTCGGCACCGACGATCGAGGATCTGATCGCGTTCCTCAAGCGCGTCGACCATCCTGCGCTCACAATGAGGTCGCTGATCTAGGAGTGATGGTGCATGACAGACAGCAGCGATTCGGGATCAGCGATCCGGGAGGTGCGCCTCGGCGCCACGCGGGAAGAAGGGGGGACCCGGGAGGTCTCCTACGTGATCGGAGGCGAGCGGGGCCTGCCGTTCTCCGGCAACGGGCCGGAACGGCTCCTCGTAGCGCTTGAGATCTGTGACGACCCCCGGTTCTGGCCGCCGGTGGTCCGCGACTACGTGGGCGACCTCGCGAACAACCCCGATGAGTGGGCGCGGGCCGCGGAGCGCACCTATGGTGCGGACCTGGTGCGGCTGAACTTCACCAGCACGAAACAGCGCGGGTTTGATGCGTTTGATACGATCGCCGCGACGACGGAGCGGGTGCTTGCGGCGACGACACGGCCCCTGATCGTCGAGGGGAGCAACGAGCCGAAACTCGACAGCGAGGTCTTCCGCCGCTGCGGAGAGGCAGGAGAGGGCGAGCGGCTCCTCCTCGGAACCGCAGAGGCTGACCGCTACCGGAGCGTCGCTGCGGCGGCGCTGGCATACGGTCACGCGGTGATCGCCCAGTCGCCCATCGACGTCAACCTTGCCAAGCAGTTGAACATCCTCCTCCGCGAGACCGGCGTGCCGCAGGACCGGCTCGTGATCGACCCCTACACGGGAGCGCTCGGCTACGGGTTCGAGTACTCCTACTCGGTGATGGAGCGGATACGTCTCGCCGCCCTCGCCGACGATGCGGACCTGGCGATGCCGATGATCAGCGCCCCCACCGATACCCTTTCGGTCCGGGAGGTGCGGGAGGCCGCACCGGCGGATCAGGATGCGATGGCGGTTGCCTGGGAGTTCTACACCGCCTACTCCGCGCTCGTCGCCGGCGCGTCGATCGTCTGCGTCCGCCACCCCCTGACCGTGGAGAGGCTCAAAAAGGCCCTGGAGGTGTGAAGCATGGCGATGAAAGCACTCGACATCTACAAACACCTCCCGAAGACGAACTGCAAGAAGTGCGGGTACCCCACGTGCCTTGCTTTCGCCATGAAACTCGCCGTCGGAAAGGCGGAGATCGAGGCCTGTCCCGACCTCGACCCCGAAACGAAGGCCCTGCTCGGCGGGGTGACCCGGCCGCCGGTCCGGCTCGTGCAGGTCGGTGCAGGCGAGCGATCGGTTGCGGTCGGAGAGGAGTTCGTCCTCTTCCGGCACGAAAAGACCTTCTATCACCCACCCGGGATCATGGTGCAGGTCTCCGACACCTGGCCGGAGGACGAGGTGCGTTCCGCCGTCGAGGCGGTCCGGGACACGGTCGTCCACCGGGTGGGACAGGACCTCGTCCTCACCGGCGTGGCGGTGAAAAACGAGAGCAACCGTCCCGAACGGTTCGCAGAGACCGTGGCGCTCGCCGGGGGCGGCACCAGCCTCCCCCTGGTGCTGATCGCCGACGATATCGCATCCTTCGAGGCGGCTCTCGCGATGTCGGGGCACTACCGGCCGCTGATCCACGCCGCGACCGGGGACAACTGGCAGGCCCTCGCCGCCCTCGCAAAGCGCTACGGGTGTCCTCTCGCCGTGCGGGCTACCGGTCCCGGAGAACTCGCCGCCCTCGCCGGGAAGTGCGCGGACGCCGGGGTTCCGGACCTCGTGCTCGACCCCGTCCCGCGGTCGCTCCGTGATTTCATCGCCACCGCGACGGAGATCCGGAGGGCCGCCGTCGGGCGGACCGAGCCCGCGCTCGGCTACCCCATCTACCTCGATGCCGGCTCCCTGGGAGAGACCGATGCGACCCTCGCGGCAGGTATCCTGAAGTACGCAGGGATCATCGTCACCCCCCCGCTCTCCCCCGCCTCCCGCGAGGCGGCGCTCACCCTGCGGCAGAACATCTACACCGACCCGCAGAAGCCCATCCAGGTGACACCGGGCATCTACCCGATCAACGAGCCCGGACCGAGCGCCCCGGTCCTCCTCACAGTGAACTTCTCGCTTACCTACTTCACGCTGCTCGGCTATCTCGATGCGTCCCGGATACCCTGCTACCTCTTCGTAGCGGATACGGAAGGGCTCTCGGTCCTCACGGCCGTCGCCGGCGGGAAACTGACGGAGACCCTCGTCGCCGACTCGCTCAAAAAGTTCGGCGTCGCGGATCTGGTGGACCACCGATTGCTCGTCATCCCCGGCTACGCCGCCCCTCTTTCCGGGAAGATCGAGGACGTGACCGGCTGGAAGGTGCTGGTCGGCCCCCGGGATGCGGCCGAACTCCCCGGGTACCTGGAGAAGGAGTGGAAAACCTGATGCCGACCGTGACGTTTCTCCCGGGCTACCGGAAGGTGAACGTGCCCCGGGGGGCGACCATCCTCGACGCGGCGCGGGCGGCCGGTCTCTCCATGAACGTGGTCTGCGGCGGGCAGGGAAAGTGCGGGAAGTGTCTTGTCTTCATCAAAGAAGGCACGACGTCGTTCGACAGCGAGAAGTACCGCAGGTTCTTCTCGGATGAGGAGATCGCCCGCGGGGCATGCCTCGCCTGCCAGGCGACCGTCGTCGGCGACGTCCAGGTGGAGGTCCCGGCCGGGTCCCTCATCCAGGAGCAGAAGATCCTCGTCGAGGTCCCGGGCATGAAGGAGATCCCGCTCAACCCTGCCGTCCGGAAGTACGAGGTCTACCTCGAGCCGCCGTCCCTCGACGATACGACTCCCGACCTCACCCGTCTGCTCGAGGGGATCGAACGGCAGGGCGGCCCGCCCCCGAACAGGGTCTACGCGCCGCTCGGCGTCCTCTGCTGCCTCCCGCAGGTGCTCCGCCGGAGCGGGTGGCACGCAACCGCCACGGTCGCTCTGGTGCCCGGGGGCTACCGCTTGAGCAGCGTGGAGGAAGGCGACACCACGGAAAGGCTCTACGGGGCGGCGGTGGATCTCGGGACCACCACGATCGTGGCCTACATCTGGAGTCTGACCGACGGGCGGACCCTTGCTACGGCGTCCAACTACAACAAGCAGATCTCCTGCGGCGAGGATATCCTCTCGCGGGTGAACTTCTCCCGCAAAAGCGGCCTCTCGCGGCTGCAGCAACTTGCGGCGGAGAGCATCAACGAGGCCCTGACGACCGCCGCCGATGCCGGGGGGATCGACCGCGAGGAGATCTTTGAGGTGATGATAGCCGGAAACACGGTGATGACTCATCTCCTCCTCGGGATCGACCCCGCCTACATGATCGCCGAACCCTACGTCCCGGTCGTGCGCCGGATGCTCTCGACGGCCGCCGGGCGGATCGGTATCGCGGCCCACCAGAACGCCGGGGTCTACACCTTCCCGGCGGTCTCGAACTTCATCGGCGGCGACATCATCGCCGATATCCTGGCCACCGGGATGGCGGAACGCGAGGAGGCCACGCTCATGGTGGACATCGGCACGAACTTCGAGGCCGTGCTCGGCAACAGCGACTGGATGCTCTCCTGTGCGGGCGCGGCCGGCCCGGCCCTGGAGGGCGGAGAGGTGCTCTTCGGTATGCGGGCAAACCCGGGTGCGATCGAGCGGGTCCGGATCGATCCGGGAACGCTCGCGCCGTCCTTCTCGACGATCAACGGCGTCCGGCCGCGGGGGATCTGCGGATCGGGCCTCATCGATCTGCTCGCGGAGCTGTTCCGCGCCTGCGTCATCGACCGGACGGGGGGGATCAACCTGGAGATCGACCATCCCCGGGTCCGGAAGGGGCGGTATCACCCGGAGTTCGTCGTGGCCTGGAAAGAGGAGACATCGATCGGGAAGGAGGTCGTCATCACCGAAAACGACATCAAAAACCTCATCATGAGCAAAGCGGCGATCCACGCTGCCTGCATGACGCTCCTCGACGCGGCCGGCCTCGGACCCGGGGATATCGGCAGGATCTGCTTCTCGGGAGCATTCGGGAACTACCTCAACAAGGAGAACGCCGTCACCATCGGGCTGATACCCGAGACGCCTCTTGAACGCGTGGGGAACATCGGAAACGGCGCGATCACTGGTGCGAACATCGCTCTCGTCAACCGCAAACGAAGGAAGGAACTCGACGGGCTCGCCCAGAGGATCACCTATATCGAGCTGAACGCAGATCCGTCTTTCATGGACCGGTACACGTCGAGCTGCTTTTTGCCGCACACCGATTTCACTCTCTTCCCCCACGTGCAGCAGATGCTTGAGGCGTGCCGGGCCAGGCAGGGGGTGAGATCGTGGCAGGCATGATCGCGTCCCCGGAGCTCCTGGCGACCGGGGTAGGGTCGCTCCCCCACCGCGACCCCGGCGAGGCGTGCCGGGCGGTGCTCGCGGCTTTCCCCCGGATCCCCCACGTCCCCACCCTGCCGAACCGGGGACTCCTTGAGGCGATCGTCTTTGCCGATGCCGAGCACCTCCCCGGCGGGGCGGTCCGGGACGGCAGGCTCGTGGTCGACCGGAGCGTCGATCCCTCGGAGGCGATGGAACGGGTCCTGCTCGACTACCTGGAGAGGAACGCAGAGCCATACCGGGTCGGTGAGGCGTACGGGTCGGGGTTCCACGCGATGATGGGCCGCGACCTCTCGGACGCCCTCCTCGTCAAGTGCCAGGTGACCGGCCCGGTGACCTTCGGGATGCAGGTGGTTGACGAGACGCGCCGGCCCATCCTCTACGACCCGGAGTACGCCGACGTGCTTGGAAAACTTCTCGGACTGCGAGCCAGGTGGTGCGAGGAGGCGATGCGGGAGCGGATGGGCGCACGCGCGACCCTGGTGGTGCTGAGCGAGCCCTACCTCGCGTCGCTCGGCTCAGCGGTCGTCCCGGTGGATGCCGGGGTCGCGGCATCCGCCTTCGAGGATATCGCCGCTCTCCTCGACGGGGGGCTCGGGATCCACTGCTGCGCCAACACCGACTGGGGGTTCGTCCTCGGCCTTGCGCCAGCGGTGGTCTCGATCGACGCCTGGACCTACGCCCGCGAGTTTCTGCTCTACGCCGACGAGATCGCCCGTTACATGGAGGCGGGAGGCGTGGTGGCCTGGGGGATCGTCCCCGCCGACTACAGCGTCTTTGCGGCGGAGAACCCCGATGCGTTCTTCTCCCGGTTCCGGGAGATCCGCGCCCGCGCGACGGAGACCATCGACCCCGACCTCTTCGACCGCCAGTCCCTCATCACGCCGACCTGCGGGATCCGGAACGCCGGCGAGCGGGAGGCCGTCGCGATCATGGCGGCGACCGCGTCGCTCTCTCACCGCCTCCGGGGTGAGGAGCCATGATCCGGCCCTGCACCATCGTGATATCCGGCAAAGGCGGGACCGGGAAGACGACGATCGCGTCGCTCCTGATCGACGCGCTGATCGCGGCCGGCGAGCGGCCGATCCTCGCCGTGGACACCGACCCGAACGCAAACCTCCACGAGGCTCTCGGGATCGCGCTCACGGAGACGCTCGGGAGCATGCGGGAGGAGGCCTTCACCCGGTCCATCCCACCGGGTATGGACCGGACGGGATACATCAAATACCGGTTCCGCCGGGCGCTCGCGGAGGCGGAGGGTTACGACCTCCTCGCCATGGGGCGTCCCGAGGGATCGGGGTGTTACTGTTTCCCGAACGCCCTCCTCACCGAGTGCATCGAGACGCTCGAGCGCGGCTACCGGCTCGTCGTCGTGGACTCCGAGGCAGGGATGGAGCATATCGCCCGGGGGACCATCAAGAGCCCGGAGATCCTCCTGATCGTGAGCGACCCCGGGGCCCGCGGGATGCGGACCGCCGGCCGCATCCGGGACCTCGCGGAGTCTCTCGGCCTCTCGCGGGAAAGGATCTTCCTCGTCGTCAACCGGGACCGGGGCGATGCTGCTTCAGAGAGCGATCTCCCCCTCATCGCCCGTATCCCGGAGGACCCGGGCGTTGGGGAGGCGGACCTCGCGGGGACGCCGATCATCGGGATCCCGCAGGACAGCCCGGCACGGGCAGCGGTGCGCGATCTTGCCGCACGGCTCGTCGAGGAGTGTGCCCGGCGAGGGAAGTGATGCTGTCGGGCCGGGACGGCTGCGTTGTCCCGGCGCAACCGTACCGTCCGGGCCCGGACAGCAGTCTCGTTGCCGCGCAGGGGTTCTCTACCACGGGCCACGACCCCTTTTTTAACGCGGCAGGGCAAACAGGTACCAACTATGGCAATCCATCCCATCGACTACCGGTACGGCACCCCGGAGATGCGTGCCGTCTGGAACGAGGAGAACCGCTTCCGGGCGATCGTCATGGCCGAAGTGGCGCTGGCCCGTGCCGAGGCGGCGCACGGGATGATCCCTCGCGAGGATGCGGAGACGATCGCAGCCTGCGCGTTGGAGGCACGCCTTGAGCGGGCGAAGGAGATCGAGGCCGAGATCAACCATGATATGATGGCGGTCGTCAAGGCCGTCACCGAGGTCTGCGGCGACGCGGGCCGGTGGGTCCACTACGGCGCGACCTCAAACGATATCCTGGATACGGCGACCGCCCTGCAGCTCCGCGAGAGCCTCGCGCTCATTGAGGAGAAACTGGGGAAACTCCTCTGCGTTCTCCTGACCCGGAGCGCCGAGACCAAAACCCTCGTCTGCGCCGGCCGCACCCACGGGCAGATCGGCGTCCCGACCACCTACGGCCTCCGGTTCGCGATCTGGGCAAGCGAGGTCTCCCGCCACATCGAGCGGCTCCGCCAGATGCGCTCACGGGTCGTCGTCGGGCAGCTCACGGGAGCGGTGGGGACCCAGGCAGCGCTCGGGGATATCGGCATCGAGATCCAGGAGACGATGATGGAGTTCCTCGGAATCCGGTCCGTGGACGTCTCAAACCAGATCGTATCGCGGGACCGCTACGCGGAGTATTTCATGTTCCTCGCAAACGTCGCGACCACGCTCGACAAGATCGGGCTTGAGGTCCGGCTGATGCAGCGCTCGGAGATCGGGGAACTCGCGGAGGCGTTCGGGAAGAATCAGGTCGGCTCGAGCACCATGCCCCACAAGAGAAACCCGATCAAGAGCGAGCAGGTCTGCGGGCTCTCCCGCATCGTGCGGTCCGCGGTCGAGCCGGCCCTGGCAAACAACGTCCTCTGGGACGAGCGCGACCTGACGAACTCCTCTCCCGAGCGGGTGCTCTTCCCCGAGGCGTCGGTGCTGACCGACCACATCCTCAAGGTGATGATCGACGTGATGGAGGGGCTCGAGTTCAACAGGAAAAACATCCGGAAGAACCTGATGCTGCTCAGAGGGGTGAATCTCGCTGAGTCGGTGATGATCGACCTGACGAAGCGGGGCATGAACCGGCAGGAGGCCCACGAGGTGATGCGGACGGCGAGCATGCAGGCCCTCGCCGAAGACCGCGACCTCGCCGAGGTGCTCGGCGAGCGTGCCGAGGTCACGGGGTTCGTCACCCGCGACGATCTGGAGGGGCTCCTCGACCCGGACGCCTACGTCGGGACGGCCGTCCGGCAGGTGGACCGCCTGGTCGAGAAACTCCTGCCGCTCTGCCGGTGAAGGGATTTCGGGCGGGGTGCGCCGCCGCATCCCGTCCGGCGGCCCTCATAATTTGAACCGGGGAGGGGTATCGAAGAGTTTGCGGTACAGCGAGCTGAAGAGTGCGGTGTACTCCCCGGCCCTCTCGGTGGAGACGTACCGGGTCTTATCACCCTCGGTCACTTCGACGAGATACTCTTTTTCCACAAGAAACCCGAGATACTCCTGGCCGGTCTTTGAATTCAGGTCGCACCGGTTGATGATGCCGGTAAACGACTGCGGCGTCCTGCAGAAGACCAGGATCTCCCAGTAGATCTCAAACGCCGTCCTGCGCCCGCTCATCGCCGATCCAACTCCAGCGTTTCTTTCAGGAGAGCCTCGGACTCCTCGATCTCGCCGATCCGCCCGTCCCAGACCTTTGCGAACCGGGAGAAGTAGTACGAGGAGGCAAGGCTGATGAGGGCAACCCCAAGCGTGAGGAGCATGAAAGGGATGACCAGGTAGTTGTTGAGGGTGAAGACGATACCGTCTGTTGAGACGGACAGGTGTTCCAGGCTGCCGAGGATCCCGAGGACAAACGAACAGACGCCGCCGAGCGTGCAGACCAGAATCATGGTGCGGATGGTTGCGCGGTTGTCGCGGTAATGAGAGAGCATACTTACGATGAGACGGGTGAGAGCCTCGTCCGAGGCCCCGCTTCCCTTCTCATCCAGGTCGTCCTTGATCGTCTCGATCCCTTCAAAGATCCTGACGCTGGTGAGAAGCCAGCTGAAGCCCGTAAGGGCGGCAACAAATGCGATGAGGAGGATTACCGGCGAATAGATCACGTACAACGCGGTAGAGAAGGTCTCGTACATGGAGACCGCCTGCCCGATGAGCATGCTGATGCCGAACGCCATCACAAGTGCGGCAAAGACAATGTTCGCGATGGTAATAACATAGAAGTGCCGGATCTCGCTTCTGAACCGGACGAGTGCTGATTCGTGCATGGAGGTATTCACCGGTCTATCTATCTATTCGCGTTCTGCAAATAAAGGGCATGAAACTAAGATACGTATCCTGCATGGGCACGGCGCCGATCTTTCAGGATCGATGCATGAGCACCCTGTGTACACCTTCATGACCGGTGCAGAGACGGAAACAAGGGAGAAAAAAGGCGAACGGAATATCCCGGCTGCCGCCTCCTGCCGGGTGAGAATACGCAAATCCGACCGAAATCATCCGAACAGCCCGCATTTTGCGCCGGCCGGTGTACGCACATTTATAGTTCAACAATGCAAACACTGACACGGATCCGTTTTTTGAGGCGATCGCACGCGCGGTCCCCTCATGGCGATAACTGCTGGATTACGAAATATGCCGACCATGAACCTGAAGGGCTGGATGGAATGCGACGGGGTGCGGCTCTCCCCTGCCGACGTGGAACGGATGCTCGGAGAAGGACCCGACGCGCTCAATGGGTGCGGCGGCGAGTTCCTGCTCTCCTATGACGATTGCACCGCCCGCGACGCTCTCGGCATCATGCCCGGCCCGGTCCCGCCGGGAACCGTATATTGCGGCGGGCGCGAGGTGGCCCGGATAGCGCCCGATCCCCCGCCGTGCACCCTCGAGGAGGCGATCGTCACCGCGGTCGATCTGCGGAGCGACG
>JAENZF010000260.1 GCA_016841385.1 Methanobacteriota archaeon | reverse complement strand
CACGGCCTGGGCGACGAGGTCCGGAGAAGGAGGATCCCCGAGGTCATAGGACTCTTCGGGCTCTCCGGGAGCGCCGACGCTGCGGTTGAAACCTACTCTCCCGCTATGGTGCAGCACCTTGGGATTGCCCGGGCGTTTCTTGCGCACCCGGATGTCCTCTTCCTTGCCGAACCGACGAAGGGGCTGGACGATCCCGGTCGCCGGAAGATCTGGGACCTGCTCCGGCGACTGAACCGTGAGCGGAGGGTGACGATCGTCTTTACGACTCACGATCTGGATGAAGCGGAGGCGATCTGCACCCGGGTTGCAGTGGTGGATGGCAGGGAGATCGTAGCCCTGGATACCCCGGATACCCTCCGTGCGGTGATGGCGCTTGATGATACGCCGCTGAAATTCGACGATACCTCTTGAGGCTTCCTGGCTCCGCACCGGCGAGCGAAACAGGAGGTAAGGCCTGTCCGGAGGTTCAAAATCTCTTTATCCCCGGGGGTTGCGACATAAATTATGTTCAACGTTCATCCCCCGCTCGTTTTCCTGCTCATCGCCGGGAGCACCATCGCGGCCGTGCTGATCGGCGGATGCCTTGGCGGCGGTCCCGTATCGGGGGACCGGAACATCCGGATCATACCTCCCGCCGAGGCGTCTGCCCTGATCGAAGAGATGGGAGGTAGCCCGGGCTTTGTCGTCATCGACGTCAGGAGACCGGATGAGTTCGCCGGCGGGCACATCCCGGGCGCAATCAACATCCACTCGGCGCACTTCTCAGAGCACCTTGGAAGCATGGATCCGGACGCGACCTACGTCATATGCTGCCAGCGGGGCGGACGGAGCGCCGGTGTCCGGGAGCTGATGAGGGAGGCCGGGTTCCGTGAGGTCTACGAGATTGGGGGCGGGATGAACGCCTGGCAGGCTGCCGGGCTCCCGGTGGTCAGGGATTGATCCTCACTCATCGCTCTTCACGTAGGTGACGCCTTCCGGCTCTTCCCTCTCCCGGGTTTCTATCACGACGGTGCGAGAGATCCGGTTAAAGAGCCTCTGTTTTGAGCCCGGCATAGCGAGCCATCCGATCAGGCAGTCGGGGATCAGGAGAAACGCCTTCCCGAAACTCTCGACCGCAGCGGCAGCAAACCCAATGCTCTCCCCGTCGGGGGCGGTGACCCGGATGTTCAGCGCCATCTTGCCGATGGACTGGCCCCGGTACCCTTCAAGCAGCGTCCAGTAGAGGAAGAGGATGACCGAGGAGAGGCTGATCGAGAGGAGCCCGGGATCTACCGTGAACTGCCAGGAGGACGGCAGCCGGTCGGAGAGCGCCCAGAGGGGCAGCCCGATCAGGATGATGTCGATGAGCCAGGCCCAGAACCGGGTTTCCCATTTGGCGAGGTAGAGGGTGACCATATCATTCCCCTGTCATCCTCCGTGAGTCTTAAGAGTTGGTATCGGTCAATTCGTGGTTGCCTTTGTAAGGCAGGCTGAACGCGAGGACAGGGGGTCTCCGGGTGG
>JAENZF010000047.1 GCA_016841385.1 Methanobacteriota archaeon | reverse complement strand
TGCCGGCGCCGAACCCCAGCCCGTGCGTGCCGCCGAACCCCGGAGCCCCGCGCGTCCGGCCGAAAAACGGTCGCCCGCGCCTGCTCCGGAAGACAAGAACCTGGAACTCATCATGCAGAACGACGGGACGCTGAAGCCGGAGCCGAGGAGAACCTCGGAGTATATCGTCGCCAGCACCGGATCCGGGGGTGCTCCGGCGAAGGGCCGGAGGAAAGGCGGCAAGCAACCCGAACGGACACTCTTCGTCGAGCAGAAGACACGTGAGGTTGACGATGTCATCCATGCTGAAGAGGATGACACGGTCGACCTTGATCGGTAGCGAAGGGAGCCTGATCCTTGTACATCACGCAGCTTGAGATCGACAACTTCAAGTCTTTCGCCAGAAAGACGAAAATTCCTTTTTTTGAAGGATTCACTGTCGTCTCAGGCCCGAATGGATCCGGGAAGAGCAACATCATCGACAGCATCCTCTTTGTCCTGGCCCTCTCGGGTGCGCGAGGGTTGCGGGCCGAGAAGTTGACCGACCTGATCAACGTCAACTCCGGGAAGAACACCGCCGAGGTGACGGTCACGTTCTCGGACGGCACGACGATCCGCCGCCGGATCAAGCGGACGCCGACGGGATACTACAGTTACAACTACTTAAACAACCGTCTCTGCAAGCAGGGCGAGGTCATCGAGTTCCTTGCGAAGCTCGGGATCAAACCGGAAGGCTACAACGTCGTGATGCAGGGCGATATCACTCGCATCATGGAGATGAGCGATGGAGAGCGCCGGAAGATCATCGACGAGATAGCAGGCGTCGCCGAGTTCGATCATAAGCGCGAACAGGCGTTCTCGGAGCTTGAAGTGGTGCGGGAGCGGATCGAGCGTGAGGAGATCCTCCTAAACGAGCTCGTAGCGCGGTTGGATGCGCTTCAGCACGAGCGCGAGCAGGCAGTGGAGTACCGGCGGTGGCAGGGAGAGCTGGAACACCTCGGGCAATGCCGGGGTGCGGCGCTCGTCCGGCAGAAGGAGCAGGAGATCGGCACCCTCCACGATCTGATGCACGATCAGCAGGCGGCGCTCGAGCGCAACGCCGCTGAGGTTGAGGCCCTCAGAGCAAGTCTCGAGGAGGCGCGTGAGCGCCAGCATGCCGTCGATGAAGAGATAAACCACAAGAGCGGGCCCGAGTACCTCGAACTTGTCGGGCGGCTCGAAGAGGCGCGAGGCGGGATCAAGCTCGGTGAGAAGACCATCGAGCGACTGAAGATCAGCCGGGATGAAAACCTCGAGGCGGTCCAGCGGGTCTACATGGACAGCAGGCGCGCCGAGGCCAAGGTCGAGGAATGCGCCGGGCAGATCCGCAACCTCTCGATCGACCGGGCGAACCTGGCTATGGAACTCTCGACGCAGCGCGAGCAGATGACGGCGGTCGAGGCGCGTATAGCGAGCGAGAGCAAGGAAGTCGAGGGCGTAAAGGATCAGCTCTTCGCCCGATTGCAGGATCTCGAGAGCAGAAAGGAACTCCGGGCGAAGATCCTCCGCGAACAGGACATCTTCATCGAGAAGAGCCGGATGCGGACGTCGGAGCGGGAACGCCTGGATGCGCGCATCCAGCAGGTCGAGGAGGAACTGGAGAACAAGCAGGCGCAGGTCGCGGATTACTCCTCCTGCATGGCCGACTGCGAGGGAGAGAAGCGCCGGATCGAGCGCGACCTCTCCGAGGCCGAGAGTACGCTCTTTGCGCGGCGGTCGGCACTTGACCGGCTGAAGAAGGAGATCCGGGAGAACGAGCAGAGCCTGATGCGCTACGAAGCGCAGCAGCAGGCGCAGGGCGATGCCGGTGGGAGGGGGATGGACTTTGTCCTCGGCATGGAGGGCGTCCACGGCACCGTTGCGCAGCTCGGGCGGGCACCGCCGGAGTACGCGACCGCGCTCGATGTGGCGGCCATGGGCCGGCTCCGCTGGGCGATCGTCGATACCGATGCGGTAGCAACCGATGCGATCCGCTACTTAAAGGAGAACCGCCTCGGAAGGGTCACCTTCCTGCCGCTCAACAAACTTCGCCCCCCGATCCTCTCGCCGCTCGAGGCGGACCCGGGCATCGTCGGGTACGCGGTCGACCTTCTGGAGTTCGACCCGGCGTTCGACCGTGCCTTCAGGGTCGTCTTCGGTGCGACGGTGGTTGTGGATACCCTTGAGCGGGCGCGGCGGCTGATGGGCCGGTATAAGATGGTCACCCTGGAAGGAGACTTCGTCGAGAAGAGCGGCGCCATGACCGGCGGCGCGCAGACGAAGAAGGTCCGTGGGTTCGGGGTGGCGGTCGACGACGAGATCATGCGGGTCCGTGCAACGCTCGCCGGCCTCGAGGCGGAGGCAGGGGAGATCGAGGCGTCTATCGGACGCCTCGCTGTGGTTGCGGAGGCAAAACGGGCTGAGCGGAGTGCGGTCGACGAACAGGTTGCGCGCTACCGCATGCTTGTGGAGGAGTTCCGGAAGCGCACCGAAGTGCTCGCCGGAGAGAAGCAGACCCTCGAAGAGACCCTGCAAGAGATGCTCGAGAGCGCGAAGACCGGCGGCGAGGAGCTTGCTCGGCTTGAAACAGATCTTGAGCGGACTGCCGGTGAGATCGCGCGGCTCTCGGCAGAGGTCGACGACCTCAAGAAGAAACTCAACGACACCGAGGTTCCCGTTCTCACCGAGCAGTACGAGAGTTATCGGAAGTCTGTTGAAGACATCGAGCGCCGGCTCCGGAATAAGGACGCCGACATCACCGACGCCAAACGCGAGCGGCAGCACTTCGCCAACCGCATCGAGGAGCTCACCGCGGAGCGGGGCCGCCTGGAGGCAAAGAACCTGGAGATCGACGGTGAGATCACTGCTACCCGGGAGCAGATCGAGAACCAGCGTCGCCTGATCGTCCAGTTGGAGGCGCGCCAGAAGGAGTTCTCCGACGAGCTTGCCGGCCTGCATGGAGAGCGGGACCGCATCCTTGATGAGATCCGGGTGCTGGACCAGCGGGCTCTCGAAGTCTCGGGCGCGATGGAACGCACCCGGATGCAGATCGATGCCCTCGCGGAGCGGGAACACTCGCTGCTCGCGGAACTCGGGGTGCTCCGGGAGCAGGCCGGTGACGTCGAGACCGATCTTGACCTCCCTGCCATCGACGCCGGGATTGCGGAGGCCGAGCGCGCGCTCAAGAAGATCGGCGCGGTGAACATGCTTGCGATCGAGGAGTGCGATCGGGTCGCTCTGCGCGTTGAGGAACGGACCGCAAAGAAGGAGGTGCTCTCGCGGGAGCGGATGATGCTTCTCGAGCGGATCGAGAAGTACGAGAAGATGAAGTACGACGCCTTCATAACTGCTTTTAGCGCGATCGATACGAATTTCCGGGATATCTTCGCGCGGTTGACCGACGGGAGCGGGAGGCTGATCCTTGATAATGAGGATGACCCGTTTGCCGGAGGTATGACGTTTGCAGTGCAGCCGCGCGACAAGAAGGTCCATCTCCTCTCTTCGCTATCCGGGGGCGAGAAGTCGCTTACCACGCTCGCGTTCATCTTCTCCATCCAGCAGTACATGCCCGCGCCGTTCTACGCGCTGGATGAGGTGGATATGTTCCTCGATGGGAACAATGTCGGCCGGATTGCTGCTATGGTGAACGAACTATCAGGGAACGCGCAGTCGATCATCGTCTCGCTCAGAAAGCCGATGATCGAGCGCGCCGACCGCATTGTAGGCGTGACGATCCGCGCCGACAAGAGCACGTATGTGACCGGTGTGCAGAACAATGGATGAAGAACCTGTCGAGATCCTGGCGGGCATGGCCGAGCGGGGAGAGGTCGATCCCTGGAACATCGATATCGTGGATGTGACGGACCGCTTCCTCGCCGAACTCGACCGCCGTAAGGAACTGGACCTGCGGGTCTCGGGGAGGACACTCTTTTATGCTGCGTGCCTGTTGCGCCTGAAGTCGGATTATCTCGATGGATGGGATGGCGATGAGGACGAGGACTCTTTTGAGGACGAAGAAGATGAGTCTTTTGCCGATCTCGGCTTCGACTTCGAATCGGCCGGTGAGCTTGAGCCTATGGGCCGCCTGGAGCGGGAGATCCAGCGTCGCCTGGGGCGAAAGAGCCTGCGGAAACGCCCGCCGGTCACGCTCTACGAACTCATCAAGCAGCTGAAGACGGCAGAAAAGGAGCAGCGCCGGAAGCAGCGGAGACGGGTGCCTGTGATCCGGGAACCGGATCTCGACCTCAGTGCAGGAGACGTGGTGGCGGTAGCGCACGATGAGGGGTATCAGAAGGCGGTCTCGATCGTGATGGAAGAATTCCGGCGGGCTGCCCGCAACGGGGATGTCCTGACGCTCGGTAACTTATCCGGGGCGATGGGGCGGACCCGTCGTGAGGTCTACATTCCGCTCCTGTTCCTGATGCTTGAGGGAAAACTTGCCCTCTGGCAGGACGAGTTCTTTGGTGAGATCTATGTCGGCGACCACATTCCGGATAATGGTACCGAATAGCGCCTGCTGCCGGCTGCCTCCGACCCGGTGAGCATGGGCGGGTGCCGTGGGGTTGCTGATTCTGCTGTTTTATTGAGTATTCCTGAGAATCCTGGCCGGCAAAGGATCCCGGGGCCTGTGTGCGCTTTGCGCGCGCAGCAATATGTCCTGTGCTCCGTTTATATATTGTAGCCCGTTGGGTGACAACTCAGGGCAAATCTGCGGTCGGATGTTGGCTTTCTGTGTGGGTTTGGGGTAAATCTATATATACTCCAGAGTCAACCTGTTATAGTCAAGTTGGGAGCAAATTTCGTGCTTGATTCTGCATTTGAACGCAGAATACTCGATGCTTCCAACGAATATGGGGGTCCAAGTCGCGTGCTTGGATCCGACGAAGCAGGGAAATGTTTATATGACATTGACGACAACATTGTAAGGCTGTGTTGTCAGGGCGTCAGACCGTGCAGCCCGTTCCGGGTGGTCTGGTCTGTGCCCCTTCAACCGTTGTGAGGGCCCAAGTTTTGGCTTGGGTCTGATACGGGTTGACAATGTTTATATGTCCGGAAGCTCAACGTATATTCTCACAAGGCGTATCGGCGTTCGTGTAATGCGGGCGGCCTGATGCGCTCGGACCGGGAATATGTGGTGGATTCCCGGCTCGAATCCTGAAGCAGGAACATAATGTTTATAAGTGATCACTCACAAACATTAATTCCCGCGCAGGTGAAACAGGGCGGCCAGAACTTCGTGTTCTGGTTCGGTTCTGCAATCGGGCCGGAGACTCATTCTGAATTTCCGGAATGGGCCCTGAAGCAGGAACATAATGTTTATATGTGATCACTCACAAACATTGATTCCTGCGCAGGTGAAATGACCCGGCCTGATTCGGGCCAAGTTTCCCTGTATTCAAAAAAGGACATGAAGATCCGAGTCATCAAAACTCGAATCTGATGCAGGAAGCATATGTTTAAATGCTTACGAAATAAACATTGTTCTCCTGATGATGGAGAACCAACGTGACCGCCATTGAGCGGGTTGGTTCTGACGTTGGCATTGGCAATGCGGAAATTTGTTCAGTAACCGCTAATTCTTCCAAGTTCAGTAGTGTGCATACTTCAAATTCTGGTTGATCCTGCCAGAGGTCACTGCTATCGGGGTTCGATTAAGCCATGCGAGTCGAGAGGGTTCGGCCCTCGGCGTACTGCTCAGTAACACGTGGATAACCTGCCCTAAGGAAGGGGATAACCCCGGGAAACTGGGGATAATACCCTATAGGTTACAGATGCTGGAATGCTCTGTAACTCAAAGCTCCGGCGCCTTAGGATGGATCTGCGGCCGATTAGGTTGTTGTTGGGGTAATGGCCCAACAAGCCAGTAATCGGTACGGGTTGTGGGAGCAAGAGCCCGGAGTTGGATTCTGAGACACGAATCCAGGCCCTACGGGGCGCAGCAGGCGCGAAAACTTTACAATGCGGGCAACCGTGATAAGGGAACCTCGAGTGCCTGTATATGCAGGCTGTCCAGGTGTCTAAAACACACCTGAAGAAAGGGCCGGGCAAGACCGGTGCCAGCCGCCGCGGTAATACCGGCGGCTCGAGTGGTGGCCACTTTTATTGGGCTTAAAGCGTTCGTAGCTGGGTTGTTAAGTCTCTTGGGAAATCTCACGGCTCAACCGTGAGGCGTCTAAGGGATACTGGCAATCTAGGGACCGGAAGAGGTGAGAGGTACTCCTGGGGTAGGAGTGAAATCCTGTAATCCTAGGGGGACCACCTGTGGCGAAGGCGTCTCACCAGGACGGCTCCGACAGTGAGGGACGAAAGCTGGGGGAGCAAACCGGATTAGATACCCGGGTAGTCCCAGCCGTAAACGATGCGCGTTAGGTGTATCGGTGACCACGAGTCACCGAGGTGCCGAAGGGAAACCGTGAAACGTGCCGCCTGGGAAGTACGGTCGCAAGGCTGAAACTTAAAGGAATTGGCGGGGGAGCACCACAACGGGTGGAGCCTGCGGTTTAATTGGACTCAACGCCGGACAGCTCACCGGATAGGACAGCGGAATGATAACCGGGCTGAAGACTCTGTTTGACTAGCTGAGAGGAGGTGCATGGCCGTCGTCAGTTCGTACTGTGAAGCATCCTGTTAAGTCAGGCAACGAGCGAGACCCACGCCAACAGTTGCCAGCATGGTCTCCGGACTGATGGGGACACTGTTGGGACCGCCTCTGCTAAAGAGGAGGAAGGAATGGGCAACGGTAGGTCAGCATGCCCCGAATTATCCGGGCTACACGCGGGCTACAATGGGCAGGACAATGGGTATCGACACCGAAAGGTGAAGGCAATCTCTTAAACCTGTCCGAAGTTCGGATTGTGGGCTGCAACTCGCCCACATGAAGCTGGAATCCGTAGTAATCGCGTTTCAAAATAGCGCGGTGAATGCGTCCCTGCTCCTTGCACACACCGCCCGTCAAACCACCCGAGTGAGGCTTGGATGAGGGCACGGACTCTGTGCCGTGTTCGAACCTGAATTTCGCAAGGGGGGTTAAGTCGTAACAAGGTAGCCGTAGGGGAATCTGCGGCTGGATCACCTCCTAAAGAAATTACTTGGGGTAAGCGGTTGCTGAACAAAACGTAAAATTGCCGATGTCAACGGGTTAATCCGGGCTCATAGCTCAGTTGGAAGAGCGCCGCCTTTGCGAGGCGGAGGCCGGGGGTTCAAATCCCCCTGAGTCCACTGGGCGGGGAGCAAACTTCCCCGCCTTCAATGCACTCGGAGATGAGAGTCACCGGGGAAGGGCTGAAGGTCTTTGACCTGAGGAGGCTGTGTATAGGTGCGTACTCTGGACGTTAAATGAGTTCAGCGGAATGGCGATAAGCCTATCAGTGGATGGCTCGGTTCGAGTGCCGAAGAAGGGCGTGCCAAGCTGCGATAAGCTCCGGGAAGACGCATGGAGTCTACGATCCGGAGATTCCCTAATGGGACATCCCAACACTTCGGTGTTGATCCGTAAGGATCGGGAACCCCCCGAATTGAAACATCTTAGTAGGGGGAGGAAAAGAAATCAACCGAGATGTCGTTAGTAGAGGCGATCGAACACGACAGAGTTCAAACCGAATCCCGCAAGGGAGATGTGGTGTAGTAAGCCTACCGTCTGGATACCAAGGTTAAGCGGAAGTCCTCTGGAATGTGGTACCAAAGAGGGTGATAGTCCCGTACGTGTAAGCCAAGGTATCCTGGTAGTGTCTTGAGTACCGCGGGTCGGAATTCTCGCGGGAATCTGGGGGTCATCAACCTCCAAAGCTAAATACTACTCGAAACCGATAGCGTATTAGTAGCGTGAGCGAAGGCTGAAAAGTAACCCTTGAAAGGTGGTTAAAAGCGCCTGAAACTGATAGGTGATGGTGAGTTACGGCGCGAAAGGATCTTCCACGTGAAGGAACCCGTCGCGAGGCGGTAGTACGGGCGTGGTTGCCAGTGTCGTAACGTACGTTTTGAAGAACGGGCCAGAGAGTTTATTCTGTAGGCGAAGGTTAACCCAAAAGGGGAGCCGAAGGGAAACCAACAGGTCCGTAGCCTTCGGGCATGGGACGACGTATTAAAAGTGCGTGGAGTCTGCAGGATAAGACCCGAAGCCTAGCGATCTATGCGTGGGCAGGTTGAAGCGTGCCGAAAGGCGCGTGGAGGACCGCAGGCGGTTTTGATATGCAAATCATTCGCGTGACCTGCGTATAGGAGTGAAAGATTAATCGAGCTGGGCATCAGCTGGTTCCTCTCGAAACATGCCGTAGCATGACCTGGCTGGAGATAGACGGTGAGGTAGAGCACTGATTGGGGGAGCTGGGGGAGAAATCCCTCACCCCCCTGTCAAACTCCAAATTCCCCGTCGTCGAAGAAGGCTGGCAGTCCGCATTACGGGGTAAGCTTGTAATGCGTAAGGGAGACAACCCAGACCGTGGTTAATGTCCCTCAATGTAGGCTAAGTGTCAACACTGAAAGGCGTCCCAGGCCAAAGACAACTGGAAGGTGAGCTCAGAAGCAGCTATCCTTTAAAAAGTGCGTAACAGCTTACCAGTCGAGGTTTGGGGCACTGAAAATGGACGGGGCTAAAGCCTACTACAGATACCACGGACCACACTTTTGTGTGATGGCGTAGAGAGGCGTGCTGCTTGGGCTGAAGCAGGGGCGTAAGCTCCTGTGGACCGGGTAGTATTGAGAATTCTGGCATTAGTAGAAGCAAAGTTGGGTGAGAATCCCAACCGCCGGAGGGGCTAGGTTTCCTCGGCAATGTTCGTCAGCCGAGGGTTAGTCGGTCCTAAGACGTGTCGTAATTCGAGCACGTCAAAAGGGAAACAGGTTAATATTCCTGTACCATTCATCCGTAGCGGTTTACCGCCCTGACGCTTCGGGATATGCCGGGCAGGGCCGTCGCCCTGTCCAAGCGTTCAAGCTCGTGGAGTACCGCCATGGTGAGAAGCGAGTGAAGGCGTGATGGAGTAATCCGGTAAATTCCTGGAGCCCGTGAAAAGGGGGATGAATGTCCGTACCGAGATCTGACACAGGTGCCCCTAGCTGAAAAGGCTAAGGCGTGTCGGTTTAATCGTGTTAAGGGAACTCGGCAAATTGGCCCCGTAACTTTGGGATAAGGGGTGCCTGCCTGGCGATCAGGCAGGTCGCAGTGACCAGGGGGCTCTGACTGTCTAATAACAACATAGGTGACTGCAACTCGGAAACGATTAGTATAGTCACTGATTCCTGCCCAGTGCGAGTATCTGAACACCGGGTTCAACCGGACGAAGGACTCGTAAACGGCGGGGGTAACTATGACCCTCTTAAGGTAGCGTAGTACCTTGTCGCTTAATTGGCGACTTGCATGAATGGATTAACGAGAGCCCTACTGTCCCTAACACGAAGCCGTTGAACATTTTATCCTAGTGCAGAGACTAGGGACTCCAGATGGGAAGTGAAGACCCCGTGGAGCTTTACTGCAGCCTGTCGCTGTGTTACGGTATTCCTTGCGCAGTGTAGATGGGAGGCGTCGATCCATCCCTTCCGGGGGATGGGGAGCCAACAATGAGACACCATCCTAGGTTTACTGTAACACTAACTCTCTTCGGAGAGGACACCGGTAGGTAGGCAGTTTGGGTGGGGCGCCACACCCTCGAAAAAATATCAAGGGTGCCCTATGGTCAACTCATGTGAGTCAGAAACTCACAGGAGAGTGTCAAGAGCATAAGTTGGCCTGACGCGATTCCGCATAGCAAGGAATCGCGAGAGGAAACTCGGGTCTAACGAACCAATGAGCCTTATTGATGAGGGCCATTGACGACAGAAAAGCTACCCCGGGGATAACAGAGTCGTCGCCGGCAAGAGCACATATCGACCCGGCGGCTTGCTACCTCGATGTCGGTTCTTTCCATCCTGGCTGTGCAGCAGCAGCCAAGGGTGAGGTTGTTCGCCTATTAAAGGGGATCGTGAGCTGGGTTTAGACCGTCGTGAGACAGGTCGGTTACTATCTATCTGGAGTGTAAGGAGTCTGAAGGTAAGATGGAAATAGTACGAGAGGAACTTTCCGTCGTCGCCTCTGGTCGATCGGTTGTCCGACAGGGCAATGCCGAGCAGCTACGCGATAAGGGATAAAAGCTGAAAGCATCTAAGCTTGAAACCTGACCCAAAAAGAGACTCCGTTGAGGACATGGGTAAAAGACCCGTTTGATAGGCTTGGGATGTAAGCATGAAGGCAACGACATGTTCAGTCCGCAAGTACTAACGTCCGATGCCTTCCGCTGAACTCAGACGAAATCCGGAGTACGCACCTAAACACCTCGAGTGAGTAACCCTTAAATAAAAAGGGAGCGAAACTATAGAGGTAACACAGCTTGCCAAGGTGGCGGAGCGGCCACGCGGTTGACTGCAGATCAACTACACCCCGGTTCAAGTCCGGGCCTTGGCTTCCATTCGGGCGCGTAGCGGCCGATGGGGGAGAAAACCCCGCAGGGGTTTTCGACTCGATCGACGTTATCATGTCCGGATGACATTGGTAATAGCGGCCATAGCAGAGGGGAAACACCTGGACCCATTCCGAACCCAGAAGTTAAGCCCTCTCACGTGCTGTATTGTACTGAGGTGCGAGAGCCCTCGGGAAGTGCAGCTCGCTGCTATTACCTTCATTATTCTGAAAGATTGCTTTTCTAGTGAATTATTGTGTACGAGCGTTAGTTCTTCTTGATTGCCCCTTTTCGCGTAACGCACGTTCTATTAACAGACATTTCAGCATGAATTCTCTCAAACAAAGAGAGGTTTTTGATCCCGACCGCGCCCGTGCAGTCACCCCTCTGCCGCCTTCACACTGCCACGCTCCGCGCCGCCACTCCTTTCTCCCGCTGGAACGTCTCGCTGAGTTCGAAGAGGCTGACCCTGCTGAGGTGATGCTCCGCCCGGGCGAAGACCTCCTTCTCTTCCGAGGTGAAGTGCGCCTCGATCCGCTCTCTCAGGTCACGGAGCGCCGGCATCCATGCGTCGTCCCTGAGGGGGATCGTCTCGAACCGGGCAAGCGTTTCACGAATGCCGGTATGGTCGTTAAGCGACTGCTGGATCTCTTCCGGCGCCACACTCCGGAGCCGCGCATACAGTGTGCCCTCCTCCGCGTACATGTGCCCCGGCAGCTCACGGCGGAGCGTAATGCACCGGACATCCCGGGTCTCAGGGTTGCTCTCGAGCTCGTCGAAGAGACCCCTGATAAAGTCGTGGTCATCCTGGATTAATTCAAGAATCTGTGGCATACATCTCCTCCGTCCGGATGAACAATAGGGGATGCTGTACTTAACAATTTCGCCGGATTCCGCCCGGCCGGGAAAAAAGGGGCGTATGGATGCAGCGCACCTGCCCCGCATCGATACGCCTGATCGCTCAGCGCGCCGCAACCGGCATCGCGCTTCTCTTTGCGTCCTCGTACTGGCTGCCAAGGCTCGATAGATCGTTGCTGCTCATCTTCTGCTGCATCTGCGGGAAGATCTTCTCCTCCTCCTCGCTGATGTGGTGCTCCACGTTCTCCTGGATCACCTTCAACTTCGCCACCCAGACATCCTCCTTCGATGTGGACGCGCTGTCGAGCTGGCCGAGCAGTGTCTTGACCGCGTTGTGCTCCTCGATCGCTTCGAGTGCCATCTCCTGCATCCCCGACTCCATGAGTTTCGGGTATACGGCCTGCTCCTCCCCGATCATGTGCGGCATGAGGTTTTCCTTTAAGGAATTGTACTTCTGCTCCCGGTTGCTCGTGCCCTTGCTTGAGAGTTCCGAGAGCTGCGAGAGCACCATTTCGTGCTCCTGCTTCAGGATATCAATAACATTCTGCGCCATCCGATCACTCCCCCCTGAGAGGGAGGCCTGCATGGGCAGTCACGATATATATGGATTATGCCCGGATCCGGGATCCCGGCCATAGCCTCTTCATCTCGGCACCCGCCCCGGAGACCGCAGGAATCACCTGAGCGGCCGCAGGTGGGCCTTCCCCTTCGCCTCCTCGAACCGGTTGTCGATACGCAGGAGGAGAGCATCGTCTATCTTCTGCCTGGCTTCCGGGAAGACCGTCTTCTCTTCCCGGTCGACATGGCCCCTCACCGCCTCACGGAGTTGCGATATCGTGTCGACCCAGTCCTCTTCATCGGTTTTTGGGACACTATTCAGCCGGTCGATGAGCGCCTGGACGATCTTATGCTCCTCCCGCGACCCTGCCACGAGGTCGTGGAATCCCTGTTCTTCGAGCCGCGGATAGAAGACCCGTTCCTCGCCGGCCATGTGCGGCAGAAGGGTGTTCTTCATCCGTATGGATGCCTCCCGTGGCAGGCATCCGATGAAAAAGTATGGTGTATGCCGGCTGGTACCTGATAATCGTCGCTGGATACCCATAAATGGGGCAGGCACATACGGTAGTCATATGCTGGAAGAGGAACCGGACGCCCCGAATCCCGGCGCGAAGCTCCGGCGCGAACTCGGGCTGCCTGCCGTCACTCTCTCGGGTGTGGGGATCATACTCGGGGCCGGGATCTACGCCCTGCTCGGGGAAGCGGCCGGGATGGCCGGCAACGCCATCTGGCTGACGTTTGCCATCGCCGCCACCATCGCCGCGTTCAGCGCCCTCGCTTATGCCGAGCTCTCGTCGATGTATCCCCGTGCAAGCGCCGAGTTCGAGTACGTCTCCAACGCCTTCGGGAGGAGGCTCGCGTTCGTCGTCGGGTGGCTGATCATCTTCTCCGGCATCCTCGGCGCCGCAACCGTCTCGCTCGGGTTTGCCGGGTACTTCTCGGACCTCGTCGGCTTTCCGGTCATCCCTTCAGCAATTCTGATCATCCTCGTCCTCGCCGGGATACTGCTCTACGGCATCAGGGAGACCGCCCGGGTCGCCATCACCCTGACGCTCATCGAGGTCGGAGGCATCGTCATGGTCATCCTGATCGGCCTCCCGCACCTCGGGCAGGTGGATTACCTCGATATGCCGCAGGGGGTCCCGGGCCTCCTGCAGGCGTCCGCACTCGTCTTCTTCGCCTACATGGGGTTTGAGGAGATGGTGAAACTCTCCGAAGAGACCCGGAACCCGGAGCGGACCATCCCAATTGCCTTGATTGTCGCGCTTGCCATCTCCGTCTTCCTCTACATCCTGGTATCCCTCGCCGCTGTCTCGGTCGTCGGCTGGGAGCAACTCGCCGCCTCCAGGGCACCCTTCGCCGACGTCGCGTCCGTCGCCCTCGGTCCCGCTGCGTTCACCATCATCTCCGTCATTGCCCTCTTCGCCACCGCCAATACTGCCCTTCTGATGATGATGGCGTCGTCCCGGATCATCTACGGTATGGCCTCCTCCTTCTCGCTTCCGTCGGTCCTTGCCCGGGTGCACCCCCGGACACGGACGCCCTGGACAGCCATAGTCGCCGTTGCGCTCGCTTCCATGATGTTCCTTTTTGCCGGCGAGATCGATTTCGTCGCGAACGTGACGAACTTCACGCTCTTTGTGACATTTGTCGTCATCAACGCATCCGTGATCCTGCTTCGGTACCGTGCGCCGGATGTGGCCCGGCCCTTCCGGATACCGGGCAACATAGGGTCCCTGCCGGTCATCCCGGTCGTCGGCATGATCTCAAGCCTCTTCCTCCTCGCCCAGCTGGACTCACTGGTGCTGCTGGTCGGCGGGACCCTGGTCGTTCTCGGTGCAGGGATTGCACTGGTCGGGGAGCAGCAGTCTCACCGGACAGCGTGACGGCGGAAGATTGCCCGACCCACAATAGTCTATGGGTTTAATATATTCCAATATGGTTAATTTCGAGAAACGCTATATTTCCTGCTCCTCATCGGTAAGTATGACAGGTCAACTTTCTGCCCGTCGTGGCGGAGCACTCCTCGTCACGCTCGCGACCATTCTGGTTGCCGCCATGCTCTTTGCCGGATGCACGGCAGGTACTGAAGATGGAACACCCGGTTCTGTGGACCGACTCTCCGGAACCCTCTCGGTCACCGGTTCGACAACCGTCCTCCCCGTTGCCCAACTGACCGCCGAGGAATTCATGGCCGAACACTCCGGCGCCGATCTCCG
>JAENZF010000046.1:2920-14124 GCA_016841385.1 Methanobacteriota archaeon | reverse complement strand
GCCGGAATCGCGGTGCTTGCGGGAAGGAGGAGGTAGGGTGGCATCCAGGGGCCTCACCGCGTGGAGGGTCTACCTCTACGCCGTCTCGTTCATCGCGCTCATCGTCGTGATCGCAGGTGCCGTGAACCTCATCGCCATCGCAATCGAGGTCTTCGTCTACCCGCCGCCCCAGCCCTATCCGGTGCCGCAGTACTACCCCGATCTCCCCGGGAGCGTGGCGCAGGTCGCGGTGGGGCTCGTCGTCTGGGGGTATCACTGGATGCGGCTGCAGAAGGAGCATTGAGGAGCCGGGGTTTCACCGCTTCCGCAGCCGACCGGCGGCAGCAGCCAGCAGTCCTGCGATCGCCCCCGCCGCCGCCCCGAATCCCGGGAGCGGGGTGGGCGACGTCTCCGCCGGAAGGGAGGAGGTGGGCGGCGTCACCGAGACAGAGAAATGGGGTGAGGGCTGCACCGACGTGTAGACGTGAACCGTCCCTCCCGGGGGCGGCAGCGGCGGGAACTGGTGCCGAGACATCGTCCCCCTATCCTTATCCCTGAAGACAAACTCTTTTGGAGGCGGGAGCGTGGTGTTCACCGCGACCCGGAGGGTGCCGCCCTCGACAATGCCCGCGAACGTACCGTCGATGTAGACATCTTCGCCGTCAGCACCGTAGATAAGGTACCAGCCGGTATCGTTCGCCTCCGCCCCCGGGGCGGGCTGTTCGACCTGATAGCGTTGCGGGAAGAGGTCGATCGTCTCCCCGGCGGCCGGGGCCTTCTCGATGAACCCGGTATACATCAGGTGGTCTCCCCTCCAGACGGTATACTCCCATGCGGGTGGGGCCACCGGATCTACCGCCACGGTAAGTTCGGTATCGGCGATCGCCCCCTTATACTCGCCGTCGAAGTAGACCTCCGCACCGTCGCCGTTGAACCAGTGGACAATGTACCATCCTGTATCCTCCTCTCCGGCCGCTGCCGCCGGGAGAACGCCGGCAAGGAGAAGGACGCACGCGAGGCAGACGGCGGCGGCTCTCGTCCTCGCTCCCGACCGGGATGATGATAACGCTGTCATGGGTTCATTCCATCACCATTCTCGGTGTCTGCCGTCATAAACTCTGTGCCACACCGTAGACGGTCCCGTTCCACTCACACAGGGCATAATCCGCGAGAATCCGGCGCATCTCCGCCCCGGGTATCCGAAGCGAACCGTACTTCGCGTGGTCCCTGTTTGCCGGGCTGTAAGCGGAGCGGGGGTCGAGCAGGAGAAGTGCGTCAAAGATTGGGCCTTTCGAGACCAGAACACATTTCCTGTCCAGGACGAGCACCCTGAGTGCAGGGTGGTTCCGGAAGTCCTCTTTGGTGAGGTGCGTCACGGCGGCCGCATCCACGGGGCCCTCCCGGGGCGACGCGGCAAGGTGCGTCTCATCGATCAGGTTGATCCAGTGGAAGAACCCGACGACGATGCACGATACGGCAAGGATGAGAAGGATGCCGATGACGGGGCCTCTCCACTGTGCCCTACCTTCCGTCCGATCCTCGTTGTGCGCCGTCATGCCGTTCCGCCTGCAGGTCAGTCCGACCTTTACCGCGTCTTCCTGCCATCCTGCATTCTCTGGCAGAGGAAAGTAAGCAGATCGTGTGTTCTGAGAGTTCCGTCCCGGTAGCCTCTGCATCCAAAAAAAGAGTGGAGGAATTACTTCTTCATTACGAAGAAGTAGTATCCCGCCGCTGCGATGATGGCGATGATAACGATAGCGAAGACGATCGTCGTCAAGGGCAGCCCTCCGGCGGGCGGCTCTTCGGTCGGCGGCGTTGTCGTCGTCGTGGTCGCCACCTCGGTCGGGGTGACCGTCGTCACCTGCTCGGTGAAGAGCGCGTAGATGCTGAAGTGCGTTATCGTTGCCGTCACGGTCCTGGTTCCCGGGGAAACGGTCGCCCCCCTCCTCCCGGTCATCGCTTTCGCAACCTTGATGCTTGGGTGGGAGAGAAGAGCCTGATAGACCAACCCATGGATCCTGAAGATCAAAAACCTCTGGTCCTTGAGGCCGCCGGGAACGTTCCCGGCGACCTCATCACGGTCGCCGCCATCACGGCCGCGACCCTCCTCTGTGTCTACGTCCCGGTGGCAAACGAGAGTTTCCTCCGGGTCCTCTTCGGGGTGGCGATGGTCCTCTTCATCCCCGGCTACGCCCTGATCGCCGCGCTCTTCCCGGCAAAGGAGGACCTCGACGGTATCGAGCGGGTCGCCCTCTCATTCGGGCTCTCGATCGCCGTCGTCCCCCTCATCGGGCTTGCGCTGAACTACACCCCCTGGGGGATCCGGCTCGACCCGATTCTCACGTCGCTCACCATCTTCACCTTCGCGATGACGGCGGCCGCCTGGTACCGGCGCCTCCTCCTCCCGGCCGGCGAGCGCTTCTCCGTCCCGGCCCGGGAGATGCTTGGTGCGGCCCGCCTGGAACTCTTCGATCCTGAAGCCTCCCGGCTCGACCGGGGGCTCTCAGTCGTCCTCGTCGTCGCCATCGTGGCGGCGCTCGCGACGACCGCCTACGTTCTCGCGGTGCCAAAAGAGGGGGAGCACTTCACCGAGTTCTACATCCTCGGCCCCGGGGGGAAGGCCGCGAACTACCCGACCGATTTTCCAGTCGGCTCAACGCAGTCGCTGCTCGTCGGGGTCGGGAACCACGAGTACCGGGGGATCACCTACACGGTCGAGGCGCTTGCCCTCAACCAGACCTTCGACCCCGCGACGAATACGTCCACCATTCACGCGGTCGAGCAGCTCGACCGGTTCGTGCTGACGGTCCCGCACAACGAGACCCGGGAACTTCCCCTGAAGTTCTCCGTCCCCTCGCCGGAGTACAACCGGATCGAGTTTCTGCTCTTCACCGGGACGGTGCCGGACTCCACGGTCGTAGGACAGGACCGGATCAACGCGAGTTACCGGGACCTGCACCTCTGGGTGCGGGCCCGGCCGACCTCAGGATAACCCGGAGCACCCCTCTTTTTTCGTCGACGGCGACGTGCTCGATCGTTGCGGGCACGTTCTTCCCGAGCGCGGCGAACATGCTGCAGACCGGGCAGCCGACCATGGTGCAGCACTTCGGGGAGGCTGCCCGGACCGCCCGGCATCCCGGGAGGAGGCGGTAGTCACTCAAGGTGACGACGATGTTCTCGCCGTCACGTCTCGCCTCTGTCGTTCCGGCGACCTCGAGGAGGTCGTCGCAGACCTCGACGATGCAGGCGAGGAGGGCGTCGTCCTCTTCCGGCACCTCGAGGGCGTGTTTCTCCCGCAGTCGTGCGGGAAGAGGTCGATCGTCTCCCCGGCGGCCGGGGTCCTGTCGATCTCGGCGATCGTTTTCTAGTCCTGCTCGCGCCGGATCATCACGGCAAGCAGTTCATCGTAACTCAGCCAGGTTCTCTGGGTTCGTGCACTCTTTGGTGGGAATGCGCTTGATCCGGCCGCCACTTCCGTCGCCGGCTAGATCCCGGCTTCCCTCTCGTCCCCGAACCGATACCCCCCGTTCGGCACCGTGATCTCGAACCGGGCGCCCTCCCCGTAGACCCCCGTCTCCCGGATGGCGATCCCGGTGATCCCGAGGATCCCGGAGACCAGGAAGAGGCCGTGGCCGTAGCGCCGCCTGTAGGTCTCCCGGAAGATCGCCTTCTTCTCGCCGTCCGGGATGCCGCTGCCGTCGTCCTCGCAGAGGATCGTCAGGTCCTGCCCGGCTCTCCTGTACGAGAACCGGATCTCCGTCACCCTCCCGCCGTGGCGGACGGCGTTGTCGATGAGGTTGTAGAAGACCTTCTTCACCATCGGGTCCGCGTAGACCTCTAGATCCGCGAAATCCGCCCGCATCCCGACCCCTGCCGGGAGGGCGAGGTCCGAGGCGCTCTCCCCGACGAGGTCCTCCGGCCTCTGCCAGGCGGGCTCCTTTACCCCCATGTCCTGGTAGTCCCGGCTGAACTCGATCTGCTTCTGGATCTCGTCCACGGCGGCCCGGGAACGCGCCAGGCAGGCCTGAACCCCGGGATTCTCGCTGTCCTCCCCGGCGAAGTCGATGTAGGCGCGTGCGACGTTGATCTGGTTGAGGATGTCGTGGCGCGTGATCCCCGCGAGGAGGTTTAATTTCGCGTTCGCCTGCTGGAGCGCCTCCTCGGCGTGCTGCCGCTCGGTGATATCCTCGCCGGAACTGAGCGTCCCGCAGACGGCGCCGTTGTTGTCCCGGAGCACGGCGTTGTGCCACGCGATGATCCGCTCGCCTCCGTCTGCGGTGAGGACCGGCGTCCTCACGTGCTCGTTCGCCCCGACATCGCCCCGCATCAGCCCTAGAAAGAGGGCACGGGAGCGTTCCCGCTCCGCCGGGGGGATGAACCGCTCGACCCAGGGCTCGCCCACGACCGCATCCGCCGGATAGCCAAGGACCTCGGACGCCCGGCGGTTGATGAGGGCGACCCGCCCGTCCGGATCGAGGACGACGAAGAGGGCGCCGGCGATATCCAGGTACTGCCCGAGCCGGTCCTTCTCCCGTCGGAGCCGCTCCTCGCTTGTCTTCAGACCGGTGAAGAGCACCGCGTAAGGCTGCCGGATCCCGGTCTCGACGAACGCGACATAGATGAGCCCGAAGGAGAGCACCATCAGGAGGTGGCCGACCATGTTCGAGAGCCCGTAGACGCTGATATAAAGCGTGAAGGCGAGTTCTGAGGCGATCATCACGAGGACCGCCGCGACCAGGTGGCTCGCCACCCAGGGCGAGAAGACGTCCCGCAGCCGGTAGACGGCGACGGCCCCGAGGGCGAGCAGGACCGCTATGACGTACTCGCTCCAGACCTTGAACGGCGTCAACCCCGAACCCACGATATAGCAGTCGGGGAAGACCGGGACGACGAAGATCGAGAGGAGGAGGAAGCCGGTGACTCCTGCAAACGCGGTAACGACCCACCGGGGGCCCGGGTTTCTCCGGAGCACGAGCGGTGCAGCGAGCAGGGTCCCGGCAAGGAGGTAGCGGGAGGCGATCCAGAGCTGCGTCGGGAGGTTTGCGTCGTAGCCGACGAAGATCCCCATCCCATCATATGCAAGGGTGTGGATCAGCTCGATGCCGGCCACGAAGAGAAGCCCGGTGCCGACGACCAGCAGGTAACCGTTTTCACGCATCGTCCGGGCGTTCCACGCCACGATGAAGACCGCTATCGCTATCGAGATGGCAACGAGTTCGGCGATCGTGTGGAAGAGAAGGTAGTTGTACAGGCCGGTCGCTGCGAGGGCGGCCAGAAGCACCCCAAAGACGATAAGCGACTTCTGGATGCCGGGTTCCGTGTGGCCGCTCCGGGCCGCACGGGTTAGCGGTTCTGTCTGCGTAGGGTCGGTCTGCATGGTTCGGGGTCTTTCGGATACAGGACGGGGAGCGCCGGTCTCTCTTCCGGGTCTTACCTGCATGGCACGGTCACCCGCCCCACTTTTATTCTCCGTATATTATATTTCACACAGCATTAATCTATCGGATAGAAAAAGCCGGGCATGGTTCATGATCCGGAGAAAAGAGCACGATACGTGGAAATCCAGGGGGGTGAGACGATCCTGACTCAGAGCGTGAGAGGCCCTCAGCCACTACACCAGTTCGTTCCTCCGCAGGAACTCCCGGATATCGCGGGATTCGACCCAGCCCTCGTCAAGCTGTTTGACGATCCCGTTGATCCGCTCTACCTGCTCCCGGATCTTTGCCGACGTCTTCGCATCGTCGGCCAGGTCGGCCATGCCGAGGATCACCTGCAGGGGCAGGCGGATGTGGTCCGCGAGGATCGCAAACTGCTCGATGTTCTGCTCGATCTGGTAGAAGGCCTGCAGCCGCATATCCTCGTAGCGCTTCCGGTCCGAGACGTCCCGGCCGACGACCTGGACGCCGGTCACGTTTCCATCCTCGATGACAGGCGACCCGTTCATCTCGATGACGGCGGCCATCCCGTCCTTCTGGCGGAACTCCACAAGGAGCCCCTCGAAGGACTCTCCCCGCGCGACCCGGCGCCGTACCTCCTGCCATCCGGGGAGGCCACTATCGAGGACGTAGTCGCTGCACTGCCGGCCGATCATCTCTTCCGGGGTATAGCCGAGGATCCTTGTTACGGCCGGCGAGATGTAGGTGATCCCCCGGTCGGCGTGGCAGATGAAGATCATATCGAAACTCCGCTGGGCGATCTTCCGGAACCGCTCCTCGCTCTCCGCGAGAGCGTTCTGCATCTCCCGCCAGTCGGTGATATCCTCCACCATCGCAATGACGAGCCCCCGCTCCCCGGAGTCGCGGAGGAGGGACGTCGTCAGCCGCCCCCAGATGATCCTGCCGTCCTTCGTCACGTAGCGCTTTTCCCGGCGGGTGCTCTCCCCCGAGACCGCCTTCCGGTGGAGAGCCCCGGCCTCCTCCCGATCAGGCGGGTAGATCAGGTCCCGGGACTGCATGCCATACAGTTCGTCCTCGTCGTAGCCGAACATACGCACAAACGCCGGGTTCACCTTCATGATCTTCCCCTCCGGGTCGATGAGCGCGATCCCGGTCCCCGCGTGCTCGAAGATCCCCCGGAACCGCTCCTCGCTCTCCCGGAGGGCGAGTTCCGCTCTCTTCTGCTCGGTGATATCCTGCCCCGTGACGGCCAGCCTCCCGGCCTGCGGGCGGTAGATCTGCAGGTCGTACCACCGGCGGCTCCTGGGTTCCTGCAGCCGCCGCTGCATCGGAACACCGGTCTCTGCGACTTCCCCGTAGATGACACGGGCGCCCTTCATGATCGCCGGGAAGATATCGAAGAGCCGTTGCCCGACCAGTTCCTCCCGGCTGCGGCCGAAAACGTCGGCCGCTTTCTCGTTCAACTCGACAATAAGATAGTCGACGGGATTCCCAACGCCATCCCGGACGACCTCGTAGAGGGTGTAACTCTCGAGCATCTGTTCGAAGAGATGGCGGTACTTCTCCTCGCTCCTCCCGAGGGCCTCGGTCGCTCGCATCCGCTCGATGATCCGGCCGAGCCTCCTGGCGACGGCGTCGATCAGGCGGCGTTCGTCATCGCCGGGCAGCTCGTGACGGTAGCAGACCTCCACCCTCCCGGCGACCCGGCCATGGACGACGACCGGGCTCTCCTGCCTCCAGGGGGTCTCGATAAACCCGGCCGACCGGTATTCCCGGCCGTCGACCGTGATCCGGGCGGCAGCATCTTCCGGGTGGAGCCAGCCGGCGGGGAGGATGGCGGCAACCTCCCCGACCGATACCCCGGGCCGCTCGACGATGCCGCTTACGGCGTAGAGTGTCGCAAGTTCCCTCACCCGGTTATCCAGAGCGGTCTGCTGCTTCCGGAGTGCCTCTTCCACCCTCCGCCGGTCCGTGACATCGACTGCGATGACGGCGAGCCGGTCATACTGCGGCCGGTATGCCTTCAGTTCGTAGCAGGCGCCGGTCACCAGACTGGCGAACTCGTGATGCACCGGTCTCCCGGTTCTCGCGACCCGGTGGAAGAGGTCGAGCTCGGCAGGGGTGATCGATGGAACGGCCGTGACGAGGTCTTCTCCGGCGACCTCCTGGTGGCGGCGTCCGAGGATCTCCTCGGCCTTGCGGTTGATCCGGACGACCCGGAAGGAGGCAGGGTTCCCGGAGCCGTCGCGGAGTATCTCCAGGAGGAGCCCGGCGTCCGGCATCTGGTCGAAGAGGAGGCGGTACTGCTCTCCGGAGGCTGCCGGCGCGACGGCGGCTTCGAGCATCGCGGCGACAGCGCGAACGAGGTCGCGCTCCTGCGGCAGGAAGGGATCTTCTGTCTCCTGCGGCCTCTTCCGGTTTCCTCCGGCTTCCTTCGGAACCCTCCGGCTTCCTCCGGCTTCCTTCGGAACCCTCCGGGACTCCACCACGAGGTGCCCGGCAGGGATCCCGGCGACGATCCTTCCCGGCCCCGGAGCAACGGTCCCGGGCACGACCCGTGCCGATACCTGCTCCGGGTGCCGGAACCCAAGGGGCAGGAGGCCGACCGTCTCCCGGAAGACCTCCTCGGGATCGGCGCCTTCCTCGATCACCCGGGCGATAGCGGAGAGTGTCGCAAGCTCCCGCACCGCTCCGCCGGGTTCGTCCCGGCCGGTGACGTCGAGGTCGACCCCCACCCGGAGGACGATCCGGCCTGCGGCGTCCCTGACCGGGACGTCCCTGCTCGCGATGGTGCGGTATTCCCCGTCGGCGCCCCGGATACGGTAACTGCAGCTCCATGACGTACCGGCGGCAGCACAGCGCTCCCATTCGGCGAGCACCGCTTCCGCGTCCTCCGGGTGGAGGTTGCCCGCCCGTCCGGGGTCCCGGCATTCTTCGAGCGCCACGCCGTCGGATCGGCAGATCCAGATACTGCAGGGAACCGTCTCGTCGGCGAGTCGGTCGGGAGCTTCCGGTTTGTCCGGAGGGATCGTGGTGAAGTCCGGCGTAGGCATCGTTTGAGTCCTGCAGGGAACGTGGGCAGAGTGACCGGGTATGCCAGCGGGCCGGCACCCGGGCATGCCATGGAGGAAGTAATCTTTCCAATTACTTGGGGCGATCTCTTCATAATGTTTCTGCTCGGTGAAAGGGTGGCCTTCTCTCTCCCGGGGTGATCGCGTCGGAGGCAGCTCAGGGAATGCGCCCAGACCACCCTTTAAGTGGAACGTAGCCCAGATTACATATTCAATGATGGAGACCTACGCCCGGAAGGTTCCGGCAGGAGGCGGGCCGTGACGGGGCATGAAGAGTGCCCGTCCTGCCCCCGCTGCCGGGCCGGGATCTGCGAGATTCACAGACCGGTCGTCGACCGGTGGAAGGTCGCGGTCTTCGTGGTCTCAGGTCTCCTCCTTCTCGCGGGGATACTCGCCGGGTACTTCACTCCGTATCCCCTCGTCGGCACGGCCCTGCTGCTCGCCGCCGCGGTCATATCCGGTTATGGGGTCCTGAAGGCCGGGTTCCTCGCCCTCATCCGGTTCCGGTTCAGCATCGCCGTGCTCATATCCATCGCGGCGGCGGGCGCGTTCCTGACCGGGAACGCCGCAGAGGGCGCGACCGTCCTCTACCTCTACGCCATCGCCGAGTTCCTGGAAGAGTACGCCGCCGGGAGGGCAGAGCGCTCGATCGCGTCGCTCCTCGATATCGCGCCGCAGACGGCCCGGGTCCGGCGGGACGGCGGGGAAACGACCGTCGGAGTCGGCGACGTCGGTGTCGGGGAGACCGCTATCGTCAGGCCGGGCGACACCGTCGCGCTCGACGGCATCGTCACTGCCGGTGAGTCCTCGGTCGACCAGGCGCCGATCACCGGGGAGAGCGTCCCGGTGGCAAAGGGCGTCGGGGACGCTGTCTATGCCGGGACCCGCAACACCGACGGTTACCTCGAGGTCCGGGTGACGAAGCCCGAAGCGGAGAGCACCATAGCCCGCGTCGTGGCGCTGGTCGCGGAGGCCCAGGCCCACACCTCTCCCACCGAGGCGCTCATCGAGCGGTTCTCGCGCTACTACACCCCGGCGGTCATCCTCGTCGCCGCCCTCCTCGTCGTGGTCCCGCCGCTTGCCTTCGGCGTCCCGTTCGTCGAAGCGTTCTACCGGGCGCTGATCCTGCTCGTCATCGCCTGCCCCTGTGCGCTCGCCATCTCCACTCCGGTCTCGATGGTCTCGGGGATCACGACCGCGGCGCATAACGGCGTGCTCATCAAGGGCCGGGACTCCCTCGAGGCCGTGGGGCTCGCGGGGGTGATAGTCTTCGACAAGACCGGGACGCTCACGATCGGAAGGCTTGAGGTGGACGACGTGGTCGGCTTCGGGGTGCCGGAGGCGGAGGTGCTCGCCGTCGCCGCGTCGCTTGAGTCGCGCTCCGGCCACCCGATCGCGAAGGCGGTCCGGCGGCGGGCGGAGAAGATGGGCACCGTCCTCCGGGATGTCGAGGAGTTCGCATCGGTCACCGGCAAAGGCGTCCAGGGGCGGATCGGCGGTGCGGCCTACCTCATCGGAAATCCCGCGCTCTTCCCGGAGCTCCCCGGCGGGGCATGGCAGACAGCGTACAACCGCCTGGAGGGAGAGGGAAAGACCGTCGTCCTCGCCGGCACCGCGTCAGCGGTCATCGGGCTCATCGCCCTCTCGGACGTCGTCAGGGAGGATGCCAAAAAGACGGTGGCCGATCTCCGGGCGCGGGGTATCAGGACGGTGATGCTCACCGGGGACAACGAGCGTGTCGGAGAGGCGGTGGCCCGCCGTATCGGGATCGACGAGTGCCACGCCGGCCTCCTCCCGGAGGATAAGGTGGCGATGGTCGAGGAACTGATGGAGCGCTACGGGCTCGTGGTGATGGTCGGCGACGGCGTGAACGACGCCCCGGCGCTCGCGCGGGCGAACGTCGGGGTCGCGATGGGGGCCATCGGGTCGGACGTCGCGATCGAGGCGGCCGATATCGTCGTGATGGAGGACGACATCTCACGGGTCGCCTACCTCGTGGCCCTCTCTGAGAAGACGGTCTCGGTCGTACGGCAGAACGTCACGACGGCGCTCGTGGTGAAACTCGGCATCGCCGGGCTTGCCGTCCTGGGCCTCGTCTCCCTCTGGATGGCGGTGGCGTTCGGGGATATGGGGCTCTCGCTTGCGGTCATAGCAAACGCCCTGCGGATAGGCCGGGCAGGCAGTTGAGACGCAAAAAAGATGGGAGGGGCCCGTCAGTCCCAGAGGGCGGTCTTCTCCGGCGTCCATGCCGGGTCGACGAACGAGAGGACCTTCGTGACCGAGTCCGCGGCGTTCCGGGACTCCTTCACCAGGCCCGGCGGAATATATGCAGCACTCCCGGCAGGGACCAATAACGCTTTTCCGTCGAGCGTGGCGACTAGAAGCTCCCCCTCGATCACGTAGAGCAGGTCGGATGAGCCGATGATCCCGTCGTATGCAAGGTAGCCGCCCGGGAGGAGTTCGGCGTATGCGACACTATAGTTGATCGGGATCTCCGTCTCGTTTATCAGCACCGGGTTTGCGAGGGTGTAGACCGCCACGCCGGATTCGAGGTCCCACTCGATCCCCTCCCGGGGATCGGCGACGACGATCGGCGTATCATTCGTCATCACACTGAGCACGGCAAGCTCGTCTCCCGAGATCTCGATCGCGGCTGTAAAGGGCGGCTGGATCACGGTGAGGTAGCGGAGGTCGGTATCGCCGACCGAGGCTATCGACTGCAGCACCCCTTCCGGCAGGAGGACGGTCTCCCCTTCGC
>JAENZF010000046.1:0-2820 GCA_016841385.1 Methanobacteriota archaeon | reverse complement strand
ACCGAGGCTATCGACTGCAGCACCCCTTCCGGCAGGAGGACGGTCTCCCCTTCGCAGGCGGTCACCGTCTCGTTGTCGCAGCGGATCTCCGCCGCTCCTCCGAGCACGTAGACGAGCTCCGTTGTCCCGATCAACCGGTGCGGGGGCGTCGCGCTGCCCGGCGGGATGACGACATAACCCATGCTGTAGTTCGTCCGGATCTGCGGGGTCTCCTCGCCGACGAGCCCGGCATACGTCGCCCGGCCGTCGAATATGGGGACAGGGTCCACCGGGGCGATCAGGCAGACCCCCGCCTCTGCCTGAGGCTCACTCGCAGTGAGGCATCCGGCAGAGAGGAGCATGCAGGTGAAGAGAAGAAGAATTATCCTGTGCATGGCTATTTATCTCTGCGGTGGAAGGAATAAACCCGATCATCTGCGTCTGATACGCAGTTGGAACAGTCTAGCAGCCCGGTTCATATGATGCAGGCATACCGTTCTGAAGTCAGGCCTTCCGGAGGGTGAACCGGAACGCCGCCCCCTCCTCCGGGTGCCCGGGGACGCGGTCCTCGGCCCAGATCCTGCCGCCGTAGCGCGAAGTAAGCATCCGGCAGATCGAGAGGCCGAGGCCCTGGCTCCCTCGCCTGCCGCCCTCCCGCTCGAATCGGAAAAAGATCGTCTCCTTCACGCCGTCCGGGACACCGGGACCGGTATCGGCAACGGTGACGATGACGGTCCTTTCATCCAGGTTCTCGACCGCCACCGTGACCTCGACATCCGGCCCCCCGTGCTTTGCGGCGTTGCCGATGAGGTTCGTGAAGACCTCGCAGAGGAGGTCGTCGGCAAGGACCTCCACGGGCAGCTCGCGGTACTGGATGCGAAGGTCGGGGAAATGGGCGATCTCCTCCTGGATCAGGTCGTGGAGGTCAAGAGGCACAAGCCCGGCCCGGCTCTCGTGGATCTTCCTGAGGGTGGCGACGTTTGCGGTGATCTCGATGCTCTTTTTGATCCCGTCTTTCAGTTTCCGGGCGTGCCGGGCCGGTTCTCCCTCGAGTTCGTCGATGAGGAGGTCGGCGTAGATGTTTGTGACGTTGTCGGCGTTTCGGATATCATGGGTGAGGATGTCGAGGTACAGGTTTGCTTCCTGGTTTGCCACTTCAAGCCTCCTGTAGAGCATTCCCCGCAGGATGCCGGCCCCGATCTCCCGGCCGATCGCCTCGAGGAGCGCGCGCTCTTCGGGAGGGAAGGACTCCCGGTCCCTGCTCCCGATGAGAAGCGCCCCGACGACGGTGGATTCGACGACGAGCGGGATACAGGCGAGTGTGGCAAGCCCGAGTTCCCGGAGGAGACGGGAGGTGGGGGTGCTCCGGTCCCGATCATGCTCAAGGTAGTGGGGAAGGCCGGTGGCGAGAGTGCCGGCGCACGACTCATTCATAATGAGCCCCGCCCGCTCCTGGCACATCTCCGGCATGTTCCGCCGGCACTGGAGAGTGACCCCTCCCCGTCCGACACCGAGGCGGTAGATTGCGCCGCCGTCGTAGCCGAGGAGGTCGAGCGTCTGGTCGAGCGCCGTCTCCATCAGTTCCCCGGGTGAACGGGCCGATGCGGATGTGCCGATGATCCCGTTCAACAGCAGGAGATGCCGGTTCCTTGCCTGCAGCTGCTCCTCCGCCTGCTTCCGGTGAGTGACATCCCGCATAACGACCTGGACCGCAGGCCGGCCCTCGACAAACGCCCGTGTGCCCCTCCCCTCGATGGGGACCGTCGTCCCGTCGAGCCTGACGACCCGCAGTTCGACGAGCGGTGTCTCCTCCCCCTGCAGATCCCGCGCGGTGAGGGCCTCGATGGTATCTCGGGCTTCCGGGTGGACGATATCAAGGATAGCCTTCCCGAGGATCTCCTCCGGGCGTGAAGCGCCGAAGAGCCGCATGCCGGCGGGATTGATGTATGCGATCTTTCCGTCGCGGTGGATCAGGGTCGCCTCGGCCGAGAGCTCGACGAGCGATCGGTACTTCTCCTCGCTCTCCCGGAGCTGCATCGCCATCCGCTTCAGGGGGGTGATGTCCTGGACCCCGGCAAGGAACCCCCGGCAGGTGCCGTCGGCGTCGCTGATCGGGGTGGTCGCCATCAGCGTATGGATGCGGGCACCGTTCTTGTGGACGACCTCGAGTTCGAAGACTTCGCGCGGGTTCCGATCCAGGTTCTGCAGATATTCTCCCAGGCACCCGGCACCCTCCTCATCGACGAACGTAGAGACCGGTGCTCCGATGATCTCGGCGACCGGGTAGCCGATGAGATCGGCCATCCTCTGGTTGGCAAAGACCACGATGCCCTGTGTGTCGATCAGGCCTATGCCCTCGTTGAGGTTCTCGACGAGGAACCGGTACCTGTCCTCGCTCTCCCGCAGGATCTCCTCTATCCGCCTCTGTTTGGGGGTATCCGCAGGCCTTCCGGGCAACGGTCCCGGGAGGATCGGGGCGTCAGCAACAGAACCGCCCCGGGGGCCGGATGATTCGAAAGAGAGACGCACGATCCGATTTCCGCGAAGCGGACCTTCATGCACAGCCCGGCATGAGTAGCGGACCCGCTCCTCCCCGCCACCGGGCGACCGCAGCGTGCACAGGGTATCGAAAGCCCGGGAGCAGCCCGAGAAGGACACCAGGATCTCCCCCCTGCACGACTCCTCGCAGATACAGGGTAACAGGGTCCGGCAGATGAACTGATCTGCATCGGTCCCACAGAGTGCGTCCCGGTCGATGCCGAGGAGGTGCCGGAGATGCTTGTTGATGCAGGCCACCCGGTTGTCGGGACCGACGACGAGCAGCCCCTCGTCGAGCGCATC
>JAENZF010000045.1 GCA_016841385.1 Methanobacteriota archaeon | reverse complement strand
ACAGCGGCATCAGCCCCCTGCTTCATCACCGGATCAGTGGGGGTAACTCTCATCATCTGCCGCTGGACAGTCTATCTATATAGTCGATGTAAAAGCAGTTAATGGTTCGGCACCCCGGGCGGTAGAGTTGCCGAAATCACTCCGTGCCTCACCCGGAGCGCCGGGTTCTCCACGGCCACCGTACGCCTCGGGGTCGGCTTGCCGGCGGCCGTAAGCAGGGCAAATTATATATTGCTACAATGCCAGTCTGGAACTCAACGCTTCGAGGGGGGGAAGGCAGTATTCCAGATTATCCGTACATGAAGATTTTTCTCGCAGACGGGAACAGAGCCCCATCACCGGGACTTAAGAGAGTCGGGGCCTGCAAACCGACGATAAAGGTCGGCTACGGACCCTGGCCTTCTGCAGCGAGCAAAGAGACTGCCGGGGGAGAGGTATGACCCCGGTGCGGTTGCGGGCCGTCGGTGACGTGCTGCTCTGGATCAGGAACGACAAGAAACCGTTCGCCCGGATCCAGCACGAACTCCGGCAGAAAGACCTGCTCTTCGGGAACCTGGAGACGGTCCTCTCCGAGAGCGGCACCGAGAGCAGGAAACGCTGGGTCAATACAACCCCGCCGGAAGCGGGTGGATTCCTCAAAGACGCCGGGTTCGATATCCTCAGCGTGGCGAACAACCACACTCTTGATATGGGGCGGGAGGGGTTCGAGAAGACCCTCGAGGGTCTCGAGACCCGTGGTATCGCCTACATCGGAGGGGCACGGGGTGACGAAAACCCGGGAGGGCTGGTCGTCGAGCACAACGGGATCCGGCTCGGCTTCCTCGGTTACACAAGCGGGAGGTTCCGGTCGCCACCGGGCGTCACGGTAGGCAAACTGAAGAAAAAGGCCATCATCAACGACATCCGGGCACTGAAGGACCAATGCGACCATATCGTGGTCTCCCTGCACTGGGGGATCGAGAACACCTACTACCCCTCCCCGAGCCAGGTCAGACTCGCCCATGCCCTCATCGACAACGGGGCGACCCTGGTTCTCGGGCACCACTCGCATACCATCCAGGGGTTGGAACGGTATAAGGACGGCCTGATCGCCTACTCACTCGGGAACTTCCAGTTCGACACCGAGATCTTCAAGGAGAAGATCAACAGCACCATGATCCTCTCGGTAGACTTCGACCGGCACGGCATCCGGGACTACACGGTCACCCCCTGCGTCATCAACAGCGATTTCCAGCCCGAGGTGGCGGAGGGACGGACCCGGGAACTGGTGCAGCGCTGGATCACGAAGTGCTCGGATAGGGTACAGAGCGGAGAAGTCACCAGGAAATGGTGGTTCGAGGAGATCGGCGAGGATTACCTGGCCTATAACCTGGAGAGTTACCGCTACCGGATCCGGCAGCACGGGCTCGCGCCCCTGATCGAATGCGGGGTCTGGCTGGTGACGCCGTTCTGCCTGAACTGCTATGCGGGTCTGATTCGGCGGCGGCTGAGGCAGCAGCATACAGGGGGACATGCATGAAGATACTACAGGTCACTCCGTTCTTCAAACCAGTCTGGGAGTCAGGGGGGGTGGCACGGGTCGCATATGACATCTCCCATACCCTTCACGAGAACGGGCACGAGATCACGGTCTACACGACGAACAGGAGCATCTATCCTAACGACCTGCCGACGAACAGCCTGACCTCCGTCGACGGGATGAACGTTTATTACTTTGAGAATTTACGAAGATACACACGGGGCGCGATCCTGCCGGTGATGCCCTACCGTATGCCGGCGGTCGCGAGAAGGGAGATCGCACGGTTCGATGTGATCCACATCCACGACCATCGCACCATGCTCACCATCATCGCCTCGCACTACGCGAGGAAGTACGGTGTACCCTATGTGCTCCAGGCACACGGGGCGCTCCCGCAGGATACGGGATCCAAACGGATGAAGCGGCTCTTCGACCGGTTCTGGTCGAAGAAGGTGATCCTCGGCGCCGCAGGGGTGATCGCACTCAATGAAACGGAGGCCGGGCGTTACCGCGATCTGGGTGTTGCCGATGAGAAGATCGCGATCGTCCCCAACGGCATCGACCTCGCCGAGTACCCCGATCTTCCGGCCCGCGGCAGGTTCCGTGCCGCGTGGGGCATCGACGACGCCACGAAGGTCGTGCTCTACTTAGGAAGGCTCGATCCGACGAAGGGGATCGACCTCCTGATCCGCTCGTTTGCAGAGGTCGCACGGGCGGAGGGCGACGTTGTCCTCATGCTGGTGGGCGGGGATATGGGCCACAACGATGAGTTCAGGCAGCGGGTCAGGTCGCTTGGCCTCGACGACCGGGTGGTCTTCACCGGGTTCGTGAGCAAGGAAGACAAGATGGCTGCGTACACCGACGCCGATGTCTTCGTGACGCCGACTTTTACCGGCTTTCCCGTCACGTTCCTCGAAGCATGCCTCTGCGGAACCCCCATCGTGACGACGGGGAAGGGAGACCGGCTCGGATGGATCGACAACACCGTCGGGTTCAATACCAGATGCACGCCGGAGGCGCTCGCCGAAACCATAGGGCGCCTGCTCGCCGACGACGCCTTACGAGCCAGGTTCGGCGAGCAGGCGAAGGAGCTCGTCCGGACCAGGTACAACTGGCAATCGATCGTCCACGATATTGAGGCCTTTTACGCGCAGGTTGCCAGCAGTTCGGAAGGGAACACACCGGCGGAACTCTCAAGAGGGGCGATCCCGAAGGCTCCGGATACTTTTTAGATGCACCCGGCCGGAGGGCGGGTGCATGAGAAACTCGGAGAGTTTCGATGGTGCCGACCCGCCGTTCCGCCGGAGTCGCACAACGAAGGCCTTCGGCCTTCTCGAACTCCGGACGTTCCGTCCGTCGTTACTCGCACCTTTGGTGCTCATGCTCCGGCCCTTCGGCCCATCGCAACTCGCAACTCGCACCTTCGGTGCTCGAACTCCGTTCCTCCGGAACGTCGTTCCTATCGGTGCTCATGCACCCGCCGTTCCGCCGGGTGCAAAATCGAAAAAAAGATTGGGGCCGGTCCCGGTCAGGGACCGGTGATATTGGCTGTTTTACTCGCCGGCAGGTGCAACCGTCATGCCCGCGGTCTGGACGTTCTGGCCGCCTTCGACCAGGAACGCCTTTTCGGAGCCGGAGGTGATCTCTCCCGAGTACTGGACGTTCTGGTTGTTCCTCGCCCATACGAGCGTGTCAACCAGGTCTCCGGAGGCGTGGATGTCTACTTCGGCGTCGCTGAACTGACCGTTCGTGCCGCCGAGGCTTGCACCCTTACCGTCGATCCCGGCCGGGTTCACGAGCTCGAAGTTCCTAATCTGGATGTTGCTCGCGAGATCGACCTGGAGGCCGTAGCCGTGCGAGTCGGTGCTCGTGCAGTTCTCCAGCACCAGGGCGGGGTTCGCGGAGCGGCTCGGGATACTGTAGTAGCCGGCAGGTTTCCGGTAGGTGTAGTCGGTCTTCCCGGCGCCGGTGTCAGTCTCGACACAGTCGTAGAGTTTGCCGCCGTTCGTCGCGTAGAACCCATACAGGGAGTTGCTCTCCGCAGTGCAGTTCTTGAACGTCACGTCGCAGTTCGGGGCGTAGTAGCCGCACCCGAAGTAGTGCGTCGACATATCGTTCTGATTGTAGGCCACCGTCGGGTAGGGTTTCTGCCCGTTGTTCCGGCTCACACAGTTCTCGAGGACGGCATCCGTCACTTTCGGGTCGAACTCGAAGTGGAACCCGGACTCCAGGTTGCCTTCCGCAAGGCAGTTCGTCACCCGGAGGCCGTCCATGTCGTTTAGTTCCGCAAAGTCGAACCCGGTGATCCAGGGGTTGAACGCACCTTCGCTCCCGCAGTTGATCGCGGCGCAGTTCTCGTAGCGGACATCCTTGATCACTTTGTTGGACGAGCCCCAGGCGTTGTGGAGGAACCCGTACGTCCCGGTGTCCACGGCCTGGCAGTTGACGAACTCGACGTCTTCAAGCGTCGGCGCGTAGACTCCCGGATCGTGGATCAGGAGGTAGACCGCCTGGATGCTCGTATCCGCCGTTCCCGTGATGTTGTGGATCTTCGCGTGGCTTGCCCGGACGGTCAGCACGCCGAGCCACTTGACGCCGCTGCTGTAACCGCTGCCCTCGACATGGAACCCATCAAGCGTGATGTATTCCTGGTCGACGTTGATGCGCCCGTCGTGGGTGAATTCAAGGAACGTCGCTTCCGGACCCTGGCCGGAGAGCGTCGTGCCTGCCGCCGGTGCGATGACCCCGGCACAGTTGAACGTACCCTCGGTCAGAACGACCGTACCGCCGTCCGGCAGTGCGGCGAGCGCTGCCTGGATCTCAGCCTGGTCGTCGACTCCGTCACAGACATAGTCTGCCTGGTTCTTCGACAGTTCGGTGCTATCGTTTGCAGCCACGGTGAGCGTGGCCGGACTTGTAGACTCGGCTGCACTTACCGGAGAGAATGCCGGGATGAGGCAGCACACCAGAAGTACTGCAGCCAGTCTTAGTATATTTTGCCTGTCTGTCATGCCATTCAGCCTCTGTGAGGTATCACTACCGTCTTTCAATTGCAGTATATATATTTTATTCATAAAATAAAATTGCATACGAGGGCTATTCGACAATATAGGCAGCCATATCCCGTTTAGTTCGGAATAAGGCATAGGACAGCGGAGATAGGTTGATGCAAAAACATATTATATAATTATTGAAATTAAAACCAAAGAATATAAATAGCCGCGCCTTCTGCCGCTGATCGCCGGGATCGACCCTTCCTGAAACGCTTTCACGCAGAGCGGATGGAAATTCGGTTCCGTGCGCCGGTATGGCCCGGGGGCTCCGGCCCTCGCCGCCGGGCGGTGGCGAAAGAAGGCACAGGCACCGGCCCGGGGGGCGGAATCCGGGGTCACAGGGACCGGATACTACAGGGAGACCGGGCAAAAACACCAGGAGGAGAACCGCCGCCGGAGCGGAATCCGCAGGGCTCATACCCTTCTGCCCGGATCCATTGACACCAACGGCGCTCCCGGACGCAATATCTATATAGAGCGTCCTCACAGAGAGTGCCCCTATGCGAGTGGCATGCCTGACCTTCTGGTTCTACGACTACACCATTCAGATGGCAAACGAACTTGCCCGTCACACCGAGGTGCTGCTGCTGCTCCCGGACTACAGGTCGGAGGAGTACCTGGAGAGCGTCGATCCGGAGGTGAAGGTCCACATCTTCGGGTACTCCCGGCATTCAGAAAGGCCCGGTCCGTCACGCTACTCGATGCTCAGGGAGATCATCGCCGCAATCAACGACTTCGGGCCCGACGTCGTTCACTTCCAGGTGAACAACCCCATGCTCTGCCCGCTCCTCCCCATGCTCCGGAAGTATCCGCTGGTGGCGACGTTCCATGACATTGAGCCGCATCCCGGCGAAGATCGCCTCCTGGACATCGGTTCCCTGCTCTACAGGCTCACCCTCTTCGTATCAAGAGTCCTGCCCGACCGGATCTTCGTCCACGGGAAAGCGCTCAGGGAGATCCTGGTGGAGAACTACCGTGTCCCGGGACGGAAAGTGCATGTCATCCCGATCGGCGAGCACGAAGTGGCGCCGTTTGTGAAGTTCGAACAGGAGGGCCTGGAGCCGGACGGCCGCCGGGTCCTCTTCTTCGGCCGAATCCACCGCTATAAGGGACTCGACTGCCTGATCCAGGCAGAACCGCTCATCACCCGGGAAGTCCCGGACGCCCGGATTGTCATCGCCGGAACGGGCGAGGACTTCAACAGGTACGAGGAGGCGATGGCGGGGCGGGACACGTTCGAAGTCTACAACTACAGGATACCCTACGAAGAGGGCGCCCGGCTCTTCCAGCAGGCGAGCGTCGTGGCGCTCCCGTATCTCGAAGCATCCCAGAGCGGCGTCATACCGACCGCGTACGGGTTCCGGCGGCCGGTGGTGGTCACGAACGTGGGAAGCCTGCCCGAGGTCGTCGATGACGGAGAGACCGGGTATGTCGTGCCCCCACGCGACCCGGCAGCATTGGCCTCTGCGATCGTGAGCCTGCTCGAGGACCCGGCGGCGTGCCGGCGCATGGGAGAGCAGGGCTACACGAAGCTGAAGACTGACATGGCCTGGAAAACAATCGCACGATCTCTCCTTGCAGTCTATAACGACCTGGCACCCGCTCAGGGGAGGGGAAAACCTCCTGCAGACGAGGTCTTCGCCGAGACAGCCCCCGCCGGCGGGAAAGAGCGATGACCGTCCGCACCTCCCGGCCGGAACGGATGCACGGGAATGGGGCCGCTCCCACAATAAGGCCCGGGCAGACACAACACATTAATAGATGGACCGGAGAGTAGGTGCACTGATACAGCACACGGCCTGTCAGGTGCCACCGAAGAGGAAGATACTTCCACGGACACAAGACCGACCGGATTTCCCGGACACAAGATCGACTAGAGGCATACAAGGGATACCATGCACCTGCTCAACCCGCTCCAGATGAACGACTGGGATAACAAAACGTTTTTCTGGGTATTTCAGGCACTCCAGCTCGCCTTCGTCGGGGTAGTCTGCCTCGGCCTCGTCGGGTATCACATACCGATCGCAAGAGAAGCTCTGGCCTTTCTGTATCTCACCTTCCTGCCCGGAGTTCTCGTGCTGAAGGCGCTCAGGCTCCACGATCTGGGCACGATCGAGACGGCGCTCTACTCTGTCGGGCTGAGCCTTGTGGTCCTCATGCTTACCGGCCTCGCCGCCAACATCGCCTACCCGCTGCTCGGGTATACACGACCGTTCTCGTTTGCGATCCTCTTTCTCACGATCGTCGCCGTCGTGCAGATCCTGCTCTACCTCGCACTTACCAGGGACCGGGGACATGCCGCCTCCAGCCCGGAGATGGACATTTCCACCTCCCCTGCAGCACCGTTCCTGATGCTGCTCCCGTTCTTTGCGATCATCGGGACGTACATGCGCAACGAGTACCACATGGTCACGCTCCTCTTCCTGCTCCTCGTCCTGATCGCCATCGTCGGCCTCGCCGTCGGGTTTGACCGTCTCATCCCGGTGTCCTGTTATCCGCTCGCGATCTACACTATCGCGCTCTCGCTTCTCTACCATACCTCACTGATATCGGAGTACGTCTGGGGCTACGATATCCACCACGAGCTCCACCTCGTGAACAGCGTGCTGATACCGGGCCTCTGGGACATGAGCATCCCGTACAACACGAATGGAATGCTCTCCGTCGTTGCGCTCGTCCCCATCTACTCACTCATCTGCGATCTTGACCCGGTCTGGGTCTTCAAGATCCTCTACCCCCTTCTCTTCGCGCTCGTGCCGCTCGGGCTCTACCGGGTGGTCGAGAAACAGACCAATGCAAGGATCGGGTTTCTCTCGATCTTCTTCTTCTTCGCGTTCTTCACCTTCTATACGGAGATGATCTCTCTCGCCCGCCAGCAGATCGCGGAACTCTTTCTCGCGCTGACGATCCTTGCGATGATCGACAAGACCATGGCCCGAAACAAGCAGGCGTTCCTCATGGTCGCCTTCGGCTTTGCCATGATTGTCTCGCATTACGGCCTCTCGTACATCTACTTCTTCTCGCTCATTCCGGCATGGCTGCTGCTCGTCATTCCCGAGCGCCTGCAGTCCTGGCTGCCGGAGGGGCTCACCGGGAAGCTGGGCTTCCTGAAGCCCGACCTTCCGGCGAGAACGCTCGTCCTCCCCTACATCCTCGTCTTTGCCGCCCTCGCCTACCTCTGGTACTCAACGGTAGCCGAAGGCACGGCGCTCGCTACCGTCACCGGCATCGGGGACAAGATATGGAATACCCTGTTTGCGGACTCCTTCGACCCGACAACCGTCCAGGGGATGCATATCCTTACCAGCCAGTCGGCGACACCCCTGCATAGCCTGGCAAAGGCCGTCCATATCGCCACCCAGGGACTCATCGCCGTGGGGCTGCTGGCGACCCTCGTGAAGCGCGAGCGGTGGCGCATCGAGCCCGAGTACCTCGCCGTCTCGCTCGTCTTCCTCCTCATCAACATAGCCGGTATCGTCGTCCCGTTCTTCGCAAGCTCGCTCAACACCAGCCGGCTCTACCACATCACCCTGATCTTCCTTGCCCCGTTCGCGATCATCGGCGGCATAGCGATCTACGAGGCAGTAGCAAGGAGAATACGCTCGATCAGGGCCGTCCCGTTGATAGGAACGGCTTATCAGGCGATATCGGCATTCTTCGTCGTCTTCTTCCTCTTCAACAGCGGGCTCATCTACCAGGTCGTGGACGACAGTCCGACATCGATGGCGCTCGAGACCTCCGGGGATAAACCGGTCTTCAACGGCAAAGAGGTGCAGGGAGCAAGATGGCTCTTCTCGGAAGGAATCGAGCGCCCCATCTACGTCGACGGCACGCGCTGGTGGCTCCTGCTGGGGTTCGACCCGAACCGTCAACGATACGTTCCGGCAAATGCGTCGCTGGTGGAGCCCAACTCCTACCTCTACTTCGGTACGTATAACCTCCTAAGGGATAGCATCCGGATCGAGGCACAGGAGCACGCGGTCACTACGGCAGCCTATACCGATGCAGGGTGGTTCATCCGGAACAGGAACAAGGTCTACGATAATGCCGGTTCCGCCGTCTACTACCGGTAAAGGTCGGGCAGCTGCTCCTGCATGACCGGAGGGGGGTCATTCCTCCCGGGACCTGCAGCAGCTCGGGGAACAGTTATAACCATCCTTTCTTCTTCAGGATCACGCCGACGAGGAGCGTTCCTGCCACATACGTGCCGAGCCACGCATACCCCATGCCGATGAGGCCGAACCGGTTCATCATGGTGTAGCCGAGCCCGAGCAGGGCAACGCTGATGAAACCGCTGAGAATGATGAGGCTCCTGATGTCGTTTCTGACCTTTGCAATCGATATGAAGGTCTGGCAGACGGAGACGAACAGAGCGGATGCGGCGAGCACCTGGAGCAGGGCCATTCCTTCGACGTAGTCCTTGCCGATCAGGCTGAGGATCTGCTCCCCGAAGAGAGAGAGCCCGATGATTGCAGGTATGAGCAGGGCGAACATGCTCGCGAGCGCCCGGAGCACGCTTTTCTTCATCTCCCCTCCGTGGCTTCCCTCAACAAAGAGCGAGGTCGTGAACGCGTACGGGATCATGAAGAGTATCGAGACGATCGCGTAGGTGATGTAGTAGTTGGCGGTACTCTCCGCCCCGAGCACATGGAGCACCATGATCGGGATGGCCATGTTCGGAGCGGACATCAGTATCCCGGCAACGTATGCACCGGCGGAGAACTGCCATGCCTCCCGCAGGAAGCTCCGGTCCACACCCAGTGCCGGCCACACGGAGCACCGGGCGAGGAGGACGAGTGCGAGGATGAGCCCGAGGAAGAACGAGAGACCGAAGGCGCTGAAGATGCCCATCGCTCCGAGGAAGATCAGGGGGGCAAGAAAAAGGATCCTCGACCCGTAGAACAGGTTCAGGACGAAGTAGTGTTCGGACTTCCGCAGGGCGTTGAACGCACCCTCGAGGACCCAGGTGACGGAGTAGGCCCCGAGGAAGATGAGGTAGAGCGGCGCGACCGTCCTGACAATCGTGAGCTCGGGAGATACGACATCCACTGCGGCGATGAAGACCACCCCTGCACCGAGCGCCACCGCTGTCGGGACGAGGATGGCGGTTCCGAGCACCTTGTTCTTGTCGCGCTGGGGGAAGAAACGGATCACCGACTGGTCCAGGCCGAGCCGGGAGATGAGGATGAGAAGCCCCATGGACGACATCAGGGCGGTTGCAATGCCCACGTCCGCCTGCGAGTAGAGCCGGGCTGCAATCATCCAGAAGAAGAACCCAAACCCCGCAGCGGCGAACGATGACGCCATGATGAAGAACGAATTCCTGATAAGCGGTTCCTGTAAGTGCTGCCTGACCTCGCTGAAGTTCTTGGGGAGTGCTACTGCCATCGGTCGCCAGTATCGGATGGCACCTATATAGATGTATCCACCGCTCCGACCTCCACAGGGTTGCAGGGTCGCCGAGAGAAACTCTTCCGGGCAGTACGGCTAGCAACGACCTCGGACGGCGTCCAACCCAACAGGAGAAAGTTTTTTTCAGAAGGGGAGCTTTCTACAGGCCATACCTGCGGAATGCGGGGTGACGGGGGTAAAAATAAGGCAGGAGAATTACTCCGCCCTCTGGTACAGACGTTACAGGGAGGAAGTTCTGCCGAAGAAGACGTCGGCGAGCTCGGCAACATCCTTCCAGTCCACGGTGCCGTTTCCATCGAAGTCGGCAGCGGCATCGGACTGGGCGGTTCCCTGTGCCATCCCGGCGGCGATCGTCACGTCGGCCCAGTCAACCTTGCCATCTCCGTTGAGGTCTCCCCTGACGGGAACCGGCTGAGTTCCGACGACGATCTCCTTGCCCATAACGTTGTTGTTCTCATCGCTCTCTGCAATCCGGTTGACATCGTCCACATTGGCCTTCACGATGTGAGTGCCGAGGGCGGCCTTCCAGGTTGCACCGGCCGAGCCGCCGTTGGCGGTCAGGGTGACCGATGCACCCGCGGCGATAGCCGTGGTGTGGGTGTCGGACCAGACACCGGGACCTGCGGCCCCGTCATCGAATGTAAAGAGGACGCCGTGCTTCACGCCTGCTGGCGTGGGAGCATTCCCCTGGTTCTTGATCGTGGCCGAGAGGGTCACCGCGCTCCCGGTGGCCGGATTTGCCGGTTTCCAGGAGATACCGGTCACCACAAGGTCCGGTTTCCCGGAGGGAGCCGGTGTGGTGGGAGTGGGGGTCGGGGTTGACCCCGACGCGGTCTTCGAGACCGTGATCTGCTTGCTCATGACGTTGTTCGCTTCGTTGCTCTCGGCGATCCGGTTGACGTCGTCCACGTTGGCCTTCACGGTGTGAGTGCCGAGGGTGGCCTTCCAGGTTGCACCGGCCGAGCCGCCGTTGGCGGTCAGCGTAACCCATGCACCCGGGGCGATCGACGCGGTGTGGGTGTCGGACCAGACGCCGGACCCGGCGGCCCCGTCATCGAACGTAAAGAGGACGCCGTGCTTCGCGCCTGCTGGCGTGGGGGCGTCACCCTGGTTCTTGATCGTGGCCGAGAGGGTCACCGCATCCCCTGCTGCCGGGTTTGCCGGCGTCCAGGAGATGTCGGTCACCACAAGGTCAGGCTTCCCGGAGGAAGCCGGCGGAGTGGTGGGGGTCGGCGTCGGGGTGGAACTCGGGACGGTCGGGGTCGGTGCCGGCGAACCGGTGGACGTCACCTTGACGTTCTGGAGGGTCGCCTGACCGGCCGGCACCGTGCTCACGATGGTCACACCGGAAGAGCCGGCGGGGAGGGTCTTGGAGACGATCTCCATGTCCTTCACGAGAACATTTTTGGTTCTGTAGCCCTCGATCACGAACGGCTTTGCGGCATCGGAGACGATCTGGCCGGAGAAGACAGTGTTCACGTTCTCCTTCGCCCATACGAGCGTCTCCACACGGTTGCCCGACGCGTAGATGCTCACTTCGGCATTGTCGAACTGGCCGTTCGTGCCGCCGAGGCTCGAGCCCTTGCCCTTGTACCCGATCGGATCGACCAGGTGGAAGTTCCGGATCTTCACGTTGTTCGCGAGATCGACCTGGAGGCCGTAGCCGTTCGAGTTGATGCTCGTGCAGTTCTCCATCACCAGCGCGGGGTTGACCGAGCGGCTCGGGACGCTGTAGTAGCCGGCAGGCACCCGGTAAGAGAAGTCGGTCCTCCCGATACCGGTGTCTTTCTCAACGCAGTTGTAGAGTTTGCCGCCGTTCGTCGTGTAGAACCCGTTCATGGAGTTGCCCTCCGCCGTGCAGTTGATGAACGTCGCGTCGCAGTTCGGGGCGTAGTAGCCGGCGCCGAAGTAGTGCGTCGACATGTCGTTCGGGTTGTAAGCCTTTGTCGGGAAGGCTTTCTGCCCGTTGTTGCGGCTCACGCAGTTCTCGAGGACGGCATTCGTCACTTTCGGGTCGAACTCGAAGTGGAACCCGGACTCCAGGTTGCCTTCCGCAAGGCAGTTCGTCACCCGGAGGCCGTCCATGTCGTTTAGTTCCGCAAAGTCGAACCCGGTGATCCAGGGGTTGAACGCACCTTCGCTCCCGCAGTTGATCGCGGCGCAGTTCTCGTAGCGGACGTCCTTGATCACCTTGTTGGACGACCCCCAGGCGTTGTGGAGGAACCCGTAGGTCCCGGTGTCCACGGCCTTGCAGTTGACGAACTCGACGTCCTGCAGGGTGGGGGCGTATACCGTCGGATCGTGGATCAGGAGGTAGACCGCCTGGATGCTCGCATCCGCCGTTCCCTCTATGTTGTGGATCTTCGCGTGGCTTGCCCGGACGGTCATCACGCCGAGCCACTTGACGCCGCTGCTGTAGCCGGTCCCCTTGATGTGGAACCCGTCCAGCGTAACATACTCACGGTCGACGTTGATCCGTCCATCCCTGGTGAATTTCAGGAATGTCTCCGATTCACCTTCCCCCATGAGTGTGGAGCCTGCTTTGGGAGCAATGATCCCTGCACAGTTGTATGTTCCGCTGGTGAGGAGGACAACACCGCCGGATGATGGCAGGGCGTTCAGTGCTGCCTGAATCTCCACATGATCGTTGACCCCGTCACAGACGTAGTCAGCCGATGCTTTATCGGCTGCACTGCTGTCGCTTGCCGCGACAATCGCGTTGGGGGTCGCTTCGAGTGCCCCGACGATCGGGATCAGCCCGACGATCAGGAACACTACGATTAGAAGCTTCGTTGTCCGTCTATCTCGCATTATCTCACCTCTTGGGAGATACTGCATTGTCTGATACCAGTAATTTAAAATGTTTTTTAAATTAATTGGACAACCCACATTATTTTAAATCACAAAAGAGCAATTATTCTCAGCCATAATTGCCAGTTTTCGTCATTTCCATAACTTACAGACAAATAGGAAAATATAAGTACTACATTCAACTTTAGCGCAGATGCCTCAGAGAATACTCGCCTTGACCGAAGGTTCCGGGGGGCATTCAGGATGGGTGAACGGGACCAGAACAAGGAATTCCATGCGGCGAATTATATAAAAATCCCGGGAATTCAAAGATCTCTATCTCCCACCAACCGGGGCGGCAGCCACCCCCTGCCGCACCCCGGAAGGATAGGGGAATGTCTGCGGCACCGGCCCCGTGCGACACCCTGATCGCAGGGGAATCAGCCGGAGAATCGCATCAACTACCGGATTTTGGGCCGGATTCGATGGCACACCGCCAGCAGCCCGGGTACACGATGGCCCGGGGCGATCCACCGGCGATGCGGGTATTCGTCAGGATACCGGGACCACGCAGACGCCGTCATGGAGCAAAAAGAAGACGCGGTACTTCACGCACGGGCCGTCACCGCGCCACCGAGGTGACCGCTACATTCTCAAACGTCACCGCTCCGGCGGGCACCGTATTTGTGAGGACCACACCGTTGGTGAACGGCGCGAGGCTTGAGGAGACAATCTCCATATCCTTGATCCGGACCTTTCGGGTTCGATCGCCCTCGATCACAAACGGCTTTGTAGTGTTTGAGACGATCTGGCCCGAATACTCGACATTCTCGTTATTCCTGGCCCAGATCAGTGTTTCAGCCCGGTCGCCCGACGCATAGATGTTTACCACGGAATTGGCCAGCGGCCCTCCCTGCGACCCCCCGAGGTTTGTCGCCTTTCCGTCGATCCCGGCCGGGTTCTCCAGGTGGAAGTTCTTGATCCAGACGTCGCTTGCGAGGTCGATATGGAGGCCATAGCCGTTTGAATCGATGCTTGAGCAGTCCTCGAGCACCAGGGACGGGGTTATTGACCGGGTCGGGGCAGCGTAGAACGATGCCGGCTGGATGAGCTGGTAATCGGTCTTCCCGGCGCCGACGTTCCGGTCGACACAGCTGTAGAGCTTGCCGCCGTTGGTGGCGTAGAATCCATGCTGGCTGTTCCCCTCGGAGTAACAGCTGATGAAGGTGATGTCCCCCCGGGGGGCGTAGTAGCCGGCCCCGAAGTAGTGCGTCGACATGTCGTTCGGGTTGTAAGCCTTCGTCGGGTAGGCTTTCTGCCCGTTATCCTTGCTGATGCAGTTCTCGAGGATGCAGTCCCGCTTCTCGGGGTCCCACTCGAAGTGGAACCCGGACTCCAGGTTGCC
>JAENZF010000259.1 GCA_016841385.1 Methanobacteriota archaeon | reverse complement strand
TTGAGGAGGTTGCCGGTCTCATCTACGATACCGAGCCGGTGTATTTCTCCCTCGCCTTTGGCAGGGATCGCACAGAAGCTCTTCAAAATATTGAAAAACTGGTTTTAGCGGGCGGCAACGCCTTCGGGCACGAGAACATCACCTGCGCCGTCAGGGCAGGCAGGGTCGTCGGGATCCTGATCATGCAGACGCCTCAATCTCCCGGCCTCCGGGAGGAGTTTTCTGTCGTTGCCCGTGCGGCCGGCCCCGTCACCGCCGCCAGGTTCCTTCTCGCCGAGTGGCTGATCTTTGCACCGCATTACCTGAAGAGAGCCCTGGAACCCGAATACTACATCTCCAGCCTCTCGGTCGTCCCGGCCGAGAGGGGTAGGGGAGTCGGCGCAGCTCTCCTTGAAAACGCCGTCCGGAAGGTCCGGTCCCGCGGGGGCGGAACGGTAGTCCTGAACGTTATCGCCCCAAACCCGGCAGCGGTGCGGTTGTATGAGAGAGCGGGGTTCCGTACCGTGTCCGCTCACAGGGCGTGGGTGCCTTTTCAGACCCTCAGTGTCCTGACCATGGTCCACGATACGGGAAAGACGGGTCCGTAGAGCCGTGCCGGGAACGGTTCGATAATCAGATGTCCGATGGCGGCAGAGATGAGAAGCATGGAAGCGACCGAGCACGAGATCTACCCGATGATGCTGTTTCCCACGTTCGAGGCCCGGGATATCGAGGCGTCCGTGAACTGGTACACCCGGGTACTGGGATTCTCCCTCGTCTACAGCATGCAGGACGACCGGAACAGGACGCACCTTGCCCATCTCCGGCGATTGAAGCACCAGAACATCCTGCTCGTGCCCCGGACAGACGACCGCACCGAGCCGTGCCCCGGCGCCACCATCACGCTCGCGTTCTCCGATGAACCGGTCGATGCGATCCCTGCTTTCAATGCCTTTGCCGAACGGATAGCACGGGCAGGAGCCGTCATCGAAGGCCCGGTGGACCGGCCCTGGAATACCCGCGACGTCGTGGTGCGCGATCCCAACGGGTACCGCCTGGTCTTTTCCACGCCGGACTTTGCACGCATGCACGATTTCGAGACGACCATGCGGGGTGTCCGAAAGGAACTCCCGGGGGACCGGGCCCCGGGTGCAGATCTCTGAAGGTTATTTCGATTTGATCCCCAAACTCTCCTTCTTCAACGCCATAATCTCTTTTGCCGTAAGCCCGACCTGTCTCGCCGTTTGAGCCGAACTGCTCCTGAGAAGGTCCGCACGGGTGAGTTGAGCGAGAGATGCTCCTGTCATCCGGTCCAGTTTTTTGATCGCGAGAGCATTCACCTTTACCTTTGTCGTGTAGTCCGATGTCCTGAACCGTCCCCCTCCCGGAGCGGAACTGATCGTCCGCAATCCGAAATCGGTGTCCAGGATCGTATGCTGGCCGGAAGGGTACCGGTCCATGTCGTTGATGCTTGCAAGCGATCGGTCGCGGACACAGGACTGGAGTTCGTTCATCAGCCGCCGGGGATCGCGAGGCAGTTCTGGAACC